>JADGCQ010000189.1 GCA_015228925.1 Magnetococcales bacterium | reverse complement strand
CGGCTTTTTTATTCAAGAAACTGGGTAATATCCACTTCATCCATCTGGCTTGGTTCCAAAAACTTAGTGGCATACTTGAGGAAGACACCACTTTCTAAAAAGATACGGAATAGGTCGGGATCGATGTGTTTGTCTTTTTTCATGAAGCTCATGATTCGTACCGCTTGGCTCAAGGTTTTGGGTTCTTTATAGGGCCGATCTGTCGCGGTCAACGCCTCAAAAATATCCGCGATGGCCATGATGCGTGCCGGAACCGACATGTCGTCATGCGTTAACTTGCGGGGATAACCCGATCCGATCATGGTTTCGTGGTGCGCCCCCGCATATTCGGGGACACGCTCCATCCCTTCAGGGAAGGGAAGTTGACTGAGCATGGCCAGGGTTTGGACGACATGCTCATTGATTTTATAACGTTCTTCGGCATTCAAAGTGCCGCGATCAATGCAGAGGTTATAGATTTCCCCCATGTTGTAGAGATGTTGGGGGGTGGGCATCTGGATGCCCAATTCAGAGTCTCGTTTTTTTGTGTCGCGTTCCCGTGGGATAATATGTTCCAGTTTGTCGTCGAGTAGCCGTTCCGTGATGGAGTCGGCATTTTTGGCAACGTCCCCTTTCCGTTTGAGTTCGGCGTGGGAGAGGCCGATGCGGTCATCAAAATGTCGCGTCCATGTTTGCTGGGCGATCTCTTTGACACGCTCTTTTTTATCCGGTGCCATAAACTCTCCGCCGACGTTGCATTCGGCAATGAACGCATAATCTTCCTGAAGTTTTTTTACTCGCGCATCCCATACCGTTTGCAGATGGTCTCTTTTTTTCCAA
Source organism: Magnetococcales bacterium (assembly GCA_015228925.1). Lineage (GTDB taxonomy): Bacteria > Pseudomonadota > Magnetococcia > Magnetococcales > UBA8363 > UBA8363. Next base: position 3,715 of record JADGCQ010000189.1, on the reverse strand, counting down.
TCTTCCATGACCCCCCTGAGATAGGCAATCTCGGCGTCGCGGTACAGCACCTCGAAGCGCATACGCACCTCGTGGATGCGGTTGTATATGGTTTCCAATTTGGTGGCCTTGTCTACCACATATTCTGGCGTCGTGACCTTGCCGCAATCGTGTAACCAAGCCGACAGATGCATGGCACCATGTTCGTCGGGGGTCATATTGAAATCGGCAAAGGGGCCATGGTTGATGCGGCATACCGCCTCGGCCAACATTTTTGCCAACTCCGGCACACGTTCGCAATGACCACCGGTATAAGGGGACTTATCGTCAATAGCGGAGGCAATCAGGCGAATGAAGGCGTTGAAAAGTTCTTTTTGGGATTGAAGAAGTGTTTGGTTGTCCAGAGTCATGGAGGCTTGCGCCGCCAAAGCCTCTACAAACTTGACGATATCCGGGTCAAAAGGGATCACTTTGCCTGTTTTGATATCCATGGCGTTGATAAGCTGAAGAACACCGATCACTTTGCCCTGGCGCGGTTTGAGAGGAACAGTGAGGAATGATTGCGAACGGTACCCGGTCCCCTGGTCAAACTGACGCACGCCTGAAAAATCAAATCGATCCGAACTGTAGGCATCATCGATGACCACGGTTTCGCCGGAAAGGGCGGAATAACTGGCGACGTTGCGATGGTTGGGTTCGCCGGTAGCGGGATCTTTCAACATGACGGCGGGCAAGAAGACCGGAGTGCCGCCAGGGCCTCCCATGGCGATTCCCAGAGAATCGGTTCGGACGATGCTGAACCGGAGATTGTCTTCTGGGGTCCGAAGATAGAGTGTTCCGGCATCCGCATGGGTCAGGTTCTTCCCTCCTTGGAGAATATTTTCCAACAAAGAATCCAAAGAACGCTCAGCCGCGAGGGAAATGCCGAGCGAGACCAGTTTTTCAAGTTTTTCCTGAGTTTTTACAAGATCCGCAGTACGTTCCAAAACGGTCCGTTCCAAAGCTACGGCATGACCGGAAAGTTGGGCATGTGCCTCACTCAAAGCTTGCTGTTGTGTTTGGATCTGGGTATGGGCCTGTTTGATTTTCTCTTCGCTGCGGTCGCTCATCCGCATCAACCGCTGGCTTCCCTTAAAAAGTTTTTTATAGTCTTTCAAAAGGGTTGCCAATCCAGCGGCCAAGTCTTCCGTAGAGGCGTCCCGTTGGTCCAGAAGGGTTGTTGCCGCATCGATGGCAGCATTTTCATTTTCAAAAAGGTCAAAGCCCATGTTTATTTCCTGTCGATGGGAAAATAAATAGTTCTGAAGTTTAGGGCACATTTTGTCATAGAATTTGCCCCCCTTCAGGGGTTCAATATGGGAGGATCCACGCTATGAATTTTATACAGCTCGGTCACTCTGCCCGAAGCACTCATCTCAGCCAAGGTTGCGTTCAGGGCAGGGAACGAAGCGGCATGAGGAGATTTTTTTGACATGCCGTAGAAATTGCCGATTTTTTGGTGAAAATGGTAGTCGGCGAAGGCATAATCCTTGAAATCCAGTCCCGCCAACACCCCCTCCATCGCCGGACGATCCAACAATGCGATGGTCTCAAAACGTCCACCGATGAACATTCGGGCCAAGCTGGAATCGTCGGATGAGGTTTCCTTGCGGATGGCCTTATCGCCATCGAAGGGATCAAAATAGGCAGTCTTCAGTTTGACCCCCACCACCAGGGAGTGCAAATCCTCGTAGACACGGATACGGCTTTCCTGTCCTTTGTGTACCAAAAAATGAATGTCTTTGTCCTGATAGCCGATGGGGCCGAGAAACTGAACAAAGTTTTCGCGATCCGTTGTCCGAATAACGCGGGGAACAAGATCTACGCTCCCAACCTCCAAATCATGCAGGCTCTTTGGGAATGGGACGACATGCCATTCTACCCGGAATCCGTTTCGGGCAGCCGCCTCGTCCAGGATGTCTTTGAGGGGACCGGAAATCTGTTCTCCCTCGCCGACGATCATTTCAGGGGGGCGTGGTCGGTAGTCGGCCTTCAACAGTTTTTCCTCGGCGGCGGCCCAAGGCGTCCAACCTGTCATCAGTAGGATGATCCAAAAAATGCGTGTAAGGTTCATAGGATCTGTTTCTTGAGGTCACAAGTGAACCGAGCGATGGCAGCCAACGTTCTCACCAACGCACCCAATTTACCACCACCATGTTGATTGCCATGGTTGGAACTATAACGAGTATAGTGTACTATTCTCGAAAAATAAACATTCTATCCAGGAAATTCCAGGCAGCAATTCCAAGCCGGAAAGGGGAAAATGGGCATGGTATCATTCGTGCGGGGCCAGAGTCTTAGCGGTAAACTGTTGCGGATTCTTCTTTCCCTGACAGTGGTGGCGGTTCTGGCGTTGTTTCTGGTTTTGGAATTAGATTTTTACCGTGGCGAACGGATGCGACTGGTAGAGAGTTTGTCCCGGTTGGTGGACGTGCAGGGGGCCGCCATCGTCGATGCCGTTTGGGAGTTTGATCTTGAACGCATTCGTCTCCTGCTGGCAGAGCAAAGTCGTCTGCCGTTTTTTCATGCGGCGGAAGTGATCGGCAAAGAGGGAGAAATTCTGGCTTCGGCGGGAGATCCTGGGGAACCGCCACGTTCTCCCGATTTTCGTTTGGAATATCCTTTGCGTCACCAATCGGCCTCTGGCCCTGTGATCATCGGCAAACTGGTCGTCACGGTTCATGATGATGGTATCCGTGCCATCATGCTTCAACACCTCAAGGTCAATGGCACCATTCTACTGACACTGTTGGCAGCTTTGTCGGCGGGTACCCTCGTCGGCGTTCGGATTGTGATCGGTCGCCCATTGGAGGAGTTCCGATGTGCTATCGAGCGTCCCATGGAGATGCAAATTGAGACGCCGCTGCAATGGGATCGTACCGATGAACTGGGTAAGGTACTCAATGCTTACAACATCATGTTGGCGGCGCGCAATCAGGCCGAAATCGCTACCCGTCAACGTGAGGCGGAGCTGCGCGAAGCGGCCAGGGTTGCCCAGGAGGCCAATGCTGAGTCGGAACGTTTCAACCGCTTGGCCATCGGGCGGGAGCTACGCATCATCGAGTTGAAAGGTCGCATCAATGACATGGCCCGGGCATTGGGGCAACCGTTGCCGTTCGACACGTTACAAGCCGACGATGTTTTTCTTGCCGATACACCATCGACCGAAGACTCCAGAGGAAAGCTGCGCCAGGGAAAACTGGCAGCCCTGAGTCTTGCCGAAGACATCGAACTTGCCCGAAAAGAACTATCGGTCTACAAAGACCAGTTGGAGGAGATGGTTGCCGAGAGAACCCAAGCGTTGCGTATCAGCGAGGAACGGACGCGCCTTTTATTGACCTCCGTGGGAGAAGGGGTATTTGGCGTCGATATCCATGGCATCGTCAGTTTTGCCAATCCGCAATGTGTGGCTTTGCTGGGCTACTCGGAGGAAGAATTGCTGGGTTCTTCCGCCCACGCGCTTTTCCACCACGCGCGTCCCGATGGTTCCGACTATCCAGCCCACGAATGCTGGATGACCAAATCCTTTACCGAGGGGCTTTCCTGTCGCATCGACGATGAGGTGTTTTGGACCAAGGATGGTGCCGCCTTCCCAGCGGAGTATCACAGCACCCCGATCTGGCGTGATGGACAACGGGTCGGTGCCGTTATCTCCTTCAATGATATCTCTGAAAGATTGAAGGTCCAAAGTGAACGT
>JADGCQ010000188.1 GCA_015228925.1 Magnetococcales bacterium | reverse complement strand
AAATCAAAACCCTGGGGGCAATCCCCCAGACCCCTTTTTTCTTTTAATAATATTTAGATGGGCAATAAACCAAGGACAACTCTGGGAACACGATGGCAATCTTTGAGTGTTTCCACCGCCACGTAACCCGCCTCGTGAAACAAAGCCATCACCGCGTTCTCCTGGCGTGAATCGATCTCCAGTGCCAATCCCCCCCCCGGTTTGAGAACATCCCGGGCAGACGGAATCATACGTCGAATCAGTTTAAGCCCATCCACACCGCCATCCAAAGCCAAATGCGGTTCGTGAAGCCAAATTTCCGGTTGTAAACCAGATAACTCATCCTGGGCAATGTAAGGAAGATTGGAAACAATGGCATCAACAGCATACCCTCCCGAAAAGGCTGCCAACAAATCAGATTCAATCCATTGGACTCTCTGATCAACCGCCAACCGTTGCGCATTCTGAACACAGACGCCGAGGGCTTCCCGACTGATATCCAAACCCACACCTTCCGCCTGGGGGTACTCCTTGAGAAGGCTGATCAACAACGCCCCAGAACCACAACCCACTTCGAGAAACCGCAAAGGTTCATCCCGCTGGACATAACGACCTAAAACACTCTCCAGCAAGGTCTCCGTCTCAGGACGGGGAATAAGAACATGGCGATTGACCACGAAAGTATCTTTCCAAAAATCTTTCTTCCCGACAATGTAGGCAACCGGTTCGCGGGCTTCACGACGCTTGAGATAAACCTTGAAGGCACTGAGTTCATCCTGGGTCAGGGGACGGTCAGGATCTAAAAATAACCCAATACGCTGAATCTGAAGGGTATCGGCAAGAAGAATTTCGGCATCAAGCCGTGGGGAAGCAACGCCCCGCTTGGCCAACCAAGAACTGCTCCATTGCAGCAGTTTTCGGACGGTCCAAACGGGGGTATTCAAAGGAGAAAACTAACGCAGACGTTGATCGGTTGTCAAAGAGGCCACCTTGTTGGTGCCGCCCGACTTCAACATGGCCAACAACGGCGATGTCTTGGCTCTAAAATCGCTGATGTACCTTTGGCTTACGGGATCAGCCGCCGCCATCTGTACCGACAGCGGATCGACCTGCTTATCATAAACACGAACTTCATAGTGCAGATGGGGACCGGTCGTGGCACCTGTCATCCCAACTTGGCCGATCACCTGACCTTGCCTGACACGGGTTCCCGGTCGTATGCCATTGGAATAACGATGCAAATGGGCATAGGCCGTCGTATACTTGCCGTTGTGACGAATCAAAATCAACTTGCCAAAACTACTCTTAACTGCGGCGTGGATTACAACACCATCCGCCGCAGCACGCACTGGAGTACCCATGTCCGCCGCATAGTCAACACCTTTGTGTGCCCGGGTAAACCCAAAAACCGGGTGCTTGCGGTTGGAAGAGAACAGTGACGAAATACGACGGAAATCCACAGGGGCACGGATGAACATCTTACGAATGCTCTGCCCATCCGCCTCATAATAGCCCGACTCACCCTTGGGGCTGGTATAGTACACCACACGATGGGCTTTCCCCTGGTTGATAAATTCCGCAGCGATGATGCGGCCATCACCAGAACGTTTACCCTCGTAGTACCTGACTTCGCGCACCACCGAAAAACTGTCCCCTGCACGAATGTCGCGGGCAAAGTCGATATCCCACTCAAACAAATCCACCAACGCAGCCGATTGGGAATGCGTCAAACCGGAACGACCGCCAGCCGCAAACAATGAACCATCGGTCCTGATGGTCCCGGAAACGGTCTCCAGACGGCTGTGAAAAACCTTCTTTTCAATCTTGGGGACAAAGCCATTGTTGCCATCATTGCGCAGCCAAAAGATACTCTCATCGTCCACAGGATAGGAAAGGGCCAGGAGCAAACCTTCCGGCGACAAATCCACATTCAAAATCTTACCAGGCTGAAGCATACGGGCCAAATCGTACACCGGCTTGGAAGCCCTGGCGACCTCCATGGCAATGGTTTCGTCAATGTTGCGGGAGGCCAAAATCCCCGTCAAATAATCCCCAGACTTAACCTTGATGGGAATGGAACTTGTGGCAGGTGCAGATTTCGCATCATCCTTGGGCAAACCCGCCGATGCCACCATCCCCTGGGATTGGGAAACCGCCTGACCATCTGGCACCGTCTCTGGCACCGTCGAAACAACTGCCGAAGGTTGACCGTCCGCTTTTTGATCAGAGTTCGGCAACCGGGTACTTGTGTCGCTGGACAAGCTTGCAACACCAATGTCACCCTTCTCGACAGTACCCTTAAAATCGCCCTGTTCCACCCTTTTGACGACCAGGGTAGCCCCCTCGTCCATAGGGTAGGCCACCGAAATCAACTGGCCGCTGCGGTCAAACATCAGCTTGACCAACTTGCCCGTTTGCAGGTTGGCCGAAAGATTAAAAACGGGCCGGGCACCACGCGCTATGGCATAAATCGTCCTCAAGGAGATGTTTTGCCGTTGCAACACCGATGACAGGGTATCACCCCGTGAAATCCGCTCAATGACGACTTGGTTGTGTTCGGGAAGCAGCGGACGGGCACGATCCAGACGGACCGCCGGGTTTCGCAAAGAGGCCAGATGTATGGACTCCTGCGCCGATAGCGCATCGGCATCGGCCTGGGCCGTCGAAGACGCATCGTCGGCTGTGGCGCGACGTTCACCCACATGGCCGGGATCGGTCTGTATTTGGGTGTGCGACAACTCCGTGCGCAACAACCAGCCCAGGTAATCGGTGGGAACCCCCCCAGAGGTACTGGCACTCAGGACACCGTGGGTGGCAATCAACCCGACGGTTACAATTCCGAAGAGCAACGTCGGGAATTTCTTCTCCCGAGACTGCCTTTCCACTTTAGCAGGTTTGGTTCGGATCCTCGTGGCGCAGGTTCGATTGTTCCTGATTCTTGTAGGTCCAGAAAGCATACGTCCTCTTTTTTCAAGTCACCAATTTGACGATAAACCCTGTGGGTCGGCATTTTCGACGAATAATGCAATTTAGGGTCCGTTTTTTCAGCGACGATAAAGATTCCTGACAATCCGCTCCGTAATGATGTTTCCTTCCCCGACGAAACGCCAAGCAAAAAGGAGTCAACAGTTATTGCAATTCATTCATCATGTCAAGGTTCTGTTACAAATCAGTTGCAACCAGGGATCCAAATCGGCCAATGCGCGCTGCGCCAACAGGGGTTTGCGTTGCTTTTTTGACGCCTGGGCAGCCAATGGTGGAAACAGGCCAAAGTTGACATTCATGGGTTCAAATGTTTTCTCCGGCTTTTGGGTAACATGGTTCAAAAGGGATCCAATGGCGGTTGTCACGGGTGGCAATGCAGGCAATTGGCCGGTGCGCAACTGAGCGGCCATGAAAACACCGGCAAGCAACCCGGAAGCTGCCGATTCCACATAACCTTCGACACCGGTAATCTGACCGGCAAAAAACAATTCGGGCCGATGGCGCAATCGCAAATAGCGATCCAAAACCAGCGGGCTGTTGATGTAAGTATTGCGATGCATCGCCCCCAACCGTTCAAATTCAGCCTCTTGCAGCCCTGGGATCATCCGAAAAATACGTTTTTGTTCTGGCCAGGTCATACGGGTTTGGAAACCCACCATATTCCAGAGAGTCGCCGATTGGTTATCCTGGCGTAGTTGGACCACCGCCCAAGGTCTGCGTCCGCCATCGTGGGGATTGGCCAAACCGACGGGTTTCATGGGACCAAAGCGCAGGGTATCCAGACCACGGGCGGCCATGACCTCGATGGGGAGACACCCTTCAAAAAACGGTATCTCTTTTTCAAATTCATGCAATTCTGCGGTGGCTGCGGTGTGCAGACTGGTAACGAAGGTCTGATACGTTTCGCGGTCTAGGGGACAATTGATATAATCGTCTCCCCCTTTGTCATAGCGAGATTGTTTCCATGCTTGCCGCATATCGATGGATTCGGTGGCGATGATGGGGGCCAGGGCATCAAAAAAGAAAAGCCGATCCTGTCCCAAATTTTTCTCCATCCAGGGGATGAGCGTATCGGAGGTCAGGGGGCCGGTGGCAATGATGCACGGATGGCCGACGGGCGGCTCATGGCAATCCATGGTGGTCAGGGTGATGTTGGGATGATTTTCTATTTGGTGATGTATAAACGCGGAAAAATTCTCCCGATCCACCGCCAGTGCGCCACCTGCTGGAACACGATGGGCATCTGCGGCGGCCAGGATAAGGCTATTCAAACGCCGCATCTCTTCGTGTAACACGCCGACGGCATTGCGTTCGGGGTCACCACCGCGCAGGGAGTTGGAGCAAACCAGTTCGGCGCATAGACGGGTTCGGTGGGCGGGGCTTGATTTCAGGGGACGCATTTCCAGCAGAGTGACTTTGATCCCCCGCTGCGCCAATTGCCATGCCGCTTCCGAACCGGCGAGTCCGGCACCGATCACCTGGACGGTGACGTTATGTTCCGGCATGATTTAATCCTCTAGGGTAAAAAAACGATTAAAAGAAAAAAGGGGTCTGGGGGATTGCCCCCAGGGTTTTGACTT
>JADGCQ010000187.1 GCA_015228925.1 Magnetococcales bacterium | reverse complement strand
AAGTCAAAACCCTGGGGGCAATCCCCCAGACCCCTTTTTTCTTTTAATAGTTTATGGTGCCTTTATATGTCGTGTTTCTCCGGCAAAAAACCCTCGAAGATGACCGCATCACCGTATTGACAGGCACTTTGGTAATCCTCCTGGGATCGGGCCGTCCAGGCAATCAGGGGAAGGCCACGGGAGCGGAGCCAGCGTGGCACGGGGCTTTGCAATCGTTTGAGATAACAACCCAAAAAATGGGGTTGTGACGCGGCGGCGTGCAAAAAAGAACGCATCCCCAACGCAGACAAAAAACCGGAATCCCACTCAAAAACGCCGCCGTTCAAACCACGAGTGACCTGGGGATGATATTTGGCAAACCAAGCGATCACCTCAGCGTGAAATGAAAGTGCCGCCCAACGGCCAGGATGTCCCTGGGCAACCCGCATGACCGCCTGGGCCGCCTGCACCGAAGAATCCTTGATTTCCACCAGCACGCCAACCTTGTCCCCCACCAACGCCAAAACCTCCGGCAACAACGGTGGGTGTTGATTGTCCAACAAGAACCTAAGATGGCAAAAGGTCGCTGCGGTGAGTCTCTCCGTCGCCCCCATCTCCCCCGTCATGCGCCAAAGTTCGCGGTCATGAAAGACCGCCAGTTGTCCGTCGGCCAGAAGTCGTACATCCAACTCAATGGAAAAACCGGCCTCCACAGCACGCTGAAAAGCGGCCATACTGTTTTCCGGGATCCCTTGCGCAGGATCGAATAACCCCCGGTGGGCAATGGGTCGTTCCATGACCCAGCGATGTTCCACAGTGGGAGCGGGGTTGAAAAACCAATGCAAGGGGGTCGCGCTTTTATGATTCCGGTTCATAACCCAAATTGGCCGCCAATAAATGTTCCGCTGTTTCCAGGGTGATCCCTTTTCTTAAAGCATAGTCGGCGACTTGATCGGCCATAATCCGGCCTACATGAAAATAACGCGACTCTGGATGCGCAAATAGAGTGCCACAAACCGCAGCCTGCGGCAGCATCGCCTGACTTTCGGTGAGATGAATACCCGTGGTTTCGGTCACATGGAGAAGGTTGAACAGGGTGATCTTTTCGCTGTGATCGGGACAGGAAGGATAACCCGGGGCGGGACGGATCCCCAGATAGGATTCCGCCAGAATCTCTTTTTGTGAGAGAGCTTCGTCGGCGGCATAACCCCAATGGTCGCGCCGTATTTCACAATGGAGCCATTCGGCAAATGCCTCGGTGAGCCGATCCGCCAGTGCCCTGACCATGATTGCGGCATAATCATCCTTCTGCCCCTCCAATTCTGCCACCAGCGTTTCCAGTCCAAGACCGGCGGTGACGGCGAAAAGACCAATCCAATCGGTCTGGCCCGTGGATTGCGCCATCACAAAATCGGACAGGGCATAATAATGCTTTCCTTCGGGCTTTTCTTCCTGCTGACGCAGAAAATAGAACGTGCCGATGGGTTTTTTCCCATCGGGATCATCATAAAGCACCACATCGTCATGATGGACGGTGTTGGCGGCGAATAATCCAAAAACCCCTTTCGCCGTCAAAGATTTTTCTGAAATGATACGGGTGAGCCAAGTTTGGGCATCCTTGAAAAGCTGCTGTGCTTGGGCTCCCGATTCGGGATGATTGAACAGTTCGGGATAGCGTCCTTTCATCTCCCAGGTGTGGAAAAATGGGGTCCAATCGATCCAATCCCGCAACAGAGCCAAATCCATAGTATCGATGACTTGGATGCCAGGACGGTTGGGCTTGCTGGGGCGATAGGGGGATGCGTTGGGGATAAAATGGGCAGCTCTCGCCTGTTCAAGAGGAACCCATGGATTTTTTCGCTGTTCATGGCGCGTGCGTAACTGTTCATGGCTTTTTTGCAACGCCTTGACGAATCCAATCCGACTTTCTGGATGGATCAATTGTTGCACAACGCCGACGGCCCGTGAGGCATCCTTGACGTGGACTGTGGCACCGGAATAAACCGGGGCAATGCGAACGGCGGTGTGCAATGGTGAGGTGGTGGCACCGCCAATCAACAATGGCATGGTAAAACCACGGCGTTCCATTTCCTGGGCGACGCGCACCATGTGGTCCAGGGATGGGGTGATGAGTCCCGAAAGGCCGATCATCCCCACTTGGTGTTTTTCCGCCGCGTCCAGGATGGTTTCCGTGGGGACCATGACCCCCAGGTCGATGACCTCATAGTTGTTGCATTGGAGGACGATTTTGACAATATTTTTGCCAATGTCGTGGACATCGCCCTTGACGGTCGCCAGTAAAATACGGTTTTGGCGAACGTCCCCGTGACGTTGTTTGGCCGCCTCGATGTAGGGGACCAAGATGGCGACCGCTTTTTTCATCACCCGGGCACTTTTGACCACCTGCGGGAGAAACATCCGTCCCGATCCAAACAGCTCCCCGACCCGGTTCATCCCATCCATGAGTGGACCTTCCACCACTTCCAGGGGATGGTTGGCGGCCAGTCTGGCCTCCTCCACGTCCACCTCGATAAATTCGGTCACCCCTTTGACCATGGCGTAAGTCAAGCGGCTTCCCACAGGTTCCTGCCGCCACTGAGCATCGGAAGTTTCCGTTTTGGTTTCACCCGACGCCCGATACTTTTCAGCGACGGCCAGCAACCGTTCGGTGGCCTGGGGATCGCGATTTTGAATGATCTCTTCCACCAAGGTTTTTAATTCGGTGGGTATCGCCTCATAGAGGGCCAGTTGTCCGGGATTGACGATCCCCATGTCCAGACCGGCCCGGATGGCATGGTATAAAAAGACGGCGTGCATGGCTTCGCGGATCCGTTCAAACCCCCGAAAGGAAAACGAAACGTTGCTGATGCCGCCGCTGGTCAAGGCTCCGGGAAGATTGGCCTTGATCCAGGCAACCGTGTCGATAAAATCCAGGGCGTAGGCGTTGTGTTCTTCCATGCCGGTGGCCACGGCAAAAACATTGGCGTCGAAAATGATGTCACTGGGAAACAACCCTACCCGGTGTACCAGAAGGTCATAGGCCCGCCGACAGACGGCCCGCCGCCGTTCCCGGGTATCGGCTTGCCCTTGTTCATCGAAGGCCATCACCAGGACGGCTGCACCATACCGTTTGGCCAGGGTCGCCTGTTTGAGAAAAATCTCCTCACCCTCCTTGAGGCTGATGGAATTGACGATCCCCTTGCCTTGAAGGCATTGCAGTCCCGCCTCCAAAACCCCCCAGTCGGAGGAGTCCAACATGATGGGGATGCGGCTGATATCCGGTTCCGCCGCCACCAGGTTGAGGAAGCGGACCATGGATTCTCTGGCATTCAGCATGGGATCGTCCATGTTGATGTCGATGACATTGGCACCGTCCACAACCTGTTGTCGCGCAATGTCCAAGGCGGGTTCAAACGCCTCTTCACGAATCAGGCGGGCAAAACGGCGTGATCCGGCAACGTTGGTCCGTTCACCGACATTGACGAACAGCGATCCTGGAGTGATGGTGAACGCCTCCAAACCACTCAAGCGTCCATGGTACTGTCGCGTGGGAGGTTTTCTGGGGGCAATCCCTTTCATCGCCTGGGCAATGGCACGTATATGGTCGGGGGTGGTACCACAACAACCGCCGACAATATTGACCCAGCCCGATGTCCCATATTCCCTGATTTTGGCCGCCATGGATTCGGGGGTTTCATCATAACTTCCCAGTTCGTTGGGAAGTCCGGCGTTGGGATGGACCGAAACAAAGGTTTCGCACAAACCTGAAAGCTCCTGGACGTGAGGGCGCAGTTGATCGGCCCCCAAGGCACAGTTGAATCCCATGCTTAAGGGGGCGGCGTGGGCCACTGAGTTCCAAAAGGCCTCTACCGTCTGACCCGTCAATGTCCGTCCAGAACCGTCGGTAATGGTCCCGGAAATCATGATGGGGATCTCCTCAGAACGGCCATCGTTGAATTCCATGATGGCCATGAGGGCCGCTTTGGCGTTCAAACCGTCAAAAATTGTTTCCACCATAAGGATATCGGCCCCACCATCCACCAATCCGCGAATGGCATCGGAATAGGCCCGTTTGAGTTCCATGAACGAAATGTTGCGAAATCCTGGATTGTTGACATCCGGTGAAATGGAGGCGGTCCGATTGGTTGGACCCAGGCAGCCAACGACAAACGTAGGTCTTTTCCCATGGGTGGACTCATGCAATTGGCAAGCTTTTCTGGCCAATCGTCCCCCTTCCAGATTGAGTTCATAGGCGGTCTCCACCATGGCATAATCGGCCAGGGAGACGGCGTTGGCATTGAAGGTATTGGTGGAAATCAGATCGGCCCCAGCCTCCAGGTAGGCGCGGTGGATTCCCAAGATGATATCAGGTTGCGTTAAGGAAAGCAGATCATTGTGGCCCTTAAGATCAACCGGATGGTCTCGAAAACGTGTGCCACGAAACTCTTGTTCACCCAGGTTGGCCTTTTGGATCATCGTCCCCATGGCACCATCCAAAATCAGGATGCGATGTTCAAGCATTTCTTTCAACAACTGGCTGCGTCCCGCTTCAACCGACATGGTGATCTCCCTTGTTTGATCCGCTTGGTGACCCAGAGCAATTGCATTTGAGATTTCTGGGCACCATGGCGTATTGATATTTATAAAGTTATTGATCTCAATAAAATATTATTAAAAGAAAAAAGGGGTCTGGGGGATTGCCCCCAGGGTTT
>JADGCQ010000186.1 GCA_015228925.1 Magnetococcales bacterium | reverse complement strand
GCGCCTTTTGCGAAAAATACCACGCATAATGCCATGTTTTAACACCTTCAACATGACATTATATTTTCTTTGCAAAAATATGGATTATGATGTGTCATAAATCATCGAATATCAACACGGCCTCATGTCAAGGGATTTCAAATGCGATTGCCCTGTATCCATGAGCGTCCTGAGAATCTATTCTTTTGATTCTTCCACGGATGATGATATCTTGGAACTATATGCACGATATTTCACCGTACACAAGATGTGGAGCATTACCCATGACAACCATGAACGCTACTGCCAGATTTGATGTGCGTATGCCAGAAGAGATGAAAACAATCGTTGAAACGGCGGCCTCCATCATGGGTCTCGGAACCGCTGCTTTTATTCGTTCCAGTATTTTGGAGAAAGCACAAGAGGTGATCAAAATGCATGAATCCATAATGCTTTCACAAAAAGAGTGGGCCACCTTTATAGATATTCTCAACGAGTCTCATTCTCCGACCCCGGCTGCGCAACGTGCTGTTCAGGCTTTGCGGGATAGTTGAGGCACCGCTCCCAACTTTGCCGGGAAGGGATTTTTCCCTTCCCGGACCAATTGAGTGGACCAAATCGGGTTGAATTTTGTTAATCTTTCAATGTGTGTTCACAGGCGAACCTGCGCCTGGATTCCGCGATGAGTGCTTCGACCGTTTCCGCCACCATAGGCCACATCATATCCCGTGCGTGTTGGCTTTGGGCGTTTACATAGGCAAACAGACAATCCTCGACGACTTGCGCCAACTCAAGCGGCGGCAGATGTTCCGGCGTCCAAGGATCTTCTGGCATCACCGCACTGTTGAAAATTTCAGAACACGTTTGTTTCGTATGCATCCGCATCGTACTCCCCTTTTCAGATTGCTTCGGATGCCCCTCGGGTTGGTACAATACCTTTGTCTATTTTTAGTTGCAACATGAATGATTTCAGCCATATGAGAATCATAGAGTCTGTTTCTGATTTTCCAGGACGCTCAATACCTGCTGACGTAACCAGATGTGTTGCATACTGTTTTCGGTTCGTGGATGCCAAGCGACGGCCATACGCAAGGGTGGTGTTGGCAGGGGTATGGGTACCATGGATAAATTCATGGGATGGGCGATGACGTGGGCAACGCCATCTGGCACAATAGCCAGCAGGTCCGATCCTTGAACGATAAAAGGGAGAAGACTCAGGGAAAAAAGACGGGCTTCGATACGTCTGGATTTTCCCAATTGTTTCAATGCCTCATCCACCACCGTCGTGATCATCCCCTTGGGATAATAGTGGACATGTCCCGCTTGTAAAAACGCTTCCAATGTGATTTTTCCGTCCGCAACCAAAGGGTGATTGGGTCGATGGATGCAGATGTAACGCATTTCAAATAATCGTTTCAGGGAATCTTTATGGATGGCTACCCCCTGAAAGCGGCTGAATATCAGATCCACCTCTCCCGATTCCAAAAATCGTTCCTCATCTTCTCCCCCAATATCCACCAGTTCAATGGAAATATTTGGGGATTGGTTACGCAAGCGTTGAAGTAACGGCGGAACCAATATGGCCGAAGAATAATCTACAACGCCGAGACGAAAAACCGAATGGGAAGTTTTTGGATCAAAATCTTCAACCTCCAAAATTTGTCGCATCTCCCAAAGGGCGGCACTGATGGGAGCTGATAATTCCAACGCCAAGGCGGTTGGTTCCATCCGATGCCCATCTTTGACAAACAGCGGATCGTTAAAAATAGTCCGAAGGCGTCTGAGGGTGTTACTCATGGCTGCTTGAGTTATTCCCAAGATATTACCCGCCCTGGTTACCCCACGTTCAATGAATAATGTTTCAAATGCCAACAACAAATTCAAATCAAAGTTTTTCAGTTCATGTTCCATTCAACCCTCCTAGTAAAAAATAACTACAATTCATATAAAAAATTTGCAATGGGTGCCGGTATAGGGTATCATCGGTCTCCTTCGGTGGGCGGAGCATGCCGGTTGTAGGCTTTTCCGCACCGTAGGTTTTTGATAGCGTTCAAATCTGTTTCGGCATGCCGTCCATGTTGAAGCAGAACGTCTTGGTGAGGGGCTTCGCCTTTCACCAACGGGTCGACGGGATGCAGGCCTCCCCCCCCCTCTGAGCTTGTTTCCTGTCGGCCCAACCCTAGAATCTCTGATCAACGGATTGGATTTTCTGGGTCAGCCAATTCGACCAATTCGATGATCACTTTCCGCAACCATTGATCCGCCACACTTTCATGATTGCGGGCATGCCAAGCCATGGCTATCCGCAGGGGCATGACTTCGAAGGGGAGCGGATGAACTCTCAGGTTCATTTTTTTAGCCAGAAAATGGGCGTATCGATCTGGGAGTACCGTGAGCAGATCGCTGGTTGCAACCATGGTAGCGACAAGGCTGGAATTGTTGAAACGGCCCATGATTTTCCGCGTGTAGCCCAATTGCAGCAAGGCTTCATCCACTAGGGTGCTGCTGAGTCCCTGCGGTAAGAATTGGATATGATCGGCAGCGATGAAATTTTCCAGGGTCAACCGTTCCCCGACATGTGCGTTGTCTGGTGATGCGAGGCATACGCAATTCATTTCGTAGAGACGGTGCAGGTGTAGTTTCCCCGAGGTGACCCATGGGAACCATGTAATCAGCAGATCGGCATCTCCACGTTCCAGGATTTTGCTATGGCCATCCTCGCCGGGTACCAGGACATCCAAGCTGATGTGCGGTGCTATTTGGCGCAGCGTGTTGACCAATGGGGGAACGATGATCGAGGCAACGCATTCGGAAATGGCGATGCGGAATTGGCGATGGGTGGTTGCCGGATGGAACGATTCGCGGTTCAGGAGTGATTGTGTATGCGCGAGTGCCTTGCGGACAGTCGCGGCCAATTGAAGAGCCTTGGCCGTTGGGGCCATGATATGCCCTTGTTTAATGAACAGCGGATCATTAAATGTCAGCCGCAACCGTTTCAGGGTATTGCTCATAGCCGCCTGGGTGATGCCCAGCGCACGACCCGCATGGGTCACGCTTTGCTCGGTCATGAGTACATCAAAGGCTACCAAAAGGTTTAAATCAACCTTATGGAGCGTGGTTTTACTGGAGTGCATAAAAGTTACCTGGGAAACGTGGTCGCTTTATTGTCCTCCCCCCCAAACGCCAAGACCGTTTGGCGTGATGCAATAAAATGGAATGGTTGTTGGTCGGTCCTTATGATTTGAACGGGATTATTGGTATTGGAGTTATCTTGTGCGCCGAAACAGGCGCGCACCGGCCCCTTTATTCAATCCATGGCTACGATCTGGCCGTTCTCTGGCGAGATCAACTTTGAGTAACCGGCCTTCAAGGTCACGACCGTTGAACAGCGAGACCATCAACTCTGGGTCATCGACATCCACGAAGGCGAAACCACGGGACTGTCCAGTTTCTCGGTCACGCACCACTTTGACGACGCCCACTTCCATGTCGGTGGAAAAAAAATCATGAAGATCCACCTCAGTCGCCTCGAACGGCAGATTGCCTACGAAAACCTTGCCCACATTCTCCCCTCCCTTTTTGAGCGGACAGACCCCACGGATATTTGTCAAGCATAGGAGCCTATTCACAGGAAACATTCTACCAGAACTTTCCATTTCATAGCCAGTATTTTTGATTGGTTTGTCGGGATCTGTCCTGAAATTGAGGGAGGTCATACCTTTTTCACTTTGGGTATCAATAAATTTTTTGATGCCATAGCCTACCTCGATTTAAGAATAAGCCGATAGCCAGATTTTTAAAAAATCCGTGTAATTGGCGAATGGATGTGGGACGATAAGAGCGGGATACGGTATCCCATTTTTAGGATAGGAACCAAGAGAGACACCCCCATGATTAAAGCCATCGAGGCCGTTTGCATCAACGGTACAATTCGATTATTAGATCCGGTTGTTTTTGAAGAAGCAGAGACTTTGGTCATTTTGCGTTTTCCCAAAGGGATATTTCCTTTGGCACCGCAACGCATCCGTGGGGCTATGAAAGGGATGTTGTCCAGCGTCGATGAATTGATTGTTACGCAGTAGCCAGAGTGTATGAACGTCGGCAGCCCGGTATCGTTCTTGACGGTGGCGATAGTCACGCAGCGACTGATAGGAGCGTTGGATTTCGACAGCTAGCCTGACTGACCCTCGCTCGCCCCACACATCGGCCTTCCATCGGCCTGTGATGCTAGATCCCGGTTCTTCTACCGACGCTCGGCAACCCAAATCTTCCAGCACAGTGCGCACCAGGATTTTCGCAGCAATATGCCACTGATTTTCCTCGGAAGTATTGCAGGTTCCGCTGGCATGGGCAAAGAAGGGATGACCGTTGGCACTGAGCTTCGGAATAGCTGGCGAGGAGCAGCAAGGCATGATCAGATCGCCAATACGGTAAGTGTGTTGCGTGTCGAGCCACTGTTCCGGCGTCATGCGCAGGGCATTCGCAACACCGGCACCGTTCGCATATTTTGCTTCGATCACAATCACTATGTCTCCCTCCTAAATATGGAGACACCACACCGTTTTCCCTTGGGTATTCAAAAAGATTTTAATCTGGAATCGGGGGGCACCTCAACTCTTTTGTCTATTTTAGCATATAATATTAATTCTGTCCATATCGAGATAGGCTGTGACCAGGGCAATCGCATTTGGAATCCCTTGACATTAGGGCGTATTGATGTCCGATAG
>JADGCQ010000185.1 GCA_015228925.1 Magnetococcales bacterium | reverse complement strand
ACCCTGGGGGCAATCCCCCAGACCCCTTTTTTCTTTTAATAATTTTCTAGGGGGGGGAACGGTTACGTTGGATTGTAGTCGATGACGGGGAGTTTGCATTCATGCATGAGTGTTTGCCGCCCAAGCGGCTGTTTTTGATCGATGGCCATGGGACGATCTATCGGGCCTTTCATGGTGTGCGCGGATTGGCGCGGCGTGATGGTTTTGAGACCAATGCGGTATTTGGTTTTCTCAAGATGGTGCAAAAGGTTGTGGATGGGCATCAGCCCCCCTACTTGGCGGTGGCGTTTGATTCCAGAGAAGCGACGTTTCGTCATGCCTTGGATGCCAATTACAAGGCCAACCGCAAGGCGATGCCGGAGGCGTTGGTTCGGCAGATTGAACCGATCTTTCGGTTGGTCGATGCGTTTAATATTCCGTCGTTTCGTATTCCGGGGTATGAAGCGGATGATATTCTGGGGACGCTGGCACGTCAGGGGGAACGGGAAGGGTTTGAGGTGGTCATTGTGTCGGGAGATAAAGACTTGATGCAGTTGGTCTCTCCCAGCGTAAAAATTTTGGATACCAGCAAGGATCGTTGGATCGGCCCCCAGGAGGTGGAAGAGATTTGGGGGGTTCCGGTGGCACTTTTGACGCAGGCGATGGCGTTGATCGGGGATACCTCCGACAATATTGTCGGGGTGCCCAAGATTGGCATCAAGACGGCGGCCCAGTTGCTCCATGAATTTGGCAGCCTGGATGCGTTGTTTGCCAGGGTGGACGAGGTTGCGCAAACGCAACGTCGGGAAAATTTGAAGGCTTATCAGGCGCAGGCCCGTTTGGCCCATAAACTGGTCACCATCGATAGCGCGGTTCCCTTGGAGGTCTCCCTGGAAACGTTGGCGCGGCGACCTGTGAATTTTG
Source organism: Magnetococcales bacterium (assembly GCA_015228925.1). Taxonomy (GTDB): domain Bacteria; phylum Pseudomonadota; class Magnetococcia; order Magnetococcales; family UBA8363; genus UBA8363. Next base: position 3,856 of record JADGCQ010000185.1, on the reverse strand, counting down.
AAGCATTACGGGCATTTTACGAAGAGATGGAATTTACGTCGTTGGCGCGGCAATTGGCGACATCAACCCCTGGAGGTTCTTTGCACAAAGTGGCAGAGCGGGGGGAGGATCCGGTGAAGCCAGCGACCGATTATCGCGTGATCACCACCATGGAGGAATTTCTCCCGTTTGTTCAGGAGTTGGCGCGGCAGGATCGTTATGCGGTGGATACCGAAACTACCGGGATCGATCCGGTGACGGCGGCATTGGTCGGCCTCTCTTTTTCCTGGGGAGGGGGGCGGGGATGGTATCTGCCGGTGGCGCATGTCCCTGAGGCGGCCCCGGATGGGCAGTTGGATCGGGAGCAGGTTTTGGCCCATTTGAAACCGATCCTGGAAAATCCCAAGGTGATCAAGGTGGGGCAGAATATTAAGTATGAATATGTGTTGATGAAAAAATATGGCATTCATCTGCATGGACCGTTTATGGATACGATGGTCATGTCGCACCTGTTGCACGGGGTTAACCGGCGGCACAATTTGGATGCCATTGCCCTGGAGGAATTGGGGCGCACGACCATTACGTTCAAGGATGTGGCGGGGAGTGGGAAAAATCAGGTCACGTTTGATCGGGTTCCTCTGGACAAGGCGGGGCCTTATGCTTGTGAAGATGCCGAAGTGGCTTGGGAGGCGGCGATCAAAATGGAACCGCCGCTGCAAGACTGGTCTGAATCGTGGGATTTGCATACCAACGTCGAAATGCCGTTGGTTTCTGTCCTGGGCGATATGGAAAACCATGGGGTGCTGATTGATCAGGAGGCGTTGCAAACCATTTCGGTGGATCTGGGGCGGCGTTGCGAGGTATTGACGGCGGAGATTCATCGCTTGGCGGGTGAGCCGTTCAATGTCAACTCGACGCAGCAGTTGGGGGAGATTCTGTTTAACAAGATGGGGATCAAGGGGGGCAAAAAGACTAAAACCGGCTTTTCCACCGATGTGACAGTATTGACGAAATTGGCGCAGGAAGGGCACGGTTTGGCGACTCAGGTGTTGGAATATCGTTCGCTGACGAAACTGCAATCGACCTATACCGATAACTTAAGACTTTTGATCCACCCCGAAACTGGGCGATTGCATACCAGTTTTAATCAGGCGGTCACGCTGACGGGACGGCTCTCTTCCTCCGATCCCAATCTGCAAAATATTCCCATCCGTACCGTGGAAGGGCGTGCCATTCGCCGTGCTTTTATCGCCCCGCCGGGATGGGTGTTGGTCTCGGCAGATTATTCCCAGGTGGAGTTGCGGCTGTTGGCCCATCTGGCCGATGTAAGCCGTTTGAAGGAGGCTTTTTGGGCCGATGAGGATATCCATACCGCCACCGCCAGAGAACTGTTTGCCAGCGATGGCGTGACCGTCGGTCCTGAGGAACGGCGCATGGCCAAGACCATCAATTTTGGTTTGATCTATGGGATGAGTGCCTACGGCTTGGCCAAACGGTTGGAGATTCCCAATTTCCAGGCGGCGCGTTACATGGAGATGTATTTTAACCGTTATCAGGGTGTGCGTGAATACATGGATCAGACGATTCAGTTTGCCCGGCACCATGGTTATGTGGGCACCTTGGGAGGTCGTCGTTGCCCCATCCGCGAGATCAATCAATCCAATCGCAATTTGCGCGAAATCGCCGAGCGGACCGCTATCAACGCTCCGATTCAAGGTTCCGCCGCCGATTTGATCAAGGTCGCCATGATTCGGCTCCATCATCGACTTTTGGATGAAGGGTTCCAGAGTCGGATGATTTTACAGGTCCATGATGAACTGGTTTTGGAGACGCCGGAGGGGGAGGTGGATGCGGTCAAGGCGGTGATCCGCTCGGCCATGGAGTCGGCGATGCAATTGTCTGTTCCGTTGAAAGTGGATATCGGCGTCGGGCGCAACTGGGATGAGGCCCATTAAAGCGGTGCCGGTATTTTTGCTTTCGGGATCCATGGCGTTTCCCCAGGCGACGCTCGCCGAGGCGAACGGTTTGCTGGCGGTGGGGGGGGATTTATCGCCGCACCGTTTGTTGGCGGCCTATTCGGGGGGGATTTTTCCCTGGTTTTCCGATGGGGATCCCTTGCTGTGGTGGAGTCCCGATCCCAGGCTGGTGTTGGAGCCGGGATGGTTACATATCCCTGGTTCTTTGAAGAAAACCATCCGGCGTGGCGTTTTTTCGGTGACTTGCGATCAGGCGTTTTCGGAGGTGATCGCCCGGTGTGCGCGGGCAAACCGGCCCGAAGGAGAGGGAACCTGGATCACCCGTGAGATGATGGCCGCCTATATTCGGCTTCATGAATGGGGCCATGCCCATTCCGTGGAGGCTTGGACGACGGGGGAGGAAAATCCGCGACTGGTCGGCGGGTTGTATGGCGTTGCGTTGGGAGGCTGTTTTTTTGGCGAATCGATGTTTCATGAGCAACCGGATGCCTCCAAGGTTGCCTTTGTGACCTTGGTTAAAAAATTGGAAGAATGGGGGTTCTCCCTGATTGATTGTCAGATGACGACCCATCATCTGCTCCGTTTTGGTGCGCGGGAGATTTCTCGCAGCGCGTTTTTGCAGACCCTGGAGCGCGTTCTGTCGCAACCGGTAGCGCAATGCAGTTGGAATCTCTCCTGAATTTTGTCTGTTGTTATGAAAGAAATTGAAGCGGGACTGACAGTGCAATATTGCGTTAGTCTGGCGCGACATGCACCAACGGGGTTTGGATTCCAAGCAAAGGAGAAAAACTGTGAACTGGCGCGATTACATTTCCACTGATCCCAATATTTGCCATGGCCAAGCCTGCATTCGGGGCACCCGGATTCCGGTATCTGTGATTCTTGACAATCTGGCTGCCAATCGGTCTCATCAGGAAATTCTGCAAAGCTATCCCTCCCTGACCGAGGACGCCATTGGTGCTGCGACCCGTTATGCTGCGGACTTAGCCAGGGAAAGGATCGTGGATTTTGGTTATCGGGTGGTGGCATGAGGTTCAAAGTTGATGAAAACCTTCCCGCCGAAGTCGCTTCCTTTCTTCGGAGCGCAGGCTATGACGCTCTCAGCGTCCTGGATCAGTCCATGGGTGGGGTACCAGATGACCAAGTATACCAAATCTGCCAGGAGGAACAGCGCATTTTGGTTACGTTGGACCTGGATTTTGCCAACGTCCAGGCTTACCCACCTTCCGAGGGCAAGGGAGTTGTGGTGTTGCGGCTTGCTTGGCAGGACAAGGTCACGGTCATGGAGGCCATGCAACGTCTTTTGCCCGTGATGGAAGAGGAGTCCCCGGAACGTAGACTCTGGATTGTGGGAGAAGAACGTATTCGCATCAGAGAATGACTATGTCGTTGCCGAGGGTATTATCAACGGGAGGTTTGGTATACGACTGACCCCAAAAATCGGCGTGCAACACAATTGGAATCTCTCCTCAGTACCAGACGCCGACCCAGTTGGGTCTGCTGGAACGTGTCCCATGTGCAGGGAATTCTCCTCGGTCCGCATCACGGCTTGTCCGAAAAAACGTCGTCCAGGGACTGGGCATCGAAGATGCGAAGACTCCATTCCTCCAATAAAGGCGATTCGGCCTTGGCTATTTTTTCGTTAGCCCATGCGGGCAGATCGCCAAAGCGGCGTTGTAGCTGGCGGGTTAGAATTTTAGCTTCGCCTTTCTGCTCGCCAATCTGCTCACCTTCTTGTCGTCCCTCCCATTTACCAGCACCATAGGTGGAGAGTACAAAGCTTGCTTGGTCATGTAGTTCTTCCTGATAGCGTTCGTAGGCCTTGCGCTCTGTCTCTGGCAATCGTAGGACATCAAGCTTTTCTTTGGCCTTTTTCAGTCCACGAGCCGTAAAATCATCAC
>JADGCQ010000184.1 GCA_015228925.1 Magnetococcales bacterium | reverse complement strand
GGGGCAATCCCCCAGACCCCTTTTTTCTTTTAATAATTTTATTGAATATCAACATCCCCCTGTCTTTTTCCGTTGTTTTTGAATGCCGTCAAACACAGCATTAAAATCGCGGAACAAGGATTTATAATTTTGGGGATCCCGATAGGTTTTTTTGACAAACCGATCAGGCAACGCATCCAGTTCAACCACCTCATCCCACCCCTTGGCCAACGCATACGCATAGTAGGGATACTCGGTTGGCACCCCGTGGGCAAGGATGATTGTCACCGGACGATTCAGTTTCATGGCAGTAAAAATGCGATGCATACCATCGTTGATCAAAGGGATAGTCCGTCCGTCCGGTTCGCGGGACATCTCCACGATAGGAGGCATAAACGGGATCGGTCCCTCTTCACCGGCTTTCCAAAACAGCATCCCCCCTTCCATATTAAAAGCATCGATCCCCTGTTTCCGAAAAGCTTCATGAAGTTCGAGGACAGCGTGATGGTCTTCCTTGAGAACATAACGTTGTGCAGGGAAAAGAGTTTTCGGATCAACTTGTCGCACCAGTTCCAGGCGTGCCTTTTCATAGATCAACGGTTGGCCATAACCCCGCAGGCGGGTGGTGGCAAAACGGTCGAGTATCTCTTGTGCGCCAATGGGTTGGGTCCGGGTGATTTTCATCATGATCGCGCCATTATGCCGAGGGTGAAAACAAGGTAACCACTTGGTCGGGATGGAGATGCTCCATGCTGGCCAAAGTCTGGTGGGGCCGGGTTTTTTGATGATTTAATACATCGACAAGATCAAACCGTTCCTTGTCAGGCCGGGTCAGAATCCAAATGGTTTTCATCCCCAGTTCCAATGCGGGTGCCATATCCGCCTCGTAGGTATCGCCGATCATGACCGTCTCTTGGGGTTTCAATCCCATGTGTCGCAAGGCGATCAAGAATAATTCAAGGTTGGGTTTGGCCACCCCCTGTTGATAGGAGGCAAACAGGGGGCATTCCTTGAATTCTCTGGGAAAACACCGCGCAAACCCCGCCAAAAACGGTGCCCAGATGTTGCTGATGAAGCCAAACGGAATCCCCCCCTCTCGGAGTCGCTGCAAACCAGCCACCGCCCCGGGGAGTGGATAGGCTTCGTGGACTTGTTTGTCCCATAATTCCGCGATAAAGGGGAGGATATTCTCTTTTTTAAGACCATAATCCCGCGCAATGTGATCCGCCAACGCTTCCGGTTTCTCAAGGGGGGTGTCAAACAGAAGATGATTGAGGGGATCCTTGGCGTCTAGGGGCAAACCCAAGTGCTTCATCAATCGCCCCGCCGGTCCCTGGGAGGGGCCACCCAGGAGGGTGAAACCGATGTCCAAAAAGACAAACATGGTGTCCTCTCAAGCCTTGATGCGGTTGCTTTTTTTAAGCCGGGCTTCGGCTCGAGCCAATTCCCGCCCCAGATACAGGGCGTGCGCCACGTCGGAGACGGCCAAGTCGGCAACCAACATCCGTTCCAACGCCTGGGCGGTGTCGCCGGTATAACGGTGCAGGTGCTGTCCTTCAAAACGATGATCCACAAGGATCACCCCCGCCACCTCATCCACCGAGATAAGAAATTCACCGTGGGGATCGGGGTTAAACCGTTCGTCATCCTCCCATTCCTGGTTGCGAAATTGACAAATGGCCTTGGCCCGTTCCAAACCATCCCCTTGGGGATCGATGCTGATGGAATGACTGAACACGGTGATCGCTCCAGGGTCATGTTCGATCCCTTGGCAGACATACCGCTGAATGGCCATAAGTCCGTAGACATTTTCGGGCCAGGCGCGCAGGGCGTTATGGGTCCGAAAAACGGCAGTCAACGTCAGATTGCCTTCAAATTTGCGAAAGAACAAGGAAACCAAACAGGGATGACCTTTGTTAATCGTCAAAAAATCACGGCGGGTATCCCACAGGGCGATATAGACATGGCGGGATTCGGCATTGTCTCGAAGCATGGCGATGGCGTGATCCAAGGTGTCTCTGTTGCTGGAAGCATCACCAAAATAACGGCGCAAGCGATTGCCGTAGCCATACTCCTGATCCGCAGGAAGATCTGGGGATAAAATGGTCTCTTGGTAGGCTAAAAATTTCTCCAAGGAAAAACCGTGTTCTTTTAGGAGGTCAGCCGTCTCTTCAAGGGGATTTTGGATGATGATTTTGACTGTTTGCAGTTCAATGCGTTCTTTGCCTCTCCCAAGGTGTACCCGATGGCCAAAACGAGTCAGGCGAAAAATCAGTTCCTTCCAAGCCTCCATGGGGGTATGGGCCAGGATGGTATGACTGCGAGGTTCCGAAGGGTAGCGGGTCAGGACCAATGGGGACAGGGGGATGGTTTGGCGTTCCCGATCAACAGATTCTTGGGGGGGGAGGTGGGCAAAGAATTGACCCATTTTTTCCAGGGCATCCGATGCCCCAGGGGTGCCAAGATCAACAACGGTCAAGTGATCATGAAACATTTCGGGTTGAATCGCACCATCGATTTTTTGCAGCGTGCCGATGATTTGTTGCACGGGGGCACCCAGGCAGGTCGTCCATTCCAGCCCTTTATGAAAAAAACCAAGCACGCTGTCCCTGGAACGGCCCAGATCAACCCCACACAGGACCAGATAGCGCAATTGAGGATTATACAACAAATTACGCAACAGTTCAGGCAACCCATCGCCATACAATGTCCCAAACACCGCGATGCGGGAGGTTTCGGGATTCAGGTCAACGGGAACCTCTGCAAACCGTTTTTTCACCACCTTCCAAGGTGACCACAGCGAAACAACCCCCACATCACCCCAACGATTGATTACATCGAGTTTTTCTTTATAGTAGAGGGGGATAAATTCCATCGGTCTGTTCGATCTCTTTGTGGGTGACAAATCTGGAACAGTATAAACCAATTTGTTTTTCATTTCACGTAAATGCCGCACGGTGTCAGTGGAATATGGCGTGATTGTTGCTGTAACATCGATCATTCAAACGTGTTCAAAAACATTGGCTAACGCATGTTGATTAACTATTCACTCACTTTATTTCTCATCCTTGGACTGATCAGCGTCCTGGGCGGTGTCCTTTTTGCTTGGCGCAGGGCCAATCAAAAACCCGTCGAGGCCCAGGATTGGAAGAGAAGTCGTGCCGAAACGCTTTGGAAAGATGCGGTGGATTTACAATCCAAGGGAAATTTTTCCAAGGCGTTGGAAAAATGGAAACAGTCGGCGGGGATGGAATCCGACAGTTCCCACCCCAGGCCCGGGTTTTTGGGACAGGTCCACAACGAGCTGGGATATTGTTATTACCGTTCCAACATGTTCCAGGAATCGGAAGAAAATTTTAAAAAATCGCTGGCTTTTTTTCACAAAACCAGTCGCAGGGCAACCTTCGATACCGCCTTTACCCTCAACAATTATGCCCTTTTGTGCATGGAGACTGGGCGGCGGGATGTGGCCTTGTCGATGCTCAAGAAGTCCATGCGTATTTTCACGTCCGGTTTGGGCGAGAAGGCACCGCAAATGGTCCATGTTCTCAACAATCTGGCGCGATCCCACATGCAGATTGGGGCCTATTCCGAGGCCCTGGCGGTCCTTGAAAAAGCCTTGGACATTGCTGCGCATTCGTTGTTGTCGCACTATCCCGAAGTCTTGCTCGTTAAGGAGTTGTTGGCGGAAACCTACCAACATCTTGGCAATCTTGATGATGCGGAACGGTTGTTTTTGGAAGTCGTCGCCTCCAAGGAGACCCTCCATGGACCCCAGGATCCCGGAATTCTTCCCGCCTTGAATGCCCTGGGACGGTTTTATCTGAAACAGGGATTTTTGGAAAAATCCTTGGCACTTTATGAGCGCATCCTTTCCATCATTCGCGGCCATTATGGGGAGGAACATCATTTTGTTGGGGAATTTCTCAACCAATATGCCTGTCTGAACATTCAGACCGGAGCCTTTGAAGAGGCGGGACGCCTGTTGGCGGAGAGTCATACCATCCTGACCAAAACGAATAAACATACCCATCCATCTATGTTAATCAACATTTATTTAAGGCTTTGGTTAGCCCACCATGGCAACGATGCGCACCAGGGGGTGACCCTATTCAAACGCGCCATGATTTTGCTGCAAATCCCGGAACTCGCGGCCATGAGCGGGATGATTTTTCATCTGGCCGCCTTGGTTTATCACCCCCAAGCCCCTTTGAGTGCTGCCTATTTAGGAAAAAAGGGGGTACACAGATTGCTGACGAAAAAAGATTCAGCCGGTCACGCCGGTATTGTTCCCAGTTGGCTGATTTCCCCGTCGGAGCAACCCATTTGGAAAGATCTTGGATCTGTTTTACGGCAACAGCACCGTATTTTTGAGGCCCAGGCCCTGGGTGTTTTATTTCCGGTGGATCGTCCGGTCATCTCTTCCTTGCATGAAAAAGTGATGGCCTATCTCAAGACAGGCTGGCAATCCACGGAGCAGGAACGTTCCTGGGATGAGGCTTTGGAAGCGTGGCAACGCCAAGTCGCCACCCTGTTTTTCCCAGCGGCGGACCCGTCACCCAAGCCAAGTGAAATAATCAACAATTCTGAGATGATGACGCCAATTCTGGAAGAATTGGACCGGATTTTTGCCACACTGAGCATCTGAAAACACAACTTTAGAAAGGTGACACGGATATTACTGGACAGCGTATTCCACCGACCTTGGATTTTCTACGCATCTGCTGGCGTCAAGAATTTCCATTCCGACCAAATTTCCCTTTTGATCGTAATCCATGATCACGCCGGGTTTGTCTTCGTCACTCTCCTCAACGGCCATGTTGGAAAACACGATACGCAACACATCCACTTCTGGGTCGTAGTGGTTCACCCGAACTGAATTGACGGGTAGAGCCGAGTCAGCTTTATCCGAGC
>JADGCQ010000183.1 GCA_015228925.1 Magnetococcales bacterium | reverse complement strand
AAAATCAAAACCCTGGGGGCAATCCCCCAGACCCCTTTTTTCTTTTAATATTTTTCCAGAGGGGTGGCAACAAATTATCGAATGTCAGCACGCCCTAGGGAAAATGTAAAAAAGAGGCTAAAAATTCAGGAACAATCGCCTGATCCAACAATTGGGCCATTCTGTCCAATGAACGGGAGGTCTCCTGCGCCACATCCACCGTTTCCCCCAGGTTGACACCGCACCAAGCAAGGATCGCCGCCAACCCCTCAGGATGATCCATCACCCCATGAAGATAACATCCCATCACCCGATTGTCCCCGGAAACCGCACCGTGGGCCGCCCCATCCTCCAAAATCACCATGGGCCGCCCCATATCCGCCCCAAACGTCTCCCCCATGTGAATCTCATACCCCCCGACCCTCGCTTCTCCCCAAGCCAAGCGGCCCGTCACATTTTTTAATATTTTTTCCGGTCCATAGCGCGTCACCACATCCAAAAATCCCAAACCCGCACACACCGTCGGTCTCCCCTCCACCCCCAACGTATCCTCCAAACGACGCCCCAACATTTGAAACCCACCACAAATCCCCAATGCCCGCCCCCCATACCGCATATGGCGGTTCAAAGCCTCTTCCCACCCATGGCGACGCAAAAAGGCCAAATCATCGGGGACACTCTTGCTCCCCGGCAAAATAATTAAATCGGCCCCAGGAATCTCCTCCCCCGGCTGCCAAAACGTAAGCCTGACCTGGGGATGCCAGCGCAATGGATCAAAATCGGTATGGTTGCTGATGCGCGGTAGCCGGGGGATCAAGACCCGCAACCCATCTTTTGCTTTGGCATCTTTGGGTTTGCAATCGAAGAAACTATCCTCATCCCCAACGCGAAAATCGGGCAAAAAGGGGATGATCCCCAAAACAGGTTTTCCCGTTTTTTTCTCCAGCCAGTCGATTCCCGGCTGCAACAACCCCGGATCGCCACGAAATTTATTGATGATCATCCCACAGACCCGTCCCCGCTCCGAGGGGGTCAACAATTCCAGCGTCCCCACCAGATGGGCAAACACCCCCCCACGGTCGATGTCCGCCACCAACACCACCGGACAATCCACCGCTTCGGCAAATCCCATATTGGCAATATCGTTTTGCCGCAGATTAATTTCCGCCGGAGACCCCGCCCCCTCCACCACAATCACCTGAAACCGTTGTCGCAAGCGGGCAAAGGATTCCAACACATGGACCATCGCCTGGGGTTTGAAGGCGTGATATTCCTTCGCCGTCAGGGTCGTCACCACCCGCCCCTGAATGATCACCTGCGCCCCGGTTTCGCTGTTGGGTTTGAGCAATACCGGGTTCATGTCGGTATGGGGGTTGACTCCCGCCGCCAACGCTTGCAACGCCTGCGCCCGGCCAATCTCACCGCCATCTTCGGTGACCGCGCTGTTCAACGCCATGTTTTGCGGCTTGAACGGGGCCACCGCGACCCCCCGACGGTGCAACCAGCGGCACAACCCCGCCGCCACGACCGATTTTCCCGCATCCGAGGTGGTCCCCTGGATCATGATCATCCCCCGACCACCCGCCATCACCCTTCCCCCTCCACCGCCGCCCGCACCTTGGCATCCAGATCATATTTTCCCCCATAACCACGCGGGGTCACCATCCATCCATCGCGGATAAAGGTCGATCGATTGCCAATCAAAACCGTCGTCTGCATCCCGATGGGATGTTGGGTCATCCGCTCCAAATCGGTCAAGAGGATCGACTCCCCCTCCCGATAGGCGGAAGTGACCAAAGCCACCGGCGTTGTCCCCTCACGAAAACGGAGAAAAATTTCCCTGGCCCGTTCAATTTGCGTCGTCCGTTTGCCACTCTTGGGGTTATACAGTGCTGTCACGAAATCCCCCGCCGCCGCCGCCTCCAAACGGGTTTCGATGACCGCCCACGGGGTCAGGAGGTCCGACAGGGAAATGGCGGCAAAATCATGCGTCAACGGTGCCCCCAAGCGTGATGCGGCAGAGACCAATGCCGTGATTCCCGGGACGATCTCCACCGTCATCCGAGCCAAGAGACCTGAGGCGAAAAGGATCTCCATGGTCGGGCCAGCCATGCCGTACACCCCCACATCCCCCGACGACACCAACGCCACTTTTTGACCCGACGCCGCCCGCCGACACGCCTCCATACAACGATCCAACTCCTGACGCATGGCACTGCCGACGATCTCCTTACCGTGGGTCAATGCCCCCAGAAGCTTGATGTAAGTTTTATAACCGACGATGCAATCAACCTCTTGCAACACCTGACGCGCCCGCTGGGTCATTTGACCGTGATCTCCCGGACCCAGACCGACCAAAAACAAAGCCCCCATCCCTTGGCCAGACCGCTCCACCGTTTCCGCCGCCAATCGGGCGATGGCCAAGGTGACATTTTTGCCATCGTCCCCCTGGTAGCACCATTTTTCCACCACCAGATCCGCCATGCTCCCACCCGCCGCCCGAATCGCCGCCGCTTCGGCAACCGATGGTGTCCCCACATGACGCAACACCGTCGCGGAAGGGTGTGGCACCGCCACATCGGCCAGTTCTTGCGCCGAATAAAAGATCATCTTTGGGTGCAACCGCCGCCCCAAAGCCAACAATGCCGCCTCATCCTGTTTGACATCGATGGAGGCCAACACCTTGATATCGTTTTCATCCAAAAAATGGCTTGTCAAAACCTGCGCCAACGCCGCTTCCACCGTCGCCACGCTGGTCCCCCGGTCACATCCCATCCCCACCGCCACCGCTTCCCCCTGCCCCACAGGAGGACGGTAGACCACCATCCTCCCTTCCCAGACCGACCGCATCTGCCGGGATACGGCGGCTCGGGAAATCCATAACAATCCCCGGAACTGATTGGGATCGGCCTCTTCCCACCGCTCCAGAGTGACCACATGTCCTGGAAACGGATCATACCCCTTGCGCCATTCCCGACTGCCACTCTCCTGCACCAACGCCAGCGGCACCCCCGCCACCATATGCCCCGCCATCCGCGTCAATGTGGCCTTGTCCCCCTCGACCTGAAACCCCCATTCCCGCCCCAAGATATCCACCGGCAACAGTCCCATGGCATCGGAGGCGGTCGTAATAATCGCCTGTCCCCCCAACATCCCCGCCACCTGTTCCGCCCAACGGTTAGCCCCTCCCTGGTGACCCGACACCACCGGCAGGACAAAGCGGTGCCCCTCGTCCACCGATAACACGGCGGGATCCTCCTGTTTATTTTGCAAATGGGGAGCAATCAGACGGACTGTCGCCCCCAACGCCGCGAAAAAAATCACGGGATCATGATGGGCCAAAATCGCCGCGATATGTCCCGAAAGGGGTGGTTCAATCCAGGTCACCCGGGGATGTTCCATCCCGTCCGCCCGTGTCCGCAGGGCAAAAACACGGGCCTTAGGCCATTGTTCCGCCAACGATACCGCCGCCACGATACCGCGACGGGTAATGGCGATCAACGCTGCACCAACCCGATTCCCTGCGCCATTCATACCTGCCGCCCCTTCATGCCCAAACCCGCTTCACCCTCATGGTTATGGATGATCATGAGCGACAGATAATGGACATCTTGTCCTTTGAGTGATGACACATCGTGGATCACCTGTTGTTGCGGTGCCCCGGCCCGTTCCACAAAAATGGACTTATGCAGTAGATTCCGTTGTTCCAACAGATGCAAAAGGGGTTGCAACACCGGCCTGACCTTCATTAACACAAGAACTTGAAAGCGATCCAAGACCGCTTCAATCGCCGCCATCCCGACGGTTGCGGGGATAATGGCGACGGTTTCATCGCCATCACACAAGGCACGTCCCGAAAGACCCGCCGCCGCCAATGGCGAGGCGACCCCGGGGATAACCCGGCTGATGAGATCGGGATCCAATGCCCGCACCGCCCGTTCCACATGCCGATAGGTTGCGTAAAACGAGGCATCCCCCTCCACGAGGAAATGGACATCCATCCCGGAATGCAACACCCGAAGGATCGCCTGGGCCGCCTGATCCCAGTGCTGCGTCAAGCGGGCACGATCCTGGGTCATGGGAAAAATCAATGGCAACGTTGTGGCGGGGGGGTTCAGGCTGGTCCGTTGCACGATGGAGGAGGCATAACTTTCGGCCCCTTCCCGGACCACCGGCCACGCCCAACATTGGGCCGTTTCCAGGGCAGACCAAGCGGCGCGTGTCAGGAGTTCCGGGTCGCCTGGTCCCAGAGAGACACCAATCAACATCCCCTTGGCTACGGGTGTCATGACCATGCAACCTCCTTGTCGTGGTAACGGTCCAAACGGATAACACGTAAAAACCCTGTGCGCATTCATGATTTACCCAGGACTCTGGAGGTCAAAATATCCCGCCTACTGAAGAAAAACAAGAGACTCTCGCGCGATCAACCAATGACCACGATCCACCCAATCAAGGAGACGGTTTATGAAAAGGAACTGTACGATCCACCGGGTGAGATTTTGGAGCGAATGATGGCGTTGGAACGTGATATCATGCAGAATGTGGAAGGTTGCAGCGGATGATCCCATGAGGAGAATGCTGTCACAAACACAGCCGAACCGCCAAACCTACCGCCGAGGGAACAAAACCAAGGAGAAAAGCCCATGTTAGAGATTTCCCTTTCCCCCGAAATGGAGAGCCAACTTTTCCGCCGAGCCAGCGAATCAGGGCTGGCCCTGACCGCCTTCCTGGAAACCATCGTCGCGGAGTACCTGGAGGATCAGGCAGACAGGGAACGTGCTGAGGCCATCCTGTCCCGGAACAACCCCAGATACAGCTTGGAAGAGGTGGAGAAAGTATAGTACTCCAGGGCAATCGCATTTGAAATTGGCACGTCTAAATGCCTCGGAAAAGATAAATTATTAAAAGAAAAAAGGGGTCTGGGGGATTGCCCCCAGGGTTTT
>JADGCQ010000182.1 GCA_015228925.1 Magnetococcales bacterium | reverse complement strand
GGATCAGGTCTTGAGGTCTTGCATTGCGGCATTTCCCTTTCGGATTTCTGTGAATATCGTAATGCGAGACCTGACCCCATTTCCTCATATTTCTCGTCCACAGTGAAATGCGGTGGTACCTGTGATTGCAATCGGGTAGAATATGTCTGGTGCGAGCGGGATATTTCCGTGGTCAGATAGTCGTTCCCCCCTGCCGAATCCGAGGAATGATGAAGGAAAAATTATGGCATTGCAACCAATCGAATTGGAACAGATTACCTCTCATGTATCCCAACAAATCAAGACGCATTGGGCAGAATGGTTTTCGGACAAAATCCCCGGCCAACCGCTGGCCATGTACGAAATCGAGATGCGGGAACGTATCGTGCGGGTGGAGGAAGAGTTACGCCATCAGCGGGAGTTGATGCAGCAGGGCTTTTCACTGATGGACAAACGCTTCGAAGCGGTAGACAAACGCTTCGAGGCGATGCGCGAGGACATGAACAAACGCTTCGATGCCGTGGACAACCGCTTCGAGGCGATACGCGAGGACATGAATAAACGCTTCGAGGCGATGCGCGAGGACATGAACAAACGCTTCGATGCCGTGGACAAACGCTTCGATGCGATGCGCGAGGACATGAACAAACGCTTCGAAACCGTGGACAAACGCTTCGAGGCCGTGGACAAACGCTTCGAGGCCGTGGACAAACGCTTCGATGCGATGCGCGAGGACATGAACAAACGCTTCGAACAGTTGGAACGTCGCATGGATGCCCGCTTTGATGCCCTCACCCGACGCATGGATCGATTCATGATCTGGTCCTTCGGAATGACGGTGGCGGCAACAGGTACGGTAATCTCCGTGTTGAAATTATTTCCATAACCTTGCGACCAGGGAAAACATGAAACCGGGGCTAGGTGCGGCAGGCTTCAAGCATCGCTCATTCATCAAACCCAAGAAATAACTTCATCTTCCCAAGCATGGATTTGGAGGCCCCCTCCAATATTTTTTCACGCTCTGCACGCGGTGTGGAAAGGGTCTGTTGCGTATGCAGCAACCGTCCCGCAACAAAACGGGAAATGGTCTCGGCAAACTCGTTATGCTGAATCAAAAGCTCTTTGATGCAACTCTTGCCAATCTCCCCCACCAAGGAATTATTCGCCGCCGTCACCGTCGCCGTCCGCTTTTCCCCAGTCAATACCGACATCTCGCCAAAAACACCCCCAGGGCTGATCTGTGCCACCCGGACAGGATCATCCGTCTCATCCTGGCGCACGCAAACATTCAGCAACCCCTCCGCCAAAATAAACATCGAATCCCCAACATCCCCCTGCCGAAAAACATTCTCCGAAACCTTGTACTGGAGCAAATGCGTCTGACCGGCGATAAATTCCAAGGCCGACACCGGAAGTTGCGAAAAAAGATCACACTTGCCCAATAACTCAATCTTATTGTGACTTTCCCAATTCTTCTGCCGCCAAGGCATCTGCGTGGTAAAAACATCCCGCTTGGGATAGGCCAGGGTCAATCCCGATTTGTCAACATGCCGCATCACATGGGTCAAAACATGATGCTGCGCCGTCAACGGGGGAATCTTGGCGGGAGGGATGGAATACCGCATACAATATTCCACACCGTATTCGTTGATGCCGTTTAACAAAACTTCAGGACGTGGCGTCTCCAACACCGTTCCCGGGGCAATGGCGTTGAGAACTCCCGATTGCAAAACACGCAATGCCCGATCCACCGGCACCGAAAAATCAAAGGTAAATTTTAGTTCATACGTATGCACCGAAGTCATGGATAAATTGGTCAAAACAATCGAGGTAACCGTCCGATTGGGAACCAAAACCAGGGTGTTGTCCAGCGTCAGGATCCGAGTGGCCCGCCAGTTGATCTCCTTGACCTGCCCAAAAACCTTGCCCGATGGAATATGCAACACCACCCAATCGCCGACACCAAATGTGTTCTCAAAATGAATCGCAAGGCCGGAAACCGTGTCCAAAATGATCCCCTGGACCGCCAGACCGATCACCAATCCCACCGCCCCCGATGTCGCCCAAAGGGCCGTCACATCCTTATCCAAAACAACCCCAAAAATACCACCCAACGTGATCAAAAGAACCAAAACGCTGGTAAGCTGTTTGATCAACCTTGGGGCTTTGGAACCGGTAATCCGCGCCACAACCCCGTCCCAAAACAACACGTTCACCAACCGAATGACACAGGTGGCGTTGATCAGCCAAATGATGGCATGGACCGTTCGATAAAACCGTAACGACTCCAAAGGGACCAGACCAAACGATCGGATAACCCTCTCATCCAGATAAACCACCAGAAGAGACAGGAGGATGACGACAATGGGAAACCATATTTTATGTAATATGGCCGACATGTAACGATAACCCTCCCGATGAAACCCAATGCCCCCTATGGACCCACCATATCCCATTCACGCACCAAATCGGCCAAACCGTTGCGTTCCAAAATGGCAGGCCACTGAGGGCTGCGTTGAAATGCCCCCAATTCCACATTGAACGCCTCCACCTGCTCCTGGGTGAAGTTTTTCGCAGAAAATGCCGCCCGCAAAGGGACCAACCCCACCGCTTTTTTAAGGACATCCAATTGCGCCATAATCCCCTCGGAACGGAGGACATACAGGTTGGAAATGCCGCTGATGATCACCGCATCCAGTTTGCCCAAAATCAGGTTACGGATCATCTCGCCGTCGGATGAAAACAATTGCAAGGTGACCTTGGAATCTTGGGTCAGCAGGGGATACAGATACCCCTCGCGCCCCCCCAGCGTATGCCCATGCAGATCGGCAACACGTTCCAAAGGAAATACCCCCTGTTTACGAACCAGGACGGTGTTGTATTCCTCGATTACCGGGAGGGTAAACCGAAAGCTTTCGGTCCCCTGGGCCGTGGGAATCGCCATGGCGGCGATATCGACCATCCCTTCAGCGACCGCTTCGTGGGTCTCCGAGATGGGCATGGAGACGTACACCGGCAGATAACCCATTTTTTTCAAAACGGCATCCATGGTTTCGGCGATCACCCCTACCGGAATTCCCCGATTGGTTTTGGCAAACAGGTTGCCCGGAACCGAAACCATCACCCGCTTATCCCCGACAGCGGACTGCGCAAGAATGGGAGGAATCCCCAAAGATACCGTGGAAAACGCCAACGGTTTATCCGAGCAAGGTTCACCCATCCGACCATCCGGCATGATCGCCTCACACACGTCGGCCCCTTGAAGGACAACATTTTTGATCGTCGCCCCCTTGAAATTGGCCCGGCGTAAAAATGCCCCCTGAAAATTGACCGCATCCAAAATCGCATCGGAAAAATCGGCATCCCTGAGATCGGCTTTACGAAAGTTGGTCGTCTTTAAATAGGTTCCTGCAAACGAGGCCTTTTTTAAATTGGCTCCGGTAAAGTTGGTCCCCTTCAGGTCGGCTCCGAGAAAATGGGTGTTGAAGAGAACGGCCCCATGCAGATCGGCATCACGCAGTTTGGCATTGGTTAGGTTGGCACTGCGCAGATCGGCATTGCGCAGATTGGTGTTGGTCATCAGGGCATCGGTCAAATCGACACCATCCATGATGGCGGTGAGCATTTCGGCATGGCTCAAATCGCTCCCCACAAGATTGGCACGCGAAAGCGTCGTCATCCGCATCCGGGCATTGCGAAAGGTGGCGCGAAAAAGGGCCGAATCCCCCATGGAAGCCTTGGAAAAATCACCCCCATCGAAGTCCGCCCATTCCATCCGGGCGTGCGACAAAATCGCCGATTCAAACCGGGCGTTGCGGGCCACCGACCAAGAAAAATTGGTGCCATACAAAAAAGCCCCGGAAAAATCAGCGTCTGTCAGATCTTTCCTGGAAAAATCATCGTAACGCAAATCACAAAATTTACAGGAACCGACACCCAGGCCATTTTTGAATTCCGCCCCATTTTTGGCATTGCAAGACCAGAGCGTCAGGGCGACGCACGCCAGCAGGATCACGGCAACAGGTGTTTTTGCGTCAAATAATCGGGTTCGCATGGTTCACCATCACCCTGTTAATAGTATAGGAAATCAAGAACTTGAAGAAGTCTGTCCTTGGTGGTTCGCAAATCGGCCCAATTTTCCAGGGTAACATCGCCGGTACGAAATTCACGATAAAGGGAGTTTTCCTGCATGTGATGAAAAATAGAAGCCCAGTTGGGATAGGGTTTGAACCAATCGGCGTAGCGGGAACGGAGGGCTTCGACCTCCCGTTCATCCTCACCCAACGTTTTTTCATATTCCTGACGTGATTTTTCCGATTGATAGGTATATTGCGCCGGACGCGGTGTCAGGAGAATCAAGACCGATTTTTGATAATCGCGGGCAATATTTTGGGAAAAGGCATATTGCAAAAGGGGGATATCCTGCAAGCCCGGAGTCCCATCGCGGGTATTGTCGGATTCTTTTTCGCTCAAACCACCCAAAATGAGGGTTTCGCCATAACGCATCACCACATTGGCCACCACTTTGTTCAGGGTGGTTTCGATACGGAAGGTAAAATTGACATCATTATTGGGTGTTTGCAAAAAAGTCCGTTGGGCGACAACCGCAAGACGGATGCGGCCATCGTTAAGAAACGAGGGGGTCACACTCATTTTGACCCCGATTTCCTTATCGATACGCACCGATTCACCCCCTTGCGCCCCCGAAGAGACCGCCGCCGCCACCAGTTGCAAACCGGAGAAAAATTCCGAGGGTTGCCCCGCCAGGGCGACCAGGGTGGGACGGGCCAAAATTTCATTACGCTGGTTGGTCGCGTTAAAAATATTGAGCGAATAGGTGATGGCCGGGATCGTCAGGGCACGGGTGAAAGAACGATCAGTCCGGTCGGGATTATCCAGATAATACCGTGTGGGGGCCACCGTGTCGTCCGTTGACGTGACAGTAGAGACCGTCGGCTCCACATGGGTTCTCCCCCACTCCCTACTGAAGGCGGGGATGTTGGACAAAGGGTTTCCAAATTGCAACTGCAAGCCATTTAACAAGTTGATCCCTTTGGCGGTGACAAAATTTTCCTCGGTATGAATCAAAACCACATCCACCACCACCATTTTGTCTTCGGTTCCTGGTGCCGTAAGCGCACCGGCATTACCGGGAATCGTCGTGCTATTCAGGGAAGATCCCCCATACCCTCCCCCACCGCCCCCCATCCA
>JADGCQ010000181.1 GCA_015228925.1 Magnetococcales bacterium | reverse complement strand
TCTAATCCAACGCCTCCGTTTCATATGACAACGGGGGGGTACCTGGGCAGTTACCACATCCTGAACATACCATGACCCTGTGCCTCGATAACGCCACCCTGGATGGCATTTCCCACCCGGTATCCATTGTTATCAAGGATGGTCTGATCGACCAAATCGGCGTGGAGCTTGCCATCCCCGACGATACCCTGCGGATGGATGCCCAGGCCATGACGGTCATCCCCGGATTGGTCAACGGCCATACCCATGCCGCCATGACATTGTTGCGCGGGGCGGGAGATGATCTGCGTTTAATGGAGTGGCTCACCCAGCGCATCTGGCCCGCCGAGGCCCGCTTGAGCGAGGAGGATGTTTATTGGGGGACACGTCTGGCCACCATCGAGATGATCCGTTCCGGCACCGTCGCCTTTCAGGATGGGTATTGGCATTGTGCCGGCATCGCCCGTGCGGTCCAGGAGAGCGGTTTACGCGCCGCTGTCGGGATGGGGATGGTGGATGCCCAGGGGGTGGAACAAGGGGAATCCTGTAAAAAGATGGCCATGGCATTCATGGAGATGGCCCCCCATTTTGGTCCCCGCATCCAACCACTCCTGTTTCCCCATGCAATCTATTCGGTCAGCCCTGAAAACCTGCGCTGGTGTTCACGATTTGCCGAAACCCATGGCATCAACCTCCACATTCACGTCTCGGAAACCGTGCGGGAGGTCACCGATTGCCTGAACCGCTATGGTATGCGCCCCGCCTTTCATCTGGATCGCCTGGGTTTTTTGCACGAACGGACGATCCTGGCCCATGGGGTGTTCCTGGATGATACCGAGTTGGACCTGATCGCTCGCCGTGGTGCCACACTCATCACCAACCCCACATCCAACCTGAAACTGGCAGTCGGGGGGATTTTTCCCTATGAGCGGGTGGCCGCCCGTGGCATTGCGGTGGGTCTGGGGAGCGATGGTGCCGCCTCCAACAATAGTTTGGATTTGTTTCAAGAATTAAAAACGTTTGCCCTGGTGCAAAAACACGCCCAGAAAGACCCCACCGCCATGCCCGCTGCGTTGGCATTGGAGGTGGCCATGGGGCGTCATGCCCCCATCCTGGGGCAAACCGGGATCATCGCCCCTGGACAACCCGCCGATCTGCTTTTGATTCGCACCAGCGATCCTGAGATGATTCCACCGTTGCATCTCGCCTCCAACCTAGTCTATGCAGCGACGGGCCATGTGGTTGATACCACCATCGTCGCCGGTCGCGTCTTGATGCGCCATCGGGTGATCGCAGGGGAAGAAGAGGTCCGCCAGGAGGTGACCGCCCGCGCCCGAAGAATCACCCTGGCCACCTCATGAACATCATCACCCTTTCCTTGATGGCCGACGCCATCCCCACAGGCGATCTGGTCATCACCGTCCAGCGGCAAGAAAACAGGGTAGGAACCCATCGCCTGAGTCCAACCCGGTTGCGGGAGGTCATGGCCATGGCCGACCATTTTCGGAGTCTATTTCTCCACAAAACCACCCCGGAACTGGGACAAATGGCCTTGATCAGCACCGGCATCGAACTGTTTGACGCCATGCTGGCCCCCCATTGGCCCCTGCTGCACCCCACACGGCACCCTGGAGAGTCTACGGTTCTTTTTGTCAATAGCCCCCAACCCGATTGTTTGCATCTCCCTTGGGAGGTGCTGCGCCCCCCCGGTGAGGCCCCCTGGGTGCAAACCCCCCAGCGGTTTCTGCGCCGCCGTGGTGGCGATCCCAACGCATCATCCCCCTGGATCCCCGCATTGCCCCTGATGCCGTTACGGGTTCTCATCCTGGTGGTCACCCCTGGGGGGACGGAAGATGCAGAAGCTCTGGCCATGGGATCCGCTTTCCAGGCCATGATCACGACCATCACCGCCCCCCTAGCGGGACGTGTCGTCCACACACCGACTTTCAAGGCAATGATTCGGGAAATTCATGATTTCAAACCCAACTTGGTGATCCTGCATGGCACCACCCTGGTACGCGCCGGGAAAGGTTTTTTCATGTTTACGGCGGAAGGGGGCGAACCGGATCCGTGGACTGGAGAAGAAATCGTCGCACAAGGGATAAAAGATTCCGGGATTGCAAGTATTCTTGTTTGCGGTCGTACCCCGACGCATCCCCCCTCATGGTCGGCATCCGCCCTCGTGGCCAATAGTCTCGCCCAATCGGGGATTCCAACCGCCGTCTCCTGGCCAGACCAGGTACACACCGGCCCAGGTGGATCTTTCCTACACACATTTCTTCAAGCCTTGGCCCATGGCACCCCCATGGATACCGCACTCCACCAGGGGCGATTAATCACCCTGACCAATCGCCAACACGATACATCCCTGAATTGGACCGTCCCCATGGTGTTTTCATAGGAGTATTATTAGTATAAAAATGACACGGGCTTTCCATCCTTTCAAACTCGCTGCTGAGAACGAGCTATCGGGACCGCCCATTGATTGATACGACCTTGCTTTTGCCACATCAGTTTCTTTATCGTCCGTCCGCGCCAGTGTTCATAGCAATCCTTGTCCTGAATACAAAAAAGCAAGATTGCGGCAATCTTGAGAGGTTAAACCATGAAAATCTCACGGATTCGGCTAGAAAATTTTAAACGGTTCGGGAATCTGGAAATCCCAATTAGAAATGACCTCACCAAGGATGTCGCAGACCAGTTCCTGATCCTTGGGGACAATGGAACGGGAAAGACGACCGTGCTGCAATCGATTGCCTTGTGCCTCTCCAGAATTACAGAGAAAGTACAGATCGTGAGCGATTTTGATTGGCAAGGGTGGGTGCCTGGACGCTATGAAAGATGGGGAACTCCAATCGTAGAGTTGGATATCCATTTCAGTGATGACGAAATCAAGGCGACTCAAGAAGCGGCTGAGTTATGGAACAGAAACATAAACAATCATTCCGATAGAAAGGATTTCATCAAACCCGGTGATGCCAAACAGGTGACTGTTCGTTTGGATGGCGGCTACTACTCCATCGTTGGGGAGGGGAAAGAAACTATTTTCCAGTTCCGTGGGCGATTCTATGCATCGCAACTGGTGAAAATTGGCACGACTGGTGCTAGAGCGTTATTTCCCCGCCTTCCTGGTATCTTTTGGTTTGACCAGTACAGAAACCTGACATCGCCTCGGCCAGATCCACGAGAAAAGGGACGCAGCCATTACGAAAATGACGAGGATGCGCAAACATCCCGTCGCAACGACCAATACTCAATCGGCGTCTCCAGGCTGAGAAAGCACCTGAATGGATGGTGGATGAATCAACAAGTTGCCGATGGCGAAAGAGACTGGCTGATGGAACTTGAAAACAGCTACAAGAAAGTGTTTTCTGGCCGATCTTTTTCAAGACCGGAGCCTATGTTTCGCGGGGGCACGCCGACCCCGGAAGATTATTTTTTCTGCCTTTCCGATGGTCATCGAACCTATGACATCGAAGAAATGTCAGCAGGCGAGCAGTCTATTTTCCCAATACTCTATGAATTCGTTCGGATGCAAATCCGCAACTCTGTCGTATTAATTGATGAAATTGACCTCAATCTGCACCCCCCATTGGCGCAAGCACTATTGGCGGCACTGCCGACCATTGGTCCCAACTGTCAGTTTTTGTTGACCACCCATTCCGAAGCCATTTCTTCCTTGGTCAGCCCTGAGGAGACCTATCGCTTGCCAGGAGGACGGCTATGCCTGTAAACCTACTCTTATGCGAAGGTGGATCGGGTAGCCCTGATGTCAGAATCATCGGGAAACTCCTTGCGGGGCTGTGCCAAGTCACTCCTGAAGGTGGAAAATATGGCATGGGTTCCAAGATCATGGCCAAACGGTATGTTCAGGGGAACGTGGTTGCGGGAATTCTTGATGGTGATTTTCTCAAAGATTGGGAGAACCCAACAGGGAAGCCGCGCGTTTGGCAATCTGGTAATGGGCTGCACTTCGGTTGGTGCTGGGAACGCAAGGAGATCGAAAACTATCTGCTTGAGCCGGGGATTGTTGCCAAATCGCTGGGCGACCAAGCCCCGGATAAAGACCTATATCTTCAGGCTCTTGAAGCGGCCAGGGATCGAATTGCCGATTACCAAGCTGCCCGAACGGCTCTGAGTGCCAATCGCAAGCGGTTCAAGAATCTACCCTCCAGTTTTGGTCCTGAACGGGGAAAAGAAAAGCACCCTTTCCCAGACGCGCTGGATGAACGGCATTGTCGGGAAGGGATCCATGCGGCTGTTGCCAACCACCAAGAAGATCAACGGATCCAGGCGTCTGATGTGATCAACGCCTATGAAAGGTTCCTTCCCGAATGTCGCCCACAAGGGGTCAGATATCAACATTTTCGGTATGCGTTCGCGGGCAAAGATCTGTTTTTGGCCATGGATGACTGGTTCAAGGAACACGGATTCCAGGGTGCTTGGGCATTTCGAGAAAAGGTTTTAATAGGCATCCAACGCACCACTGAGGATATTTCAACCTGGGAACCTGAATGGGATCAACTTCGTAAGCAAATCCAGAGTGGGATATGAAAACGGTTTAACTCTATTAAAAAATTCACATTTTTCAAGGATAGCCTTCATGACCTCCTGGGTATCCAAATCTGCGGTCACAACCAGAAAATCCTTGATCACCCCAAAATCCCCGCAGAAAAAATAGTCGCGAGGTCATGTGCCCTGGGGTCAGGTCTTGCATTACGACATTTAAGCCGACATAATGCTCCTATGGCACGTCCCTTGAGAATCGAACTTTCTGGAGGTCTTTATCACGTCACCAGCCGTGGTGACCGGCGTGAAGATATCTATTTTTCAGAAGATGACCGGCATACGTGGTTGGAGGTTTTTGGTCAGGTCTGCGAACGTTTCAATTGGGCGTGTCACGCTTATTGCCAGATGACGAACCACTACCACATCGTGGTGGAAACGCCAGAGGGCAACCTTTCCCAAGGGATGCGACAGTTGAACGGCGTGTACACGCAGAGCATAAATCGGACCTATGGGCGTGTTGGGCATGTTTTTCAGGGGCGGTTCAAGGGTATCCTGGTGGAAAAAGATGCCTACCTGCTCGATCTTTCCCGTTATGTCGTACTCAATCCAGTCCGTGCGGGGATGGTGGCGAATTCCCGTGACTGGCCATGGAGCAGTCATCGCGCCATGCTGGGAGAGGAAGCTGTCCCCAAGTGGTTGGAAACCGATTGGGTTCTCGGTCAGTTTGCAGAAGACAGGGTCTTGCCCTGGGGTCAGGTCTTGCATTACGACATTTAAGCCGACATAATGCTCTTATG
>JADGCQ010000180.1 GCA_015228925.1 Magnetococcales bacterium | reverse complement strand
AGTCAAAACCCTGGGGGCAATCCCCCAGACCCCTTTTTTCTTTTAATCATTCTATTTAATATCAACACGCCCTAAGAATGAGAAAAAATATCCTCGTTTTCCCAACCAGCCAAATCCAGATCCACCCGCACCTGCAACGCCGCCATCACCCCCGTCGCCAACCCAACCCGATTTTCCCGCGCCAATATAACATCCAATTTTTCCTTGATCCCGACCAAATAAATGACATCCCCCGCAGTATATTCCAACTGTTTGTCCGTCAACATCGGGGCACCCCAGTCGGAAGACTGCTGTTCCTTATCCATCTCAACGTTCAAAAGTTCCCGCACCAGATTTTTCAATCCATGACTGCTGGTATAGGTCCGAGTCAGCTTGGAAGCGATTTTTGTGCAGTAGACATGTTGAACCCGACACCCGAGCCAATGTTGCAAGGCGGCCATGTCAAACCGGGCAAAATGAAAAATCTTTTCCACCCGCTTGGATTCCATAAGGGCCTTGAGCCTGGGAGCCTCGTAGTTTTTGATCTGGACAATGGAAATCAAACCCTCTTCATTGCACATCTGAACCACGCACAATCGATCCCTTTTGGTCACAAGCCCCAAAGTTTCCGTATCCACGGCAAGATAACGGCTGGCCAAATACCGCTGATACCGCTCCTCATCCAGATCATCTTGGAACACAGTCAACGCCTTCACAACATCCACCATAATTCAACCCCCATAAAATCCAAGATAATTAAAAAATGAACAAGATCATTTCAGAAGCCTCATCCGCATCCCAGTACACACCACCCACCGTCTCCATGCACAGGTGTTGATCAGGTAAACTTGGTATCAACCGCCTTTTCTGGCATACTGCTCATCGGTGCTTTACTTGGCATTAAAAACTACCGATAAGACCAACCAACCTGCCACACTCCAAACGCTCCCGAACCAATATAAGGGGTATGGTGATCTTTGAAAAGGCCGGTTTGAAGATTTTGACGAATTACGACAGCCTCACCCCTTGAATCATCATCGTGGGTCCAGGCAGGATACAATAAACTATTTAAGGCAAAAATTCACATTCTTTTCCCAGACCGGAAGCAATCACAAACAATCCGGTCATGCGTGACCTAGAAAGGAAGGGCGAATCATGGCGGAACGCGATCTCTACACGGCAGAGCAATTGGCTAAAATTCGGGCCACTCTCCAGAGCAATCTTGGCGATGAAACCTCAAACGCCTTGCAAACCCTGGAAACACGCTTCACCGCCAAAACGGAGGAAAAGGTCGATCCCGACAAACAGAAAAAAAGCAAAGAAGAAAAAGCCCACGTCGATGTTGCAGCCGTCGTTGCAGAAGGCAATCTGAAAAAACTCCTCGACGCTCTCCATGATGTCAAAGAGAACCCCGTAGATCGACGTACCATGGTCGCCGCCATCATCCAGCACCAGGAGGTCAAAGCATTTCATTTGGTTGAAGCCTTGAGCCAAGTTCCAGGCGATAAAGAATTGGTGGACTCTCTGGTGAACGGCATCACCTCACGCAAGGGGGTCAACCCTCTCATCGACGCCCTGCGTCACGCCGAGATCAGCCCCCATTCCATCAAAGCCCTGGCCAAAGGGATCGCCGAACAGGGGACCATCAACCACATCATCCGCGCCATCGCCACCGCACCGGGCAATCAACCCGAGGCAGAAATCATCTGGGCCATGGAAATCATCGGCAAGGGGACCATGGAACAGATTCTGGAAGCCCTGAATCTTCTCAATTCCGAATCCCAAGGGACCGTTGTTCTGGCCACAGGTTTGGTCAACCGCAAGGAAATCGCCGTAGAACCTTTGGTCAGGGCCTTGACCTCGTGCAAGGAGAACGCCAAGGCTTCGGCAATCCTGGCGGTGGAACTCACCCGCCAAGCTGATTTAAACTCGCTGGTGACTTTGATGGAAAAATATATCGCCGACGGCACCTCCGCCGGTGAAATCATCGCATCACGGCTGGTATTCCGCAGTTTGATCGAAAGGGGGCGCAGTAAACTGTTATCCAAAGCGGCCCGCTTCGTCAAAGGAAACTCCCTTGCGGGCAAGATTTTGGCCATGGGCATTGTGGAACAGGACGACGCCATGGAAATGGAGAAATCTTTTCCACGCCTTTCCAGCCATCCCGTTGCCCAAAAAATGGTTGCCGTCGGTCTTCACAAAAAACTGGGCGGTTTGAAAGCACTGCGTTTGCTGGGTGGGACGTTTTTCAAAATTTCCAGCTTCCAGGAGGAGACCAACGCCGCCACCAAAGAGGCGCGGGCCAAATATAATCACATCGTCAAGGATATCCTGGGGGAAGATGCCAACGCCGCAAAAGTATCCGCTCGGGAAAAACTGACCCAGGAAATGGCCAAGGATACCAAAGGGGGAGAGACAGGCAAAAAGAAAAAATAATGCCGCGCCATCCCAACTAAAAACCCTGGATCGTTTGAGCCTCCACCCCCCGCCGGGGGATGGTCTCTCATGTCCCCACAACAATGATGGAAAATTATTTTAGCAAGGGAACTACCTTCAAAATCCTGACACCGCCTCGGAAAACTTCCTCGGAAAAGATGACGACGACACGTCACCCCCAAAGTGATGTGCCAGTGTGTGATTGAGTTGCATTGCAGGAGAACGCAATACCCGAACGTTCGATTCTCTCATGACTAAAGGTTCATCATGTGTTGCAATAACGAATCCTATCGCATCACCTTTATTCTTAATGGCATTTTCTAACAAAAAAACGGTCTGAGAGAGTGCTTCATTTTCTCGTTGAACCCGCAAAAAAACATTTTTCCCGCCAATAGACTCTTTCAAGATGGCATCCATACCTGAATTCCTTTGGATGCGAGAATAGGACAACCCGACAAGGTGAGATTCCACCCAAGGATCATGATTGGTATAGGCTTCAATCCCGTCACGCATCAGTGCAGATTCAGTTCGCACAGGATTGTCTAAACGGCTTTTTGTCAATGCTACAGCATCCGGTAAGATATCAATGCCAAGATAGCGTCTTTTTGTAAGTTTAGCGGCTACCAATGTCGTTCCACTCCCGCAGAATGGATCAACCACAAGATCATCTTCGTCCGTTGTCAGATTGATAATCCGCTCCAGCAAGATCACAGGTTTTTGTGTTGGAAATCCAGTTCGTTCTTTGGCTTTCGGATTGAGAAAGGGGATGTCCCAAACATCTCCCAGAGGCACCCCTCGTTTTTCTTTTCCATACACGATATTTCCTGTAACATCGGTAGCATAAACCGACTTTCCTCTCATATCCCGTGTTCTTTTTTGCAATATTTGATCGATATTCGTCGTTGCACTATAATCAAGCAACATGGGTCTCCACTTAAATGAACAATCCATAGAATAAAATAAAATAGTCTGATGTTGCTGAAGGAGACCGCGCTTCGCGTTCGACCATCTTTTATAGAACCAGACAATATCTGATTGGAAATTATCTGAACCGAAAGTAAGATCCAATACTTGTCGTGCAAACTGAACATTATTATGGTCACAATGCACAAATATGGATGCATCCTTTTTCATGATTCGTTTACAGGCGGAAAGACGTTTGGCGAGAAAATTAAGATAATCGTCAGAATCAATCCACACATCATCGAATGCGTACTGTTTATCA
Organism: Magnetococcales bacterium; assembly: GCA_015228925.1. GTDB lineage: Bacteria > Pseudomonadota > Magnetococcia > Magnetococcales > UBA8363 > UBA8363. The sequence continues at coordinate 1,651 of JADGCQ010000180.1, read as the reverse complement.
CCGTTACGTGTTGCACTACGATGCCTACGACCCGTGAAAAATGGTGGGTCTAAATAGATGAGGTTTACACTCTCAGGAGGAATATCCCGGAGGACTTCTAGACAATCTCCCAGGATGACATTGTTGTCATTGACCATGGGTCTTTTCCAATGCAATTCGGTTCAAAACAGCCAGCAAATCAACACCTGTATTTTTATCAATGTAATTCCACGCCGCATCTCCACAATAATAATGGCCACCGACGCCCGCATCAAGTGTTTCCAGTGTTTTCTGAATGCGTTTCGCGTGATCACGATTCGGGTAATAAAACATGAGACGCACGGGACGATAACCCGCATTGGCAATGACCTTCAAGCGTGTATGTTCTTTTGTAATGTGATCTCCATCTGTGGTTGCATCCCGCCACTTGATTTCAAAGGCATCACCGCTTGGGAGCAATGCATCAATTTCAAATGTTGCGGGTCTCTGTCCCAGTGTATTTGTTATCTTAATTCTCCTGGCTCCTGGATGCTTATACTCTATGCATAATCTTGCGGCTGATTCTAGAAACGCCCCGGCATACTTGTATAAAAAACGGCCTTTATTTTGGTAAACATCAATATCATAGCCTTCTCTGGCTGTCACGCCAAGAACTTGATAAAGCACATGGTGCAATCGATCATCACTTTCCATTTCCAAGACACGCGCACTGATTCGTTCTTTCAACCTTGATTCATAATCATCCGATAATGAGCGTATTTCTTGATAAAGGATCACTGAATCTGCCATAGGGGTATATTCCATGGGAATTCTAGGGACTAAAGCCCCGCAAAAAACTGACCCACGGCATCCGCACCCTGGGCCAAATGAATTTCAATGGCCGCTGTTCCCACCACGGCAATTTCAACCTTGCCCACCAAGCTTTGCACATCCTCACGGGAACGGACCCCAAACCCCAGGGCCAATGGGACGCGGGTGGCACGGCGACAGCGGTTTAAAAATCCCATGAGGGCAGGATCAAACGCGGTATGCTGACCCGTCACCCCCCGCCTGGCAACACAATAAACCAAACCCGACGCCTCACGGCCCAACAATGCCAAACGGGCATCGGGCGTTGTCGGGGTGAACAACCGAATCCAATCCAATCCCCCGCGACCATAACCCTGACACCACCCCATGGCATCTCCCGCCTCTTCCAGGGGAAGGTCGGGGACGATCAACCCTCGGACACCCATCCCCGCCGCCCGCTGGATGAATGATTCCATCCCCTGGGCCATGAGAATATTCACGTAGGTCATGATGATGATGGGAATCGGATAGCGCACCACACTTTCCGCAATAAAGTTCAACCCATCTTCCACACAAAACCCCCGTTTGAGCGATTCCTGATTGGCACGCGCGATGATCGGACCATCGGCGATGGGTTCGGAAAAGGGAATCTGGAGTTCAATGATGTGGACACCCGCCGCCACCATGCGGTCCATGACCAAACGGTTCTCCTCCAGGGAAGGGTATCCCAAAACCAAGTGGGACATGATCTTGATGGGATCGGAACCGGTGCGTATATGCTTTTCGAGCAAACTGGGGGAAGGGACATTCATCATCGGATATCCTAAAGCGTGTTGACATTAAATAAAATTATTAAAAGAAAAAAGGGGTCTGGGGGATTGCC
>JADGCQ010000017.1 GCA_015228925.1 Magnetococcales bacterium | reverse complement strand
CAAAAACCGCGAAAAACATCACGCTAAGGCGTGCGCCCTGCGCATTTTTTTCGCAAAAACCAAAAGCGCGAAAAAAATGCTTCGGGAGAAGGGGCGCATGAAAAGCAAAGTCAAAATCAAAACCCTGGGGGCAATCCCCCAGACCCCTTTTTTCTTTTAATAATATTTTTTATTGATACCAATAAAATGAACGAATATCAATACGCCATGGTGCCAAAAAATTTCAAATGCGATTGCCCTGGGCATCGAAGTCATTTGCCTATTTTTTAATCACAATGCGCCGAACCAACCCATGGTATGCCTGTTATTTATGCATGCTTAGACAATTATTTAGAAATAGGGGTATCGAAAAATATTATAACGTTCCAAATCATAGAGTTGTCCATGTGGCACGACAGTTGCGCAAATGACACTTCATAAGGGAGTCGTACTGTAACCCAACAACCCAGTGGAAACAGCCCCCGGTATTGGATAACTTCCTGATGGGGCCTTTGGAAGGGAGACGGATCATGAAGTGGGTCATCGCAATCATTAAACCATTTAAGCAGGACGATGTTCGGGAAGCTCTGATGGCTGTTGGAGTGACCGGCATGACCGTTTCGGAGGTGCGCGGTTTTGGGCGACAAAAGGGACACACCGAATTATACCGGGGTGCCGAATACCAGGTGGATTTTCTTCCAAAAATTAAGGTGGAAGTTGCGGTCAACGATGCTGTACTCGATCAGGTCATTGAGGCCATTCGTACCTCGGGAGCCACAGGAAAGATTGGGGATGGCAAACTGTTTGTCCTGAATATCGAACACGCGGTTCGCCTGAGAACGGGCGAATCGGGTCCAGGCGTCCTTTAAGAGAAAGATGAGGAGGTATCGAATGAAAACCCTTAAAAATAGCGTTCTTTTAACATTGGCGGGGCTAGCACTAACACCCGGCTATGCCCATGCGGAAAATGTGTTGAACTCTGGAGACACCGCCTGGATGCTGACCTCTACCGCCCTGGTATTGTTCATGACCATACCAGGCTTGTCGCTGTTCTATGCCGGGATGGTGCGCTCCAAAAATGTGTTGTCCGTTCTTATGCAGTGTTTTGCGATTACCGCATTGATGTCGGTGCTGTGGACCATTTTTGTCTACACGCTGTCGTTTACGGATGGTGGCGAATTGAACCCATGGATTGGAGGACTTGAGAACCTCTTTCTCCTGGGGATCGGAGTCGATTCAATCAAAGGGACAATCCCGACAACCGTTTTTGTCATTTTTCAAATGACCTTTGCCATCATCACCCCGGCACTGATCGTCGGTGCCTTTGCTGAACGGATGAAGTTTTCTTCAATGCTGGTGTTTCTGACTCTGTGGATTACAATCGTCTATGCGCCGGTATGTCACTGGGCCTGGGGTGGTGGATGGATGGGGGCGAAAGGGGTTTTGGATTTTGCCGGAGGGACCGTGGTACACGTCAACGCCGGGATCGCCGGGTTGGTCTGTGCCCTGGTGCTGGGCAAACGTAAAGGCTATCCAACCATGCATATGCCCCCCCACAATCTGCCGCTGACGGTCATGGGGGCAGGGATGCTCTGGGTCGGTTGGTTTGGTTTCAATGCCGGATCGGAATTGGCGGCTGATGGCACCGCCGGGATGGCGATGGCAGTCACACAAATCGCCACGGCAACCGCAGCCATCGCCTGGATGTTCATGGAGTGGATGCGTCATGGAAAACCCAGCGCACTGGGTATCGTAACCGGTGCCGTGGCTGGACTGGTCGCCATAACCCCCGCTTCCGGTTATGTCGGTCCCATCGGTTCGCTGGCCATCGGAGCCGCAGCAGGGATCATATGCTTCCTGGGTGCCACATCGCTGAAGCGGAGCATGGGGTATGATGATTCGCTGGACGCCTTTGGGGTTCATGGTATCGGTGGCATCGTGGGTTCGATACTCACGGGTGTGTTTGCCGCCAAAGAACTGGGAGGCAAAGGGTTTGCAAGTGGTATCGAAACCATGGGGCAACAAATTATGGCACAATCGTTGGGGGTCGCGGCGACCATCGTATACTGCGCCGTGGCAACCTTCATCATCCTGAAAATCGTCGGTGCTATCATGGGACTCCGGGTCGATGAAGAGCAAGAAACCATGGGATTGGATATTTCCCTCCACGATGAAAGGGGCTACAGCATGTAAGTCGAGCATGACATGATGTGACCCTTAAGGCCGGGATGCTCTCAAAGATCCCGGCCTTTTGCGTTGTGTCGCCGTAAAAATCATCGTACCCCAAAACGACAAGTTCATTTTTTCAGATTGTTGGTTTAAGATGCGTGTTTAAACGTTCATCAATCAAAAATTTTCAATTTCCTAAGGACCGGCACCGATCATGAACTGGCGTGGAATAACGATAGGAATCCTGGGGATGGTCATCTGGATTCCCGTGGCAAGTCTCCACGGGGTGGTGCCTGGCTTCGCCGAAGAGGCCCAGGTTGCTGGCACCCGGTTCAACCTGTTGACCGACCCCATCAACGCCCAGGTTCAGATTCGAGAACTGCGCGAACCCTATGTCGAACCAATCACCCTCCCCGAAGGGCGTTATCACGTTTCGGTCACCGCCCCGGGCTATCTGGGGGCGCATGGCACGGTGGATGTCCAGGGTCAAGAATGGTCGGGATTGGTCCGATTGACCCCGTTGCGTGACAACACCGTGAAGTCCCAAACCACAAGTTCTGCAAAACCACCGTGTGAAACATTGTTGCAGGAACGCAATCAACTCAAAAAAGAGTTGGCACAACTTCAAGAACGGACCAAACCAGCGGATAAAAAACCCGTTGCAGAAGATTCGATAAAACCTCCCGCCCCGGCACCATCCGACTTAGCTGTCAATCTGACCCCGGACAAGGTTCATGAAGGGGTCGAACAGGTACTCAACCACCTGCGTAAAATCCCTTCGGAGCAACGCAAAGAAACCTCCGCGATCCAAGCACTCATCGCCCGCTTGACGAGTCTGGCACCCAACGATCCCCAAGTCCAACGAATGAAACAACTCCATGAAGAGCGTTTCATCCTTTATATCGGAACCTTCGCCTCGGACGAAAAAACCAAAGAAATCGAAGCACGATTGGCTTCATCGTCCATACCAACATTTCGGCAACAATTCCAAAAAGATGGGAAAAACCTGCTCCGCCTTTGCGCCGGTTTTTTTTCCCAGCGACAGGAGGCCATCGACACCGTGTCAATCCTGGAGCGTGAATTTAATGTCCGGGATGCCATCATACGAAAATTTAACAAATGATGGGGCCATCCCTCATCGTCCCAACCATACCACCCATGGGCGATTACGGCCCCCCCACCGAACGTCGAAAAATTGGCAAAGCCCTGCTCCATTCTAAGGTTCAACTGCATGGCACAGCCCCAAAAAATTAACGTATTATATTGATTTTGTTATAGATTATTTTACAATCCTCTTTGGACCAGAAAATGCAAATCCCTCCCCCGACAGCTCATTACCATGTCGGAGGGTATCATGCAGGTTCCAGGCTTTTTTCCAGCGATACGCATTCCACAAACGCCAGATTGGACAACCAAGGCCATCCAGCCCGCCAATCAGCAATACGGCGGCATAAGAACCATCGAAAAAAACAGCAATAACAGCTTTGAGCAACTTCTTGGCCAGATTGAACGCCGGTTGGATCAAAAGCTCAACGGGTTTGCTTCATTGTAATTCACCATAAAACGGCACATCATTCATTTTATCGGTAATGGTCGCATCCTTATGGCCATCGCCGTCGCTCTTTTTTTTCAACCAACGGGAAAGTCATGACCATGGAAGTGATCACTCTGTATGCGAAACAATCTTCAGGAGAACTGGCCGGTATCCAATTTTCCCGTGAATGGTTTGAATATCAAGCGTTTCGTCCAACCAACAAGGTGCAGCGCATCAGCGGTTTTCCCCATGCCACGATCCGTCAATTTGAACGTGTCGATCCCTTTGGCAGCGACACGGTGTGGGTTGGAGAACCCTTTCAAACCCCCTGAAAGACCACACGCATGAAAGACCAGGGGGGAGAATGATCCCCCCTCTGGCGGACACCAAGGATCGGGATCAAGGCCCGATGATGGCATTGAACGTCTGACTGGGACGCATGACTGCCGCCAGTTTGGCCGGATCGGGAAAATAATATCCACCCAAATCGACCGGAACTTTCTGAGCTGCATGCAGTTCATCCAAGATCTGCGCCTGTCTTTGTTCAAGCTGGGCGGCGATGGGAGTGAAGATCCTATTCAGTTCCAGATCCTCATCCTGTGCAGCCAGTGCCTGTGCCCAATACAGTGCCAAATAATAATGACTTCCGCGATTATCCAGTTCCCCTTTACGAGATTTGGGTGACTTGTTATTGACCAATACCTGCTCTGTCGCCTGATCCAATGTTTTGGCCATCAATGCCGCCTTGGAATTTTGAGAGGTACGACTCAGATGATCCAAAGAAGCCGCCAGTGCCGCAAATTCTCCCAGGGAATCCCAACGTAAATGCCCCTCTTCAAGAAATTGCTGCACCAGTTTGGGTGCTGAACCACCAGCACCCGTTTCAAACAGTCCCCCCCCCTGCATCAGCGGAACGATAGAAAGCATTTTGGCACTGGTACCGACTTCAAGAATAGGAAATAAATCGGTATTATAATCCCGGAGAATATTGCCCGTGACAGAAATGGTATCCAACCCATCGAAAGCACGTTGCAAGGATAGGCGCGTCGCCTCATGGGGTGCCATGATGCGCATATCCAATCCTTGGATATCATGATCCTTAAAATAAATCTGAATTTTTTTGATCAACTCAGCGTCATGCGCCCGTTTTTCGTCCAACCAAAAAATAGCGGGCGTAGCACTGATTCGGGCGCGCTCAACGGCCAGTTTTACCCAATCGCGGATCGCTTCATCCCGAGTTTGACACAACCGCCAGATATCCCCCTCTTCCACCTCATGGTGTAGCAGGATATCCCCGTGATCATTCACGACTCGAATAATCCCCGCGCCAGGAGATAGAAAAGTAGTACCATGGGAGCCATACTCTTCGGCTTTTTGGGCCATAAGACCCACATTGGCAACGCTACCCATGGTTACCGGGTTAAAGGCACCATGTTCTTTGCAAAAATCAATGGTCGCCTGATAAATGCCCGCATAACTGCTATCTGGAACCACACATTTGACATCCTGGAGCTGACCGTCGGGGCCCCACCCTTTGCCCCCGGCACGAATCAAAGCGGGCATGGATGCGTCGATAATAACATCGCTGGGGACATGAAGGTTGGTGATCCCCTTATCGGAGTTCACCATGTAGAGTGGAGGCTGGGTTTCCATACACGCCCGAATATCTGCCTCGATATCTTGTTTGCTCTGGGGAGGCAGGGCTTGAATCTTGGCCAGGAGATCACCCAATCCATGATTGGGATCGACATGCTGTTGTGCCAATGTCTGGGCATGTTTTTCAAACACCTCTTTAAAATAGACCCTGACGGCATGGCCAAAGATGATGGGATCGGAGACTTTCATCATCGTAGCCTTCATGTGCAGTGAAAATAATACCCCCTGCTGCTTGGCCTGTTGAATCTGCTCCTCCAGAAAATCAATCAATCGTCTGCGACTCATGAACGTGGCATCGACCACCGTTCCACGGGGAAACACAAGATGATCCTTTAACGTTGAGACCGTGCCATTTTGCGCGACAAATTCAATTTTTGCCGCCCCCGCGCACGCCTCGGTCACGTTGATGGATTTTTCATTGGCGAAAAAATCGCCGGATGTCATGGTCGCCACATGCGTTTTGGAATCCTGCCGCCACCCCCCCATGGAATGGGGATTCCTCCGGGCAAACTCCTTGACCGACCTGGGGACTCGACGGTCCGAATTCCCCTCCCGCAACACCGGATTCACGGCACTCCCTTTAATTTTATCATATTTGGCTTTATTGGTTTTTTCCTCTGGTGTCTTGGGATTTTCGGGATAATCGGGCAGTGCATATCCCTTTCCTTGGAGTTCACGAATCGCTTCTTTCAATTGGGGGATCGATGCGCTGATATTGGGCAATTTAATCACATTGGCCTCCGGTGTCGTCACCAATAGGCCCAGCTCCCGCAAATCGTCCGCCCGTTTTTGCGATCCGGTCATCCTTTCTGGAAAGCTGGCAATAATTCGCGAAGCCAATGAGATATCTTTCGTCCCGACGGTGATTCCCGCCTTTTGTAAATATTCACGAACGATAGGAAGCAATGATGCGCTCGCAAGTTCTGGCGCCTCATCGACCTTGGTGTAAATAATATCTGGCCGAACCAGCATCAACTCTTCTGACATGGGTACCTCCAACATGGGTGGATTTCTTCACACTTCCCGGATGCCAATGCTACAACCCAATAAACCACCGATACTCGATAGGCGCAACCGCCACTATCCAACCATACTCCAGAGTATCCGTGCGTTCCAGTACGATCACACTGTCTCACGTTTTTCGCATAAATTCATTACTGGCAAACATTCTTTGCAAAGATGGATGGAAAATTATTCACAAAGTTGACTATGCTATGCACATTCGCTATACTGCGGATCCTTGAAGCTCAGTATCATTTTGGAAATAACCCAATCTAACCCCCATTCCCCAAAATTCTTATGTCGAGGAAAGTTCCATGAAGACAATACACGGTTCCGATTTTGAAAATCTGCCACTGGAGGAACTGGTCACCTTGAGTGCCGATATTGATGCTATTATCAAAAAGAAACGCCGCGAAAAATCCAAACAAATCCGTTCACAGATGAACGATCTGGCGAAAGTCGCCGGTTATGAATCGATCGAAGAGTTCATTGAAAACCAAACGGGCCGGATGACAAGGAGCGACAAAGGATTAAAACTTCCCCCAAAATATCGTGATCCTCAAAATCACGATCAAACATGGAGTGGTAAAGGGCCGACACCAAAATGGTTGCGTGCATACGAAAACAACGGACGTAGCCGCGAAGAATTCTTGATCAACAATCCCGCCTGAGCCAACCCATCGGCTTTAAGGTATTGTTAGAGCCTACATGATTCCTAGCCCTGGATCATCCCATCCCGATCCGAGTGCAAGCCTTTCCTGGCGTTTTTGATGCGTAAACCGTGTTCTCTGCGCCCCTGTTCACAAGACCATGCCCCGGACCCTTTCACCAAGGTTCGTCCGGGGCGTGTTCGTCACAGCACCAACCCCGGTTCTCCCTGGCACCGACGCCCCACGTTTGACCGTCTTACGCCACCGCATCTTTCTTTTTCAATACACCCGCTTCCGTGAGCTTATCGGCCATATTCTGCATGGCCGCCAGCGAGACCAGAAAACCACGCAGTGACATAATCACCTGCTGGCGATTTTCCGGCTTTGGATTTCCCTTATCATCTTTTTCGGCCTGGGAAAGGCCCACAAGGTTCATCCGCACCATGCCAAGATTGAAACTGATTTCACCAACACCTTCGACGAAGACCTCAGGAATCATGAACCACCTCCTCGCAACAAGTGAATAATCTTCTCAAGCATGATACCGACACGGCAAACCACCATGAACGGATCGCAGCCCATTCTAGCCCCTTCCGTGCGCGTCATCTACCACTATTATTGGAAGCATACCACGAAGAACCGATCACAATCACCTTGAGGGCATCCCAAGCCCCCACTTTCTCACAATCCGTGACAATCATGATCATGACCATGCAACCTTTCAAAAGGCAAAGCCACTATCCATGCCGTAAGATTTGAAATATACTCTTCTGCAAGTCGTTGTTGCGCTATTTGGGAATAACTTACAACGTGATTCAAAACATTATCATAATTTATACATCTAAATCAAACGATTAGTCCAAGGCATCAAGAAACGCCCATCATGTACCAATCATTCTTCAAATTGAACGAATCCCCTTTTGCCATCACGCCTAACCCGCGTTTTTTATTTTTGAGCCAAAGACACCGCGAAGCCTTGGCCCATCTGTATTTCAGCCTGCAAAACAGTATTGGTTTCGTTCTCCTGACTGGTGAGGTGGGAACCGGAAAAACCACCGTTTCCCGCTGCTTGTTTGAACAATTACCCAGCAATATCTCCTTGGCTTTGATCTTCAATCCCCGTCTTACAGCCCAGGAATTGATCGCTTCCATATGCGACGAATTTGAAGTCCCTTATGATCATGAGAATGCCACATTGAAGTCTTTGTTTGACCGGTTGAACCATTTTCTGCTCACCGCCCACGCTCAGGGGAAGAGGGCCATCCTGGTTCTTGATGAAGCCCAAAATCTAAGCCTTGACCTCTTGGAACAGATTCGCATGTTGAGCAATATGGAAACGGCGACCGATAAATTGCTGCAAATCGTCCTGATTGGCCAACCGGAATTGCTCGATATCCTCGCCCAGCCTGGGTTACGCCAATTCAACCAGCGCATCACCGCCCGTTTTCATATCACCCCATTCAACGGCATGGAAACAAAACATTATATCCATCATCGCCTCTCTGTAGCTGGATGTTCGGCCCCCCTGTTTAGCCCTCTGGCCATGCGCTTGGTACATTATTATTCCAAAGGGATTCCACGCCTGATCAACCAAATCTGCGACCGCGCACTCCTGGGTGCCTACACGTTGAACCGCAAACGTATCGGCATCAGGACGATCCATCGGGCGGCGGTAGAAATCGCTGGCCACGGATATCCCCGTCGGCGCTGGAGATTTTGGACAGGGATAGCGGCATTTCTGGTCCTTGGGTTCCTCTGGCTCGGTCGGGAAAGAATACAGGATGCCTCCCTACATGTTCCATGGAACATGGGCCGGGGACATATCCAGGTGTCCAGCCCTACCACGATCTCAACCATAAAAAATCCCCCGGCACCGACAATCTTCGAGGCAACGCCACCGAATGCCGCAAACATCGCTGTGATACCGCCCCTGGACCCATCTGCATCGATCCCTGACAACACCCTCCCCCCAGCGATCATCCCTGAAAAGGAGAATGCGCCTCCCCTGCCAGCGATACCCCCGACATCCTCGATCATAAAACCCATGACCATATCGCTCCCCAACCCCAAACCATTGCGGGTCATTCCGCCAATGGAATCTCCATCCGAGCGGGAGGCTTTCAAGGGTAAGATCGACATCGCGTGGTCCCAACTGGCCACGACCGACGCATCACCCAATCCAGACCAGCACCAGATTCACGAATCCGATACCACACGAATGGACAGCATCCTCGCCGATCCGGGACATCCGACCAGTTACGGCGTGACTCTAAAAACCCTCCTGAGATTATGGCGATCCGATCTTTCAGAGTTGGAAGGGATGCCCACCTGTGATCAGATTGCCGCGTTTGGCTTGCGGTGCCACACCCAGAAAGGTGGCTGGGCAACCCTGAGGGAACTGGGTGTTCCAGTCTTGCTGCATCTGAAAAGCGGGGGAGGAAAAGATCATTATGCCGTCGTGAACGGCATGAACGAGAATCGGGTCGTCCTGGTATTGGGTTCCAAAAGGGAAGAGCTATCCTTTACAGAAGTCGATCCCTCCTGGCCGGGAAGTTTTACCCTGATTTTTCGCGCAACACCCGCCGGTCAATCCCGACTGATCCCTGGAGAACAGGGCCAAGACATCGCCTGGCTGGGCAACCAACTGACAACGATCCAATCCCAGGCATTGATGACGACAACCCCCGACTTTTACGGGCCGGAACTTCAGGAACGTCTTCAGCGGTTTCAGAAGGAAAATCGTCTGTTCGCCGATGGGATTGCCGGCCCGTTCACCCTGCTCAAGCTGGACCTCCAAGCCCATGATCCCAAACGTTGGATCCCAACAATGCCAGGAATACTGGAATAGGAGTCCTGATCAAGGTCATGTCCTTCATATTGGATTCCCTGAAAAAAAGTTCGGAAGAGCAGACAAAGGCAGGACCAGCCAACCTGCTGGCGTTGGTTGCGCAAAGAGACCGGGAGGAAAAATCCAGATCTTATTGGCTTTGGATTTTTCTTTTGATCATTGTTGCCTTGAGTAGTTTTTTTCTCGCTTGGTGGCTGTTTCGTGGAGGCGTCTCCGAAAAAATGGATCCCCAACGGAAGATTGCACCCCCTGTGGAAACCAGAGTCTTGGCATCGCCCCTTCACGACATATCCACACCCCCGGACAACGGCCAGGAACCATTACCCTGGTCCCATGCCACCGTCACCGGCATCTTGGGGCCTTGCCTGTTGGAGTTAAACTGGGACGGAACTCCGCAAAAAGTCACATTGGCCCATATCCAATGTTTGGGAGATAAAACCCTGGCGGGAAAATCGGCCCGAACATTTTTGGTTCGCTTTGTTTTTACCCGAAACATCCTTTTCATCCCCATTGCCCGCGACCATCGTGGAATGACATCGGTGGAGATTCAATCCCCTGCGGAGGGGATTATCAACGGTCGATTGGTTGCCGAAGGGTTGGCCAAAGCATCCGGGCCACGCTGGCAAAAAGAAGAACAATCGGCCCGACAAGGACAGCGAGGGATGTGGCGCGACCCAAAGCAATGGACCGCCGTTCCCGAAGCCTCTGAAAATTTTGATCACAACCCAATTGTCATACCACCGTAAAGGGGGGTAACCATGTTCAAAAAATCTCCGGGATTCACTCTGGTAGAACTGATGACGGTCGTGGTCATCATTGGCATTCTCACCGCTTTGGGAACGCGAAGTTTTGCAAACTTCATCCGGGTCGGCAATGCCAAGGCTGCCGAGCCTTATCTCATGGCCCTGGCGGCCAAATTGCGCGCCAACCACAATTACCAGGGTGTTTGGATGAAAGACAAGGCCAAATATACCGCAGGGGGAACCATCGGCACTACCGACTACAGTGCCTTCGATGAACAATTTTTGGAAGATTTTCTCGGTATAGATCTTAAAGATGCCGCCGACTTTTGTTTCATGGTCACGTTTGATGTTAACGATTTCATCACCCCGACGGATTTGGAAACAGACGAGGGTTTTGAAATATGGGCCGTGCTACGGGATGATCACGCTTCGGTTTTGGTTCGGGGGACGGATATCTCCTGCGTAACCGCCGATGCGAAACTTCCGGCATCGGGATGGGTCGGAAGCGATTCAGAGCTTCCCGGCGGTAAAGGTCGCGTTGTCGTCTTGCGCTACCCACCGCCCACCGATGGCAGCCAGGAAATCACAATCGATGAGGTCACGCGGGTTTTTGACTGGCAAAATGGGATGACCATCAGCGACGTGTTGTTGTAATGATCCGGCCCATGGAGACCCAACGTTTCACCTGGACCAGGAATGCCCCCACGCCTGGGGGATTTACCCTGTTGGAAATCCTGATTGGAACCGTGTTGATCGGCATTTTGGTTCTGGGCCTGAGTGGGATATGGAGTTTGGTCCATGATCAATTTTTTCGCGTGACTCTGCGGCAAAAAGCGATTTTTGTCCTCCACGGTCACATGGAACGTCTTTCGGCACTCTACCGTCATGGCATACCCATCCCCACCAATAACAGCTCAAAAAACTACACGCATCATACTTGGTTATCCGAAGACGACCCGGGAACAATTCCCCATATCGTGTTTGGCCTGACTCTTGGTGAGGCCGATTTCACCACACTTCAGCTCACGGTCACCGATTTAGCCCAGTTTACACCAGGAACCATTTATCTCCTGGATCGTGGCGCACCAGGGGACAGCGATGAAGATCGCAATGTCGTTTGGCTGGATGCAGAACAGCGCATCACCGCCCAAATCAGTTGGATCCTGGCAGACGCCAGCGTTCAAGTTTGCTATGAAAGAGATGGCGGATCGAACCCATGCCAGATACTGACCTTATTTCTCGATTATCCCTATCGTTATCCCGAAGAGGCCACCGACCCCCTGGAAACCATGTGGCCTCAACCCGAAACGATTACATTGAAAACCATTGTGGGAGAACGCTCATTTCAAAGCATCGTAACCGAACCAGAACCCTGAGGGCGGTCATGAATCAGGCTGCTGGGTTCACCATCATAGAACTGATGATCGCCGGAATTTTATTTCTTTTGTGTTCACTGGCACTGTTTGAGTTGCTCGATCAAACCTACCAGATGACCAGAGAGGCGATGGTCCGGGTCACACTTAACAGTGAGGCACGCAATCTTTTTCATACATTGGCCGATGGTGGAAAAGCCAATACTGAGTGGGTTCCCGGATACCATGGCCATCAACGGGATCCATGGAGCCATGAACTGACTATCACCGACGACCACCGATGGAAACTACAAAATGCCGTCGGTGGTGATGCGACCTTGTTGGGCCGCAGCTATCCCGACGCATTCGATCTCGACTGTCAAGGGGCAGACACCCCATTGGAAAGCTGTACAAGCACCGGAGATAGCCACACCATCGCCGGTTATGTGGACGAACTGTCCCCGCAGTCGGTCCGCTCCGTCGGCAACAAGACCATCGAAGTCTCTTTCACGGTCATGGAACCAGAGCAGGTTTTCATCACCATGGAAAAAAAACTGCCACGGCGTGACTATTCCGAGACGTTTTGGACCGTTTTCACCCTGGGGACAAACAAAAAAGAGTGAGCCATGACGCATTCAGTTTTCCATCATCCACAACAACGGGGAAGCCTTCTGATCACGACCATGGCCTTTATGGTTTTCATCATGATCCTCGTTTCTTCCTTGTTTAGCCATCTGTTGACCACAGAAATTGAGGCTGTGGAAGACAATCTGACTCAGATTCGGGTCCATTGGGCCATGGTTGGGATGATGAACTATACCCTCAGCCGTTTCATGAAAGAGGGACAATTGGCCCCCGCCGATTTTCTGGCTGACAGTGATAAGATCGTCAAACTGAATGATTTCATGGATGAACTCAACGGGTTCACCGACAATACCGCCGACTTTACCTATAACGAGTACACCGTCAACGACACGCACTATACGTTCGCTGTCAAGGGGGCGATAACTCTGGGGAACGGAAACACGAACGACGGTATTGATGATACGGGTCGGCTGGATATCACCATGACTTTGGAGGATCCCCGTGATGAGGGTGGAAACCTTCTGGCACCGACGACCATCAGCCCAGGAGTGCGACAAATACGCAATCATATCCCCTCAATGGTGTTTGAGTTGTGCATGCGCCCAGAACCGGGTGAGCCACTGGAGGTTGGCGACGATGACGACAACAACCTAACAAGTACATGCCGCGATAGTTTCCTCAAACTGAGTACTTCCCCTGACACCCCGGGTACGGGAAGCCCCGGAGAAAGTTGGATTCTGGAGTATCGTCGGGAGATGCTGCCATGAAGGGATCCCAGCTTACCATAATGATCTGAATCAATGGATCAAACAACACAAAACATAAAAAATATCGTTATTTGTACAAAACCAGGATTGACTTCTGAACATTTTTAATCATTCATCATTCTTTTGATATTAATGAGAGTTTGGAATGGTTCTCAATGTCATTGTCTTGGTTGATTTTATTATATAAAACATTGTCAAGCATTTTCTTTAACTTATGACAGTGGAAATTTCCTTTTGCGCTTGACACAAATCGGTTAGCTTTGCACAAACTGATTATGATCATCCTGTGATGACATTGAATCATGATTTGCCCTGGTAACGTCCATGCGTCTTAAACCGGTTTTCCGTTGGGGAATATCTTGATATTTGGCCTTTTTTCATTATTCCGCATGCTTCTGGTTAGCATTGTCATGGCTTGGGTACTGATTCCAATACCGTCGGCCTTTGCCGATTTGACCTGGAAATCCGACGTCACGTTCACCAAGACAACCTTTGAAGAAGACATCAGGATCGTTCTCCGTGAGATATTGCAACTCAACCAAACGGAGGTTTTCTTTCGTCCCGGCGTCGGGGGCGTTGCCAGCTTTGTGTTCACCAATTCCCCGCTGAAAGTCGCTTTTTCCAAACTCATGGAAGAGTACAACCTGACCTTCAGCTATTCCGATTCCACCAACACGGTCACGATTTCTCCGGCGACGGACCTGGACCTCCTGGGAGATGTTTTTATCCCCCAGTTTGGCACCGTGGATGAGATCAAATCGTCTCTGGCTCAATTCAAGCTGTTGGATCAATCGGTTACCATCACCAGCGACCCGGCTACCGGTGCCATATTCCTCGAAGGGGACCGGGCGAAGGTGGATAAACAAAAAAAATTGATGGAGCGTATCGACAGGGTGATCAAAGACGGAAAAGAGAAAAAACTGGCTGAATTGCAACGAGAACGTGAAGAACTGCGCTATAGTGAAGAACAGCAGGATTTCCACAAGGAAATACGGATCATCCCCCTGCGCAATGCCACCGTGGGCAATACAAAAACCACGTTTCAGGGGCAGGATATTGAAGTTCCCGGTATCATCGATTCGCTGAAGGCTTTTGTCGGCAGCGAGGAGATCACGGTCGTTGATGGCAAATCCAGACGCCGGGAAGAATCCAATAATCAGGAAGATCCGCTTTCGCAATCCCGGAGATCCTCGAAGCCAATCATTTCCATTGATCGGCGGACCAATTCGGTGATCGTTCAGGGGACTTTGGCGCAGATAGAACTCATCCAGAGTGTGGTCATGTCGTTGGACCAATCGGTTCCCCTGGTACAAATTGAAGTCATGATCGTCGATGGCGAAGCCAGCGTCACCGAGCAACTGGGGGTCCGCTGGGGCCACGGCCAAAATTTTGGCCAAAATTCCAACCAGTTGGTCCCTCCGAACAATCTTGTCAGTGCCGTGGAATTGACCAAAGCCCCGGGTGTCGCCAACGATCCGCTGAAGGTGGGAAATTATCAGGTGCAGTCCGACGCCTCTGGGTTGGGGGCCACCTTCCTCTACAAGGGGAGCCGTGCCCTGTTGGACGCAACCTTGCAGGCCATGGCGAACGAAAACAAACTGCAAACCATCGCCTCCCCCCGTGTCGTCACGCTCAACAATCTGCAAGCCAAAATCACCAATTCCAACAGCATCAATTTTGTCGTAACCACCGGCGACGGCACCAAGGCCGACATCAAAACGGTGCGCACCGGCGTCTCCTTGGACATCACCCCATCGGTCATACCCAAGGGAGATGGGAAAACTTCAGAGCCAAAACCCATGGTGCGTCTCGATATCAATGTTGAGAATTCATCCATTGGTACCGTCAGCACCAGTGCCGTGCAAACGGCAGCCCAGGAGGTACAAACCAGTGTGATCATCCCCGATGAAAGCACCTTTGTTATGGGCGGCCTGTTCAATACCAGCCGGGTTGAAGCGGAAGATGGTATCCCGTTCTTACGCAGTATCCCCCTTCTGGGGGCGATGTTTCGCACCAATACCTCCTCACAAGGCAAACGTGAAACCGTATTCCTGATCACCCCGAAGGTCTTTATCCCCGAAAGCATCACGAATGATCGCAAAGGGGTGCAATTACAGGAATACGCCCAGGGGCGTCTTCAGGAATTGGAACATTCCCAGGAGGATATTCGTCATCACAGCCCACTGCTTGATCTGACCGCCGATCCCTCGGAGGATGAATGATGCCGCCCCCCCCTCGTGACTGGACGCCTCTGGAGAATGGTCTGTGATCCAGCGTTTGACGACATTGAATTGGGTCGTGGGGACCGTGTTCTTCCTGGTGGCTATCGTTCTCCCCATACTCGATCAAGAAATCTTCGAGAAAGATCGCCGTGATGACGTGGAAAAGATTGTCAAAAAACTACTTGACCTGGAACAGGACCATTATAAGAAACATGGTACATTTATCTATTTTGCACCCGGGAAAATGCCTGATGACATCCGTACCGCATTGGAACTACCAAAGCCCGATAACCCTGATTTTGCATATGAAGTGTTTGCCTCCAACGATGGCGCGGGGCTTCGCTTGAATATTCATGCCCATGCCAGTAACGATGCAATCAAAGCGGGACAACTGCCAGCCATTACCTATGCCTTGGTCTGGGATAATAAGTCACCCGTCGGTCAATGGGATTTGCCCGTTCATAAATATGGTATTTTTTACAAGCTGTTCTAGCTTGCGTTTGCAGGAGGGGAAAAGATTGATGAAGTGGCACCAACCATGGATGATCGTACTGGCCCTTGTGCTGATGGCTGGGTGTGTCACCAAGCCTCCGGTAACATCGGTGGCACCGGTGATGCCGATCGTGCAAGACGTACCCAATACGCCAACCGTCGGCAAAAATACCCTGGAAGAATCGGATCTGGAATTGGAATCCCTCCTCGATCCTGGTCCACTGCGCTGGCACGAAGGGGATACATGGCTTTATGGCGATGGTTATCATCTGGCGGTGGGTCAAGTCCGTGGAACGACGGCCCGTCTTGATCGCCTGGATAAAATGGGTGATTGGGTGATCCGCGACGGATTATTTAAAATCGGCTCCAAAACCGGCGATAGCCTGCGCAAACTTGTCTATCGCTCCCCGGATCCATCCTCCCTGTTCCCCCTGGAAAAAGGGAAAAGCGTTTTGTTTCTTCGGGAATACAAGGCAGATGACCAATTGCGCCGCCACAAAACCTCCTGGCGCGTTTTTCGTCAGGAAAAAGTGACCGTCCCTGCCGGAAGTTTTTACTGCTGGGTCATGGAGTGGAAAACACGAAGCTTGGACAGTGATTGGACCGGCGTAGAAAAATGGTGGTACAGCCCCCTGGTGGGTAACTACGTTCGCATGGAATATCAATATGGAAAAAATAAAGCATCTTCAAGAGTTTTAGTCCGTTTTACGCCAACAAGACGTTGAAGGAATGAAACGCTTTTGGCATTCCGCACAGTTTCCGGGCTATGCCGGATGTGAACCTTCGTCAACCACCACAACAAAATTATGGGGGACTATTTCATGAGTATAGGTTGTCACAGACATGCTTCCGCTGGCATCAACACAAAAAACATCCATGAAAATGGCTTTACACTGGTCGAATTAATGGTGGTCGTCGCTATTATCGCCATTTTGGCCGCCATCGGCCTACCCAAAATGACCTCGTTCATCCGAACGGCAGAAACCTCGGAAGCGGTTGAACAATGCGGAAGAGTTGTCAAGGCCATCGGTGGCTACCAGGACTCCCACCCCCGTCTGACCGCTGCCGCCATAGTGACCAAGATCAACGAAAAAAAGACCCTCAGCCTGACGGCTGCCTTAGCGACCACCCTGACTTCCCTCATCCCCCAACTTACCCTGGCCGAGGACGCCCAGTTTACCTATGAAATTGCCGCAGCAATCGGAACCTGGGAAGGGGCAAACGACACCCTGGCCATCTGCGTCAAGGCGTGGAAAGGGGAAGAAACAGACCAGTTTGTCCTTTATTCCAGCCGGGCTGCCGATACCGCCGAATGGGAAGGTAACGTCTATCGCGCCATCTATATCGATCCAACCGCTACAGCCGTGGCGGGCGGATGCTGCGCCGCAGACGGCACTGTCATAGCCGCATGTAACGGAGGCGCTTGATATTCCTGAACCACACAACTGGATAAGGCGATAACCAATGCCGGGCGAAGAACGCTACACCAACTGGAAGGAAATTGGCAAAGGGGGGTTTGGAGAGGTCTACAGCGTGTTTGACACCATACTCAAACGCGATGTAGCCGTCAAACTCCTCAAAAAAGAACGCTGTGCCGACCCGGCATCGGTGGCCGCATTGCACCGGGAGGTTGTCATCTCCCGCGATCTGCGACACGAAAATATCTGTCCCATCCATGACGTGTATGAGGGTCCCCGAGGTGTGGGGACCGTCATGGATTTAATCCAAGGGATCGAGCTGAAAAAATGGCAAAAACAAAACCGTCATCGACTCCTGGAAACGGCCCAGGATCGTCTGACCATCTTTAAAAAATTGAGCGCGGCCCTAACCAAGATTCAAGAAAAAAAACTTGTCCATCGTGATCTGAAACCCGATAACGTCTTCCTGCTTGATGGTGACCCATCGCGCACGGTCATCATCGATTTTGGTACCGCCATGTTTGAGCATGAAGCAAAGAATCAGAAATATGTTATCGGAACACCAAGCTACATGTCACCAGAACAGCGGGAGACCCCTGACAAGGTGGATGGACGGTCAGATCTGTTCACCCTGGGTGTCATCGCCTATGAACTGTTTTCCCATGGTGTCAAGCCGACAGATTCGTTAAAAAAAACTTACGCCGGTAAAACACCGCCAAAAATCGACCCGGCATCCATCCCCTATCCCTCCTCCTTTTGCGCCGCCGTCCCCTCCGCCCTGGATCAGGTGATCATTAAACTGCTCTCCTACCACCCCCAGGAGAGGATCGGCAGTGCTGAAGAACTAACCAAAGTTTTGGATTGCATCTCCCTGAGCGACCCCCGTTTTGCAGACCACGGAAAAGATCAATCCCAAAAACAGGAAGTCGTATCGATTCCCGGTGGCACCTTCACGATGGGATCCAACAAAGGTGGCGGTATCACCATGAAAGTACACATGTCTGGATTTCGGATGGCTATCTATCCCGTGCGCGTGCGCGAGTACAAGGCCTTCATACAGGCCACTGGTTATTCAGAGCCGCCTTATCTGAACCATCCGATCCATGGAAAACCCGACCACCCGGTTGTATTTGTCACCCATGCCGATGCCCTGGCCTATGCCCAGTGGGCTGGTGGCAACCTCCCTACCGAAGCCCAGTGGGAATATGCCGCCAAAGCGGGGAGGAAACAGCCTCTCTTTCCATGGGGAGATGAACCATTTTCACCAGGACGGGCCAACCTGTACAACGAAAGCGAAGTCACCACCCCCGTGGATGCCCATCCCGCCGGAGAAAATCCATACGGAATCAATGACATGAGCGGTAATGTCTGGGAATGGTGTCGAGACACCTGGAATGGCAAACCCCATATTGGCACGGACCTGGGAGACCAGGATCCTCTCTACAAAGCCAGTACGGGGGATAAAATCATTCGCGGTGGTGCCTTTGACAGTGCCATTTCCCAGGGACAATGCGCATCTCGGCACCACGCGCCTCCAGACAAACGAAGTCGGTCCATCGGCTTTCGTCTGGTCTTTACAGAAGAAACACCCACTTAAACCTTCGGGTCATGGGCAACCCCCTTGATTTTGGATAAGCCAAACGTGAATACCACCACCTCCCAACACATCCTCCTGGATGCAGACGACCCTGATGAAGAAATCACAGAGATCCGAGAAGTTGAAGACTCTGCCGATATCGTCACCATGAAGCCGCCACCACCGAATCAATCCGCACCAGCGGAACCTGTAAAAACCGTCTTTGATCTGTATGACGCGACCATGCTGGGGTCGGATAGTGCTTTTTCTACCGAAGACGATGAAACCCCCTCAAACCCTTATCTGGGCGACGCCCCCGATTTATCCACCATCACCCGCAAAAATAAGTCAAAAAAACAACTTGATGAAGACTATTGGAAGGAACGGCGCGGCCTTGGACGCAACTGGGTCGAGATCTGTCTGAATGCGGATATTCCCCAAGCCATGATCGATGCCGGACTCCTGGAGCGGCGCAGTATCGCGTTAACTCTTGACGAAGCCCAAGAGACCGGACGAACCTTTTTTACGATCCTGATGCTCCGTCAAACCACCGAAAAAGTAGCTTCTATACTTAAACTCATTGAAGAAAAATTAAAGATTAAATTTATACTCGATGAAAATAATCTGATGAACGATATCAAAGCAACCAGTTGGCTCTCTTACGACAAAGCCTTGGAACTTGGTATGGTTGCACTAGAGCCGCTCCAGGAAAATCGTTCACGCTACGCCACTTATGACCCTTTCAACCTGGAAAATCTTGACTGGTTTGAGCGTTGCAGCGGTTTTCCAGCAGATGTGGTCATGACAACACCCGAACTGCTCAAAAAGGTAATCCTGCGACGAAAAGAGATTCATGGCGATGATGAATCCCAAAAAGTAGGACTCAGTACCGACTTTTCAGCAGAAGAAGAACGGAACATCCGGGAACAAAGCGATAAAGTCGATGTCCCCATGATGGTCAATTATTTTCTTTTCAGTGCCTATAAACAGCGGGCATCCGACATTCACATCGAGGCGGGCGAAAAGTTGATGATGGTCCGCAACCGCGTGGATGGCATACTCCACACAGAAATCACATTGCCCATGCAGTTGCATTCGGAGATTGTCAGCCGGTTGAAGATTTTATGCGATATGAACGTGGCAGAAAAACGCCACCCTCAGGATGGTCGCTTCAGTACCGTCATCCTGCGCAACCCCATCGATGTCCGTGTTTCATCCTATCCCACCGAACATGGCGAAAAATTTGTACTCCGCTTGTTGGATAAAAATCTGTTAAGCCCCATCATCGATACCATGGGATTTTTGGATCGGGATCTCAAACTCCTCAAGACCAAGATTGAAGCCCCCCATGGTTTGATCATGATCAGCGGTCCCACCGGCTCTGGCAAAACAACCACCCTCTATTCCTGTCTGGGGAGCATCGATAAAGCCATCAAAAATGTCCTGACGGTGGAAGATCCCGTAGAATACCGCCTCCCCGGAGTCCACCAAATGCAGGTCAATCAAAAGATCGACCTGACCTTTGCCAAAGGTCTCCGGTCTATTTTGCGTCAAGATCCCGATGTCATCATGGTCGGCGAAATCCGTGATGATGAAACCGCCGCCATGGCGGTGCAAGCGGCTCTGACCGGGCATGTGGTGTTCTCCACCATTCATACCAACGATGCCGTGGGGGTGGTCACCCGATTGATGGATATGAAGGTCAAACCCTATCTGATCGCCACCGCCCTCTCCTTGGCCATCGCCCAACGTTTGATCCGTACCATCTGCCCCAACTGCCGCATTTCCGTCGGTGGTGAGCGGATGCTGGAACTTCTTTTCCAAGATGGCATCACCGCCGAACGCTTGGCGGCTCGTGATATCACCATCGACCCAGACGATGATTATTATTTGGGCGCAGGTTGTGAACGCTGTCTCAATACAGGCTACAGCGGGCGTCAGCCGGTTTTCGAAATGTTTGAAATGACCAATGAAGCCCGGGATCTGATCATTTCGGGCCATATCAGCGGCACCAAGTTAAAACAAATAGCACGCGATGCCGGGATGAAAACCTTGATCGAACACGGGATGCACCTGGTAAAAGAACAAAAAACTACCCTGAGAGAGGTCATTCGCCTCCTGGGTGAGGAGGTCTAAGGAAATTACATGGCGGTCAAAAAATCGGAAATTCTTATTTTTACCAGTCAATTTGCCTCCATGCTCCGCAGCCAGATGCCCCTGGTAAGCATACTGGACAATCTTGCCCACGATACCCCTGGCAAGGAGTTGAGTGCCGCCATTTATGACGTTGCCGAAAATGTGCGCCACGGTGTGGACTTCAGCGACTCATTGGAGGACTATTCACCACAACTCTTTGATGAAATTTTTGTCAATGTCACCCGCGCCGGCATGAATTCTGGCCGCTTGCCAGAGGCCCTCACCCAAATATCCGAGTATCTGACAAAAGCAGACGCCATTGGCAACAAAGTACGCAGTGCCGTCGCCTATCCCATCTTCATGTTGGCCGCCTTTTTCACGGTCTTCAATCTAATGGTGTTTTTCATCCTGCCACGATTTGACAACTTGTTTAAATCATTCAAAAAAGAACTCCCCATTCCCACACAGATTTTGTTGGCAATCGGCAATTTTTGGCGTGATAACTGGTTTGTCATTCTGACAGTAATGGGCATCGCGATGGCCGCATGGATCTGGTGGATAACCAATCAATATGGTCGCCTCATCTGGGATGAATTCAAGCTTAAAATACCCCTTTTAGGTCGGTTGTGGCGTCTGACCGCCATGGCCCGTTTTTTAAGGACGTTTGCGGTCCAACTGCATAATGAGGTGCGCTTATTGGACGCCTTGGAATTGGCCGCCTCGGTCACGGGAAACCGATACATTGAGGAAGTACTGTACCAAATTACCAATGACGTTGCCACCGGGATTAGCATTACACAAAGCTTTGAAGAATATGAAATATTCCACGGAATTGTTTTACAAATGGTTGCTACGGGGGAAGAGACAGGGGCATTAGATGAGTTGTTAATCAGTGCTGCCGATTATTTTGAAAGAATTCTGGACAACCAAGTGCAAATCATCACAGGATTGATCAACCCCATTTTAACGGTTGTCATCGGCATAGCCATCGCTGGGATGATGGTGGCCTCCTTCCTGCCGGTATTCGACATGGGCAACGTCGTCAAATAACAACGATCCCCCATCATTCACCCTTTTTCTTTTCTCGACTGGATAGGACGAAACGGGTAACGCCATCATCATCAATTTTTTCCATGAACACCTTGGATTCGGTAATTTCCGTGATAACACGCCCTTCCAGGGTATCCCCGACCCGATAGCTTGAATTATCGATCGTGGCATAACGCTTGCCGTCCAGTGCGACGCCAATACCACCCAGTTTGACAACCCAGGTTAAATCGACCAAGTGATCGACAATACCGGGAGCCAATCGTTGAAAAGGGTTACGCTGACCCGGTTTGGCAACCAGTTCTTGCAATTTTTTTTGCCGCTCTGCCGACAGCGGTTCGGCATCATTCCGGGGAATGATGGTGAAAGAGATGGCATGAACGGGGGTCACCTTACGCGCATCGTAGGGGTGGAGTTGAATATCATCGATGATAACATTCAAAGATTCCAACTGGGCGATAAATTTAATGAATGTCCGATACTCAGAGGTCATTTCCAACTTAAATTTAAGGCTCTCCTCCTTCTCAGGAGAAAGACGGTTGATAATGACCTGTTGCCGATGGGCGATATCGTTGATACGGCCTAAAAAATCGGGTAAAAAATGAATTCCCTTCTCGGCCTGTTGATTTTCGGTAACTTTCTGCTTATCCTTCTCTCCGATATTCTCTATCTCTTTTTTTAATTGTGAAGTTTTCTTTGCGGCATCGGTGGCATAGATCGTATAGGGTGAATAAAATTCAGAATACCCCACAGCAAACAACCCGGACAACATGAATAATGTTGAAATTAAAAAGTTTTGATATCGACGCAAAAAAACTTCCATAGGTGCTATCGCCCGCCTCTGAGTGCCTTTTCCTGAATTTGTTCACGATTCTTTATATTTTTATTCATATCGGCCAATCCCGGCTGCGGGGCATCCTTTCCAACACGACCCTGTTCCGGCAGATCCTGGGCGGCTTTGATACGCTTATCGGCATTATACAAGGCCTTAAGCTTAAACCGGACCATGTTGTCCGCCGGAACAAGTTCGGCACCATGGAAAGTGATATTATCAAAATCACTCATGAACCCTTCTTTGTCCAAAAGCATATTCCCGAGGAATTCAGAGATGCGTTGGATATGTCCATCCGTCGATGGGAGGACATTGCCTTGAATCATCAAAGAGGTTCCAGATGATTCACCTTTTTTTTCCGGATCCTCTTCTCTTTTCGTACCATGCCCTTTTTCAAGATAAAGATCTGACAACCAGATATGATCATTCAGATGATCACCGATAAGGACAAATTTCTCGGTCCAAAGAATCTTCGCCATATCCCCCGAATTTCCCATGGACCATCCCTTGACCCCAGTTTTACTGAACTTTTGAATCTTCTCATCCCATGAGGTCCGTTCTTTCAAGAAAGCCTCGGTCTTTTTTTTGAAGAGGTTCCGCTCGGCATCAATCATGGTCCAACCCCGATAGACAAGAATCATGGCACTGAGGGCAAACAAAGCAAAATATTTACCATCTTCACCCTGGGTACCCGCGTTCACACTCCCGTCATTGTGAAAAAAGGCAGTGACCTTTTTCACCCAGACATGATTGGAAAATCCTTGGGAACCGTTTGTGGAAGACCCTGTTTTAGCACCCGGTCTCACACGGCGTGAGGGACCACCTTTGGGTTGACGCACACCACTGCGCCCCCCTTTGGCACCTCGTTTTTCACCATCCCTGCGATTTTGTAGTTTGGCTTCGGCCTCTTTGCCTTTGAGAATATCCAAGGCACTGACATAGCCACGTTCGAGAGAAAAAACATACTCAGTCCGTCCCACAGTGAGCAGTGGCGTTTCAGAACCTGAAAGAAGGTTGCATGGCTTTGGAACCTGGGTTTTCAATGCCAAGGTTTCCAGAAGTTCCCGATTGGATGGCCCTTGGACAACCTGTAGATTGCAATGCCGACGGATCCATTCCACAAAACCATTGACCCGTTTTGTCTCCCCAAAGGCTTCTAAGGTTCCGGGTCGTCCAGAGACTTTTTGGAGGGTAAAATAATCCAGCGAACGGTGGAGTTCATCGAGCAACCTTTTCATCACTGGATGCAATGCCTGACTGAACTCCGACATGGCCCGAACCACAGACTCATCAGCCAAACTACTGTATGGATTTATTTTTTGCACATGGTCACGATCTTTCAATAACGCGACCGCCTCATCCAGAGAAATACCAGATCCTTCCGCCACAGCGTAAACCATGGTCAAATAACCAACTGGAATGGTGCGCACCAACAAGTTCCCCGAGTGGGGATTGGCCAGATAAAATGTGGTCGTCAACCCCCCAAGATCCAAAGCTCCGTAAGGCTGCCCAGGATTTTCAAAAGAACGGGAGATGACTTGATAGCCTTTGGGAACCACATCGAGAACCTTCAAACCATGAACGTCGAATGTGGCCAACAAGGAACGGAGAAAATTGGCATCAACAAACGTATAGATTGTATTTTTAGATTCCGAGGGATTATCTTTGGAACGGGGAAAAACCCCCTTGCCATAGGAAACGTCGGTACCGTTCAGTCGGACCTGGCCAAAACGGCGAACAACGGTACCCGAAGCCGCTGCGCTGAGTTCCGCTGGCTTGCTATCGGAATATTCAAAACCAACATCACCGAGAACAAGACATATTTTGTTAACATGATCAATCTGTTTTTTATTGGCCTGAATGGCATTCCGAAGAACCGCTTCGATACGTGCCCCTGGGGTGGATACCCCTCCCTGTTTTCGATCAATTTCCTTTTCATAAATAATATTATCTTTAACTTCATCGCCAACAATCCCCTGCTCGTCGAACAGTATGCTTTGCCAACCGGCTGAGGAGACATGGATGTAAAGATGCCGAATATCAGGTTTTTTTTCATCAACCTTGACAGAGGTTGTTGACTCCTGTTTTTTAGCAAAAAATCGGGATAACGTTTCAAACACGGACATTCTTCAAGCTCGGCTTAATGGCAATGAGGGGGACCGCTCGGAAATCACCCGGTCAAGCCACCACAAACGGACGGATAACGGTGGCCTCAGGGTATACCGATTTCGACTTTAAGAATTTAAAAAACCAACCCCTCCGACAGAAGCACTGTAGCAGGAGTATCTCGGTCATTTCAATGTTTCTTTGTCTCTCTCATCCATAACCTTTTAGACTTTTATTCTTTGGCGGCTCTCCTTGATGGCCTGAATCGCTGGATGATTGACACGACGTTGCGTGGTAATAGCAAAATATTCTGCCTGCACCGCTTGGGTATGCCCGACAACCTCGACCTGATGTTGGTAAACAACATCATCTTCAATGATGGAGGGGATGAAAAAAAAACCCGCGCCCGCCTGACCAAACGCTTTGAGAAGGGCAGTATCTTCAAATTCCGCAACAATTCTTGGAATAATTCCCAGATCGTTCAACCACCGACCGATATCGCCGCGAATGGAGTTTCCCACCGTGGGCATCAGCATTGGCGCATTGCTCAGCAACGCGGGAAATGGACCGGGATGCTTTGCCCGAAGTCCCGGCGTCCCAAAAAAGGTAACCCCAACAGATCCCATGGAATAATGGTAGGTGCGAACGGAAATGCCCGGTATCGTGGGACTATCCGCCAAGACCATATCCAACTTGTGCAGGGCCAAATCGGCCAAAAGATTGACCATTTTATCTTCGTTGCATACCAAATGCACCTCACGCTCACACCGCAGGGCCGGCTCGAGAAAACGATAGGCGATCAGTTTGGGAATGACATCGGCGATCCCTACGCGAAACCGAAGTGGTCTTTGTGTCGGCATCCCCTTGAGCATTTCATCCAGTTCATTGCCCAGCAAAAACATCTCGTTGGCATAGTCAAAAACCACCTGCCCCGTTTCCGTCAATTCCAGTCGTCGGCCAACCCTTTCAAAAAGTGACAGACCAAACGCTTCCTCCAACACCTGGAGTTGCGTACTCAACGTTTGTGGACGGAGCCTGAGCAACCGACCCGCCGCAGTAATGCTCCCAACCCGGGCCACAGTCCAAAAATAGTGCAGATGCTTGTAGTTCACCCTTTGTCCTTTCGAAAAATACTGACATTATGTAAGATATTATCGAATTTACTTGATTGTTCCACCGCCGTATAGTAACCCTGAGTGGGTTCGGTAACCTTTTAAACTTAATAGACCCTCCGATTTGATAAGGAGATTGATCATGCCTCTTTTATTATGTCCCAACTGCAACGTAGGCATGTTGGTTGTCCAAAGGTCGGGAATCGAATTGGATACCTGTCCGCAATGTCGCGGAATATGGCTTGACAGAGGCGAGCTGGAAAAACTTTTGCAACCCATTCGGGATCAGGAACACAGCCCATACGCTCCCAATACTGGACAGCACAGCCAAGGTCATCATCCATCCAGACACTACCCCTCTGACAAGGATAAGCATTATCGGAAAAAAAGCCCCATGGAATCCTTGTTTGAAATCTTTGATTAACCCCTGACCAAACACCGCATACCTGCTCTTAATAAGGAGATTTTCCATGTTCTCTTTCAAATCGATCATCATGACGACAATCGCCATGTTCATGGCTTTTGGTATTCTTTCTGTTTTTCCAGATGAGGCTGACGCCAAACGGATGGGTGGCGGCAGTTCCATAGGTTCTCGCGGATCAAAAAATTTTTCGGCACCCCAACAGCCTGCCGCACGTACCGGCTTCAATCAACCCTCGGCAGCACAACGCCCAGGTGGTGCCGCTGCTGGAGGGATGTTCGGCGGCATCGGGTCTGGACTCCTTGGTGGATTGGGGGGACTCATGTTGGGCGGAATGATCGGTTCCATGTTGTTTGGCGGTGCGGGAGCCGCTGGCGCGGGAGCCGGTGGTATGGGCCTGTTGGAAATCCTGCTCATCGGAGGGGCAATCTGGTTTGGTATTCGTTGGTATAAACGCCAACGCGCCATGACCCCAGCCGCAGGTTCCGCGTTTGGCCATCCGTTACCACAGGCACAGGGCAGCGGTTTTAATTTTCCCAACGCCAATACCGAAAGATCAACCATCCATCAGGAAAGGGGTGGCCACGGACTTGGGCAATCATTCGACCCCGGCCCCAGTTCCGCTGGAATGAATGCGGGCATGGATGAGGTCTCCCAGGGATTAGGGTATATCGCGTCCATGGACAAACATTTCAACGAAGGGCAATTCCTGAACGGTGCCAAAAGTGCCTTTCAACAGATGCAACAATCCTGGTGCGATGGCAATGCGGATAGCCTGCGCCCTTTGTTGACGACCACCATGTTGGAACATGTCCTGGCCGACATGAAGAAAAAAGAAAGCAACCATTTAAAAGATCATATCGAAAATATCCAGTTCCAACAGGCCGAAATCAGTGAAGCGTGGCAGGAATCGGGAGAGGATTGGATCACCGTCCTCTTTCAGGTCTCCATGTTGGAGTATTCTACCGACGCTCAAGGGGTTGTTGTGGACGGCGATCGTTCCATCCCCGTGGTCGTGGAGGAATATTGGACGTTTACCCGTCCGGTAGGCTCTCGAAATCCCAACTGGTTCCTCGCCGCCATTCAACAACAGGGACAATCCCTCGCATAAGGCTCCACTGATCTCCTCATCCTGGGTAGTCCTGGATGGTCACCGCATCACCATTCCAGGGCTGCCCAACTTAAATATCCTGTCATCAATGTCCCGATCCATCTGAAGCATATATTTATCCAGGTAATTTAACTCCCCCAACCAAGGAGTATCTTTCATGAGAGAAAAATTGTTTCCCCTCATCTCTGCCATTTTGGGTAGTGTATTTTTTTTTCCAGTTCAAGCTTTGGCTTCCGAAGGCGGCGGCGGGTCTCTGAACCTAACAGCCAGCGGAGTTGGCTATTTTGCCCTTGTGATTTTTGTCATCGCCTACGCCCTGGTTATGGCGGAAGAGGTAACGCACCTGCGCAAATCCAAACCCGTACTCCTGGCTGCGGGACTCATCTGGACCATGGTGGCCTTCGTTTACGCCAATAACGGCCTACCCCACGCCGCCGCCGAAGCGGTACGACACAATATCCTGGAATATGCCGAGCTTTTCCTGTTCCTCCTGGTGGCCATGACCTACATCAACGCCATGGAAGAACGACAGGTATTTGAGGCTTTGCGTTCCTGGCTGGTCCGATCGGGTTTCAGCTATCGCGCACTCTTCTGGCTCACCGGCGTACTTGCTTTTTTCATTTCTCCCATCGCGGACAACCTCACCACAGCCCTTTTAATGTGCGCCGTGATCCTTGCAGTTGGCCGCTCCAAACCCACCTTCGTATCCCTCGCCTGCATCAACGTCGTAGTGGCAGCCAATGCGGGCGGTGCCTTCTCCCCCTTTGGCGATATTACCACCCTCATGGTATGGCAAAAGGGGATCGTCCCTTTCGGCACATTTTTCCTGCTTTTCATCCCTTCCATCGTCAATTGGGCCGTCCCAGCCGCCATCATGCATTTTGCCGTCCCCCAAGACAAACCCGAAGCAAGTAATGAGGTCGTCGCCATCAAGCGCGGCGGCAAGCGCATCATTGCCCTTTTTCTCCTGACCATTGCCACCGCCGTCAGTTTTCACAACTTCATACACCTCCCCCCCACCATGGGGATGATGCTTGGCTTGTCCTACCTGGGAATTCTGGGTTTCTACCTCAAGAAAACCTTTGGCAAGGTAGCCAGTGAGAAAAGAACCAATCCTAACGATGCGGTCGTCGCAGGAGATACCCCTTTTGATCTTTTCGTCAATGTGGGCCGGGCCGAATGGGATACCCTGCTGTTTTTCTATGGTGTGATACTCGCGGTCGGCGGGCTTGGTTTTATTGGCTACCTATCCATGGTCTCCCACGTCATGTATGAAGGGTGGGGGGCGACCAACGCCAACATCATGATCGGTATCCTTTCCGCCATCGTGGATAACATCCCGGTCATGTTTGCCGTCCTGACCATGGGTCCAGACATGTCCATGGGACAATGGTTGTTGGTAACACTGACGGCGGGTGTCGGCGGCAGTCTGCTCTCCATCGGATCCGCTGCCGGAGTCGGCCTCATGGGCCAAGCGCGGGGCATGTACACCTTTTTCAGCCATTTAAAATGGACCTGGGCCATTGCACTGGGATACGCAGCCAGCATCTGGATCCATTTTCTGGTCAACAGCTCCCAGTTCCAGGGGACTGTTCACTTGCCTTGAGAAGAAATATTCTCAACAGAAGAGTCAATAGAATATCTACTATCATTAAAAAGGATCTGAGACACCATCCAAAGCGTGGAGATTGAAATCATTCCACTCCAGGCAAAAATCCTGGGGGAAAAATTCCCCAGGATTCTTCTTTTCCAATTATTTTGCAACTTCTACCGTGTTTTCAGCCTTTTCAACACAGAAAATCGGGAACGACCACGGCGGGATGAACAACACATGTCTTATCGGACATGACATCCTCTCTTCGGAATGGTGTTTAAGAGCAGCGTGTTCATAGAGACAAAAGCCAGGAATCCTCACCTCCGCATCTTAGTTGGTCAAATGTCCCCCCCAGTCCACCAATTTCACCGGATCGATCCCCATCTCCTTCAAAGCCGATTCCCAGCGGACGTTCAACGGGGCATCAAATAATATCCTGCGGTTAAGCCGCGAAACCAACCATGCGTTTTCCTTCAACTCCAGCTCCAACTGCCCCCCCGCCCATCCCGAATAGCCCAAGGCAAACAAAAACCGACCCGATGATGGCCCTTCAACCAAACGCCGCAAAATATCGGGGTTGGTCCCCAGGAAAAGATTTTCTTCCACTTTAAGATTGCCGGGGAGTTCCAAGGCATCTTCATAGAGGATAAAACCACGATCCAAAGCGACCGGCCCCCCCTGGTAGACAACTGCCGAATCATGGCGATTCCAATCCAGGTCCAATTGTTCCAAGATTTCCTGCATAGAGGCGGGGTGGGCCTGATTGATGACCAATCCCAATGCCCCATCCTCATTGTGGGAGCAAATAAAAAGGACCGACCGTTCAAAATTGGGATCATTCAACCCCGGCATGGCAATCAAAAATTTGCCTTCAAGGCTTTGACTTCGATCCATTCCCGTTTCCCCAGTCTTTATGGTTGGATGCTCTTGAGACTATCATGTAACCGCTCATGAATGCCATCAAAACCACCATTACTCATGATAATGCAATGGTCCCCCTTCTTGAGGTGTTTTGTCAAATATTCCGATGCTTCCACACCATTGGCAATCACCTTGGCTTTAGGCAGTGGCCCCTCGGCCCCACGGTTGAGAATCTCAGTCACCGCATCCACGTCCAACAATTGCCCCGGGGTCATCCCACGCGGTGCCGGACGGGTGATCAGGACAAAATCGGCCTGTGCCAACGCCGGTGCCAAGCGTTCCTGATGCGCCCGCGAGCGCATGGTATTGGAACGCGGTTCCACCACCACCCACACCCGGCTCGACCCAACCTTACATTTCAACCCATCGATGGTGGTCGCCATGGCGGTGGGATGATGCGCAAAATCATCATAGATGTGAATATCGTTGATGGCAAACCGTTCCTGTAACCGCCGCGCCACCCCTTGAAACCGCTCCAACCCTTGTTTCACCTGGGCTGGTTCCATCCCATGATGCAGACAGGTGGCCGCCGCCGCCAAACCATTCAGAACATTATGACGCCCCAACAGGAGCCACTGAACCCGGAACAATTCTTCGCCGCCACGCAACACACTCCACGCCTGGCCATCGGGACGGTGCAGGCGAGCGGTATACTGGACATCCGCATGATTCAACCCATAACTCACCACCGGAGAATAGGCTTTTTTAACCAATTCCCTGATTTCAGGATCATCAAAATTGGCCATCACCTGACCGTTGCCAGGGACCAGCCGCAACAATAAACGAAATTGCACACGAATCGCTTCCAAATCGGGATAGATGTCCCCATGGTCAAATTCAAGATTGTGTAAAATCAATGTTTTGGGATGGTAGTGTAAAAATTTCGGTCTTTTGTCAAAAAACGCCGTATCGTATTCATCCCCTTCGATCACCACCCAGAGGCTCTTGGGAAAACGGGCACCAAGGCCGAAATCTTTGGGGATACCGCCGATAAAAAATCCGGGTTGCCAACCCGCCTCATCCATCACGCGGGCGATCATGCTGGTGGTGGTGGTTTTGCCATGGGTTCCCGAGACGACGACCGGATGCCGCCCTTCGAGGACATGTTCAAACAACCATTGCCCCCCGGAACGGTAGGAAATATTGCGTTCGAGTACCGCTTCCAATTCGGGATTCCCACGGGAGATGGCGTTACCCACCAGGACAAGATCGGGGGTAGGGTTCAGATTTTCGGCGGCGAATGTTTCTTGGATGGGGATGCCCAGGTCTTGCAAAAAAAGGCTCATGGGGGGATAAACGCCGTGATCGGAACCGGTGACATGCCAGCCGCGCTCTTTGGCGAGGGCGGCGAGGCCGGCCATGGCGGTTCCACAAATTCCGATGATATGCACATGGGGCATGATGCTAAGCCTCCCATCTCACGGGCCAGTTGATGTTGGGTTGGGAATGTCGCAAACGTTGTTTGAGTTCAGACCAGTCGAATGTTGGCCCCGGATCCCACTTACGGGTTGGGGCGATATGTTGGTGACCGACGATCCTCTCTTCCCGCAGGGCGGGGAGACGTGATTGCAGGCGTGCGATCAAGCTGGCGAGCGTATTGTATTGGCACATTTCAAAGGGGGTATCGGCATCCCCTTCCAATTCGACGCCAATGGAGAAATCGTTGCAATTTTCACGCCCTTCCCAGACACTGACACCGGCATGCCACGCACGCCCATGGACGGGAACATATTGGGTCACTGCCCCCTGGCGGTCGATGACAAAATGGGCGGAGACTTTGAGTGATGCGATTTCTTGGAAGAATGGGTGTGCTGCGACATCCAATCGCCCCAGGAAAAAATCGTCGATGGCGCAACCCCCGAAAAAACCTGGGGGGAGACTGATGGCGTGCAAAACCAGCAGGTCGATAGAGACGCCCTCCGGCCTAGCATTGCAGTGGGGTGATGGGCGATACCGGAAAACGGGGTCCGTCAGGGGACGTTCTCCACCGAGACGACTTCGGGAATACGCTCTTTAAGAACCCGTTCGATCCCCCCCTTGAGGGTCATGGTCGCCCCTGGGCAGGTTCCACAGGCACCGCGCAGACGGACTTTGACCACCATACCGGGGGTCACATCCACCAGTTCGACATCGCCGCCATCTCTTTGGAGGAAGGGACGGACTTCTTCAAGGACTTTTTGAACGCGCTCGCGCATGAATACACCTGGGGGGTCGTAAAAGAGGTTCTTTTCTTAAATAAGTGGCGTCCCGTAGGGGAATCGAACCCCTGTTACCGGCGTGAAAGGCCGATGTCCTAGTCCACTAGACGAACGGGACATGCAAAGACAGATAGTTCCCTGATGGATCGGTCTTGCGGGGCATACAGTAAAAGGATTCCTGACAATTGGCAACCCTATCTTTTAAAAATACCCAAAAAAAATTGCCGCGTCTCCGAAGGTTCCCGTCCCAGGGATGGTTTTCCCGGTTGACATGGTTCGAGGAGTGAACAAGATTGCGGGGTCTGGGGGAACATTCCCATGCCCTTGAAGTGCGTGGCGTTGGGATGTTCCCCCGGATTCCACAGTCATTTATTCTTTAGAAAGCTTGGCAAACCTGATACGCTTGCGCCACCATGAAATCCTATAAAATCCCTTCTTTGTTCCTCGCCTTGTCCCTGGGCCTCTCTGCGGTCGCCCAGGCCGAACTTACCGTCGGCGATAAGTTCGGTGCCTGGAGCTTCTCCTGTACCGCCATCGGCGTCGATAAAACCCGCTGCGGCCTTGCGCAAGTGGTCACATCGCCCAATACCGGAAAAAATATCGTCAAGGTGATCTTTGGTCAGTTCGGTAAAAACGGCGAACCCGCCCTCATCATCCATACCCCAATCAATATTTTCCTCGATACCAGCGTCCTCGTGAAAGTGGATCAGGGGAAACAACTCAAAATGAGATTGCAACGCTGCCGCCCCGAAGGATGTATCGCCGCACTCCACGCCAAACCCGATTTTCTGAAAGAACTCGCCACCGGAACCGCCCTCAAAGTCGGTTTTGTCCTCTGGGATAAACAAAAAATCCCAGTCGTCATCCCCGTCCCCCTCAATGGCATCGCCATCGGCATGGATAAACTGAAAAAAGAATCCATCCCCACCTTCCCCAAAGAAGGGGAAGAGACCGATCTCATGCTCTAAAATTTGAGAAAAAATATTTTGTCCTTTTTTACCCATCAACCACCTTGATAATGGATCAAACATCCACTATGAACAAGGGGTTCTCAATTCTTGGATACGGGGAAACAAGATGATGAAACTTTTAACTATTGCGGCGGTATTGGGGTTTGCGAGCCTGGGTTATGCCGCAGAAGGGGGGATGCGCCTCTCTTCCAGCGCGTTCAGCCATGGGGGGACAATTCCCAAGGCGTACACCTGTGAGGGGGAGGATCGTTCGCCACCGCTGGCGTGGCACGGGGTTCCTCAGGGGAGTCGCAGCTTGGTATTAATCGTAGACGATCCCGACGTTCCCGACCCGAAAGCACCGCAGCGGGTTTGGGTGCATTGGGTGTTGTATGATCTGCCGCCCGAGGATGGGGAATTGGCTGCGGGGGTCGCCGGTGCCGGTTTGCCCCAGGGAACCCAAGAGGGGCTGAACGATTGGGAACGGACCGGATATGGTGGCCCATGCCCCCCCATAGGACGCCACCGTTATTTTCACAAGCTCTACGCCTTGGATACCACCCTTGCGACGGTACCACACGCCAACAAGGCGACACTACTCAAAGCGATGACCGGGCACATACTGGCGGACGCAGAACTGGTGGGAACCTACCAAAAGGGTCAGTGATCGCGGGAAAT
The DNA here is from genome assembly GCA_015228925.1 of Magnetococcales bacterium. Lineage (GTDB taxonomy): Bacteria > Pseudomonadota > Magnetococcia > Magnetococcales > UBA8363 > UBA8363. Next base: position 10,481 of record JADGCQ010000017.1, on the reverse strand, counting down.
CTCCATGAACGCACACGATGAAGCCCTTCTGGCGTCAGCCAACACCTCGGCGCAGCTTGTTCGGGGGTTATCTGGGAAATTGCCTTCGGGTTTTTGCTTTTGATTTTAAATAAAAGCAAATTCAAAAGCGGAAAATGGAATTTTTTGTTTAAAACCAAAACCCTGGGAAATAATTCCCCAGACCCCTTCTTTCTTTTCAAAAATTTTAAGGTGGGAGAGGATCTGACTGTATCCTTTGTCGAACAAGCCCCAGAAATCTAAAAATTGAACTGAAATAATTATTTTTGACTGACAATCTGGCCAACATGCTCGTTAAACTGCTCACTGATCTCGTAAACTCGTAATTGCATCACATTATCATCATTCTGATCAAACCCCGGACCCACGGAAAATTTAAAAAATCCCTTTCCCTGGAGCCACGTCATATTATCCTCAACCTGAAAAAAAGTACTCTTCCGAATTTGACAGGTAAAGGAACCACGATCCCCCTTCACCCCCAAAATCTTGCGCCATAAAAAGGTTGTGTGATCCCGGATCTCCCGAATGTTGATTAAAATATCCCGTAACGCCTTCGCCTTTTCATCCGGCGTCGCAACCTTGGGCTTGGGCTTGACCGTTTGCGGTGCCAATGCCGCCACCCAGTCCTCGTCCAAAACCTCCTCCAAGCGACGCTGCATCTCCGTTCCCGGTTTGAAGGCGGTCACCTGTTTGGCGGGAATAACAACCGCCTCCCCCGTCGTCAAACTTCGCCCCTTGCGCGGAAGGCGACGCTTGAGACTGAATTGCCCAAATCCACGCAATCGAACCGATTCACCCCCCTCCAAACCCTTGATGATCCCCTCCAAGGCCGCATCGACGATCTCGGCAACATGCTGTGTCGGCAACCCACGCTCCTGGGCAATGGCGCGGACAAGATCCGTTTTCGTCATGGCAAAAACATCCCTCCAGGCAAGGGAAAAATACGCACATGGGGTATCTATCCATATTCGCTCAGTTGGCAATGTGCGTCGTGCGCATCTCCCGAATCACCGTGATTTTGATCTGACCCGGATAGGTCATCTCATTCTCAACCTTGGTCGCAATGTCCCGCGCCAACATCATCGACCCCTCATCGTTCACCTTATCATACTGCACAATCACCCGAACCTCACGCCCCGCCTGAATCGCAAACGCCTTCTCCACCCCATGGAAACCCGTCGCAATCTCCTCCAATTGCTCCAAACGCTTCAAGTAGGTCTCCACATTCTCCCGCCGCGCCCCAGGCCGCGCCGCCGATAACGCATCCGCTGAATTGGTCAACGGCCCATACACAGAATTCGGCTCGATGTCAAAATGATGCGACCAAATGGCATTGACAATGATCGGCTTCTCCCGATACTTCTTGGCCAACTGCCCACCAATCACCGCATGAGAACCCTGCATGTCATGATCCACCGCCTTGCCAATGTCATGCAACAATCCACACCGACGCGCAATGCTCCCACTCAACCCCAACTCATCCGCCATCGCCCCACACAACAACGCAACCTCCACCGAATGCGATAAAACATTCTGTGTGTACGAAGTGCGAAATTTTAACGTCCCCAATAACTTGATAATCTCTGGATGCACATCCGTCAACCCAACATCAAAAACAGCCTTCTCCCCCGCTTCCTTGATCTCATTCTGAACATTCAAGGTCGCCTTCTTCACAACACTCTCAATCCGCGCCGGATGAATCCGACCATCACTGATCAACTCTTCCAACGCCTGCCGCGCAACCTGCCGACGGACCGGATTAAACCCCGAAATCACCACCGCTTCCGGGGTATCGTCAATGATCAAATCACATCCCGTCGCCGTCTCCAACGCCCGGATGTTGCGCCCCTCACGGCCAATGATCCGCCCCTTCATCTCCTCCGACGGCAAGGCAACCACCGAAACCGTCTGCTCCGACACATACTCCCCCGCCAACCGCTGAATCGAAGTCGCTATCGTCTCCCGCGCCTTGCGATCCGCATGTTCCCGCGCCTCTGCCTCCAACTGCTTGAACAACCGCCCCGACGCATTCCGCGCATCCTCCTCAAAACGGGCCATCAAATGCGCACGCGCCGCATCCCCACTCATCCCCGCAACTTCCTCCAAACGCGCCTCCGCCTGAAGCACCAACGCCTCGTGCTGCCGCATCTTCTCCTGAGCCGCTTGCCCCAACTCCTCAATCTGCTTGCGTCGCCGCTCGTGTTCCCGCTCCCGCTGATCCAGTTGATCAAACTTGCGATCCAACTGCTCCTCGCGCTTATCCATCCGACTCTTCTGCTTGCCCAACTCCTCTTCGATAACCTGATACTTCCCCTTGATCTCCTCCTCGATCTTCAACCGCGATGCCTTGTTGCGTAACTCAATTTCCCCAGCGATATGGGCGGTTTTTTCCTCGGCTGCTTTGATCAGCAGCTCTGCTTTTTCTTCCCTTTGGCGAAGCACCTGTTGCACGGCACGCTGCCGGAAAAAAACAATTGCAAAGGAAATGGCCGCCCCCAATACCAAGCCTGCCAAAAGGGCGGAAATGTTCATAAGCCTTCGTTCTCCAAACCACTGGCGTCCCCAAGTCTCCTGGCCGTCGCGGTCGTCATAAGGGTTGATCTCACCCAACTGCCATGGACAGCGGGCCGTCGTTCAAAAACGAGAGAATGTCATGCACAACATGTCACCCCCCCCTCCGTAATCACATAATGAAGTCTACAATCGTGCGGCGCGGCAGGGATCTCCGCCACCTCTTGGCATCCATACGCCAGCCCCACCAAACAAGGCTTTCCCCCGGGTGTCCCCGCTAAATAACGGTCAAAATAACCACCACCGTATCCAATCCGCCCCCCCCGCCGGTCAAACCCAACCAAAGGGACAAAAATCACATCCAAATCATCCCGTGCCACCGTATCCGCAACCTCACCCGTCCAACAGGGCTGCATGATCCCAAAAGGCCCCACCGCCATCCCCCGCTCCGGTCCCCATTCCACAAAAACCATCCCCTTCTCCCCGGCATCCGTCACCGGCAGAGCCACTTTTTTACCCAGCGAAACCGCATGTCGCATCAAAGATTCTGGATCGACTTCATGGTCAGCCGCATGGTAAACACCGACAACACGGGCTTGAACATACACCGCAAGCTCCGCAGCCAGCCGACAAACCATACCACTTAGCCGCGCAACCTCCGCCAGGGACAAAGCACGACGGCGTGTGCGCAACATCCTTCGCAACGCTTCCTTACTCGGTTGCACCTGGTCAAAATCCCCCCACATGTGCCGTTAAACGTGCTCCTCTGAACCCTCAGTTTAAGGTGGGGTCCTGATAACCGCTTCCGGTCTGCCAAAAAGGGCGGACGCTCCACGGACAGCGCAGGTCCCCTGGGCTCGTAAGTTATCGGCTCAGAAGGAAGTCTGTCCTATCGAACACCGCAGGGGGATTCATCACTCCTCTGCCAACAATTCGTCGCTCTCGGCAATCATCCGGGCAAGAATGCCCTCGACACGACTCGTCTCAACACGCTGCATCTCGCCAACATCCTTGCTGGCCCTCTCCTGGATCAACGAATCGGCAATCTGCATAGCCGCCATGATGGCCACCCGATGACCCGGCTGGTTCCCAAAACTACGCGATGTTTGCGACAAAACACCATCGACGTATTCGGCAACACGCTGTAAGTGTCCGTCCTCGGCATTGGCCCGCATTTTGAAAACTTGGCCATGCACACGCACTTCCACAATATCCGACATGGCCCTCACCAACGCAACCGTTGTCCCTAGTGCGTGTTCTCAAATTGTTGAACCCGCGCCAACAGGGATTCCATCCGCCCTGCCAACTGGTCACGCTCGTGAACCAGTTCCGCAACCCTTTGGTTCGCTTCCTGATACCGCGATTCAAACGTACCCGACTTCTCTTCCCGCTCGCGCAACTGCTCCTGGAGAAACGCATTTTCATCCCGAAGCCGACCAATGAGATCCATCATCCTCCCCCAACGAATCTCCAGTTGGCCGATCAAATTTTCCAAATGACTCTGCCCTGCATTACCGTGTTGCCCTTCACTCCCCCCCTGCGGGGTTGCTGCATTCGTGCCATGATCATCCATGAGTAGCCGCTCCAATTCATTCAGATGGTTAAAAACTCGGTCCCTTTCAGTTTATGAAAGTCAGAAGAAAACTTCAACCCCAGTCCTTCACACCACCATGAATTATCTTCTCCAAAGACCCATCATCCTTGACGCAACCAATGATCCACCCCATTGGCCGCCTTCCGGCCACCCGCAATCGCCCTAAGAACAAGAGATTGTCCCGTCGCCATGTCCCCCGCCGCAAAAATACCCTCCTGACTGGTCATTTGCCGACCATCCACGGCGACATTCCCCCGTGCATCCAATGCCAGCCCGGCCAAAAGCTCCGATTTTTCAGGATGTAAAAACCCCATGGCCAAAAGAACAAGGTCCGCCTTCAACGTAAACCGGCTGTCGGGCAGTTCCTTGCACGTCATCGGTCCCCCTTCCTCCCGCTGCTCCCACAAAAGACGGACACAATCCAATTTCTGCACCCGGCCATCCACCCCCGTGAACCCTTTGCTCTGAATGCTCCACATCCGGTTACACCCCTCACGATGCGATGATGACGTCCGCAACATGTTGGGCCACAAAGGCCATGGCGTCTCCAAGGAACGCCGATCAGGAGGCTTGGGCAACAGTTCAATCTGGGTAACACTCAACGCCCCATGGCGAATGGAGGTTCCCACACAATCAGAACCCGTATCCCCACCACCAATGACCACGACATGCTTTCCCTGAGCCAAAATCTCCCCCTGGGGCGGCACGACGCAACCGGCAACCCGACGATTTTGCTGTGTCAAAAAATCCATGGCAAAATGAATGCCACCCAATTCCCGTCCCGGAATGGGCAAATCACGGGGAACCTCGGAACCGCCACACAGCACGATGGCATCAAATTCACGGCGTAACTGCTCCATCGTCACATCCCGACCCGCACGCACCCCCGTCCGAATCACCACCCCCTCGGCACACAACTGCTCCAGGCGACGGTCAATCACCGTCTTTTCCAACTTAAAATCGGGAATGCCAAAACGCAACAACCCACCAGGCCGTTCATTCTTCTCCAACACTTCCACTTCATGGCCCATACGGACCAACTGCTGTGCCGCCGCCAACCCCGCAGGACCCGATCCAATCACCACCACCCGTTTGCCCGTTTTCTTCCGGGCAGGCTGGGGGACGATCAATCCTTGCCGCCACCCTTCCTCCGCAATCGTCCGCTCGATCTCCCGAATGGTCACCGGCTCCCGGTTAATCCCCACCACACACGAACTTTCACACGGGGCCGGACACACCCGACCCGTAAATTCTGGAAAATTATTAGTGCGATGCATCGTCTCTACCGCATCCGCCCAGTTCCCCCGATAAACCCAATCATTCCACTGCGGAATGATGTTGTTCAGAGAACACCCCGAGTGACAAAACGGAACGCCGCAATCCATACAGCGTGACGCCTGTTCCCGAAGCCTCTCCACAGGAAACGGTTGATACAGTTCCTTGTAATCGCGGATACGCTCACCCACGTCCCGCTCCTCAGGAACCTCCCGGCCAGTCTCCATAAAACCCGTTGCTTTACCCATGACCAACGGCCTCCTTTTTTTTCATTTCCTCAAGCACCCTTCGGTATTCATGGGGTATGACCTTGATAAATTGCCCAACCGCACCCGGCCAATCGCCCAAAAGACGCGACGCCAAACGACTGGATGTATACCGTAAATGTTTCTCCACAAGAGATTTTAATATCTCGGCATCTTCGGCTTCCAATTTTTCCAAGGCGACCATCGAAGCGTTGCACAAAGTTTTGAACTGGTTTTCACTGTCCAGGACATAAGCGATACCACCGCTCATTCCAGCGGCAAAATTGCGCCCCGTTTTGCCCAAAACCACGACGATTCCACCCGTCATGTATTCACAACCGTGATCACCCAACCCTTCCACCACTGCCACCGCACCCGAATTACGCACCGCAAACCGCTCGCCCACCACCCCGCTAAAATAGGCTTCGCCTCCGGTAGCCCCATAAAGGATGGTATTTCCAGCCAAAATGTTTTCATCGGGAACCAAACGCGAATTGGGATGAAAACGGATGCTGATCCGCCCCCCCGACATCCCCTTGCCGACATAATCATTCGCCGAACCTTCAATGCTCAAGGAAACCCCTTTGACATTGAACGCCCCAAAACTTTGACCCGCCACTCCGCGAAACTGAATGTTGATGGTATCGTCCGGCAACCCATCCCCACCAAACCGCTTGGAAATCTCACCCCCCAACATGGCACCCACCGTGCGGTCGGTATTGCGAATGGGGAGGCGTATCTCAAGGGGTTGGCCCGTATCAAACGCACGGTAAGCCAAATCCACCAGTTTGTGATCCAACACCTTGTCGATGCCATGGTCCTGATCCTGCACCTTGCGCACCGCAATATTGGAAGGGACATCGGGTCGTTTTAAAATGGCGGAAAAGTCCAGTCCTTTGGCTTTCCAATGGTCGATGGCCCGATTCGACTGAATCCGATCCACCCGACCAATCATGTCATCCAAACGTCTGAACCCCATTTCCGACATGATTTCGCGCAGTTCATTGGCAACAAAGAAGAAATAGTTGACGATATACTCCGGTTTCCCGGTAAACTTTCGGCGCAACTCCAACTCCTGGGTGGCAATCCCGACCGGGCACGTTCCCAGATGACATTTGCGCATCATGACGCACCCTTCGACCACCAACGGCGCGGTGGAAAATCCATACTCCTCCGCCCCCAGCAACGCCGCCACCGCCACATCCCGCCCGGTACGCAACTGCCCATCAACCTGAAGCCGAATGCGTCCCCGCAAATCGTTGAGAACCAAAGTTTGTTGGGTTTCCGACAACCCCAACTCCCATGGAATTCCCGCATGTTTGATGGAACTTAAAGGGCTGGCCCCCGTGCCACCATCCCCCCCGGAGATAAGAATCATGTCGGAATGCGCCTTCGACACCCCAGCGGCGACTGTACCAACCCCCACTTCCGCAACCAATTTGACCGAAACCCGCGCCGCAGGATTGACATTTTTCAAATCAAAGATCAATTGCGCCAAATCTTCGATGGAATAAATATCGTGATGGGGCGGCGGCGAAATCAGCGTTACACCCGGCGTGGTATTGCGCACCTTGGCGATGACTTCGTTGACCTTGTACCCGGGAAGCTGGCCCCCCTCCCCTGGTTTGGCCCCCTGGGCAACCTTGATTTGCATCTCATTGCTGTTGACCAGATAGTGGCTGCTCACCCCAAACCGCCCCGAAGCGACCTGTTTGATGGCACTCCGTGCCATATCGCCGTTGGGACGGGGTTGAAAACGCTCAGGATCTTCACCCCCTTCACCGGTGTTGGACTGACCACCAATGCGATTCATGGCGATGGCGAGGGTTTCGTGGGCCTCTTTGGAAATCGAACCGTAGGACATCGCCCCAGTCACAAACCGCTTGACGATCTCCGAAGCCGGTTCCACCTCATGCAACGGGACCGGCGCATGGGCTTTCTTCAAGATAAACAACCCCCGAAGGGTACACAAAGACTCCGCCTGCTCATCGATCAAGCGGGAGAATTCCTTGAAAATCCGGTAATCATTCTGACGTGTGGCATGTTGCAACTTGGTCAGGGTTTCCGGGTTCCAAAGGTGCCGCTCCCCCCCTTGGCGATATTTATATTCGCCCCCAATGTCCAATGGCAGCGTCGCAGAAACATCGGCACCATAAGCCTCATCATGACGCCGTATCGCCTCCTGGGCAATCTGCTCCAGGGTCAGCCCCTGGATACGGGAAACGGTTCCGGTAAAATACCGTTCGACCACATGGTGATCCAAACCGATAGCTTCAAAGATCTGGGCACCGCAATAACTGAACATGGTGGAGATGCCCATTTTTGAAAAAACCTTCAGCATCCCCTTATTGATCGCCTTGACATAGTTATAGTGGACCGTCTTGACCGGCAGATCTCCAAAATAAAGCTTGCGTTCACACAAATCCGCCAAGGTTTCAAAAGCGAGATAGGGGTTGATGGCATTGGCCCCATACCCCGCCAATAGCGCAAAATGAGTGACCTCCCGCACCTCCGCCGACTCCACAATGATACTGGCGCGGTTGCGATCCCCCGACCGGATCAAGTTGTGATGCACCGCCGAAGTGGCCAACAAAATAGGGATAGACAACCGATCCGGCCCCACACCACGATCACTCAGGATGATCAGATTCACCCCCTGGGTCAACGCCTGGGAAATTTGATTGAACAGGGCCGATAGGGCACGGCGCATCCCACCAGCCCCATCGTTTCTGGAAAACAGCGTGGAAAAAGTCGCGGCCAAAAGCCCTTTGACCTTGACTGCGCGAATTTTTTCCAGATCCGCATTGGTGAGAACGGGTTGGTTCAGGGCAATCCGGTTCACATGTTCGGGAAGTGCCTCCAGAAGATTACCCACCGGACCCAACTGCATATTGAGGCTCATGACCAATTCTTCCCGGATCGGATCGATAGCGGGGTTGGTCACCTGCGCGAACAATTGCTTGAAATAACCAAACAATGAACGCGAGCGATTCGAAAGGACCGCCAGGGCGGCATCATTGCCCATGGATCCCGTCGGTTCTTCACCATTGAGTCCCATGGGAACCATGATGACACCGATATCCTCCTCGGTGTACCCGTTGGCAACCTGACGCAAACGCAACGGCTCCGCCTCTAAAACCTCTTTTTCTCCCGGTGCCATGTTTTCCAACCGCAACAACCCATCCTCAACCCACTTGCGATAGGGTTTGGCCCCGATAATCTCCGCTTTGATTTCCTGGTCATCGATGATACACCCTTTCTCCAGATCGATGACAAACATCCGCCCCGGCTGCAAACGCCAACTGTACAACTCTTCTTCCGGCGGAATGTTGACCGTACCCGCCTCGGAAGCCATCACGCACAAACCGCTTTTGGTGACCATGTAGCGCGCCGGTCTAAGTCCGTTGCGATCCAACGTCGCACCGATATAGCGACCATCGGCAAACGCGACCGCCGCCGGACCATCCCAAGGTTCCATGATGGAGGCGTTGTATTCATAGAAAGCACGGCGGTCGGGATCCATGTGCTTGTGATTTTCCCAGGCTTCGGGAATCATCATCATCATGGCATGGGGGAGAGAACGCCCGCTGATGGTCAAGAACTCCACTGCCCGGTCAAAGGAGGCGGAATCAGAGATTCCTTCTGGAACAATGGGAAACAATTTATTGATGTCGGCACCAAAAAGATCGGACCTCAAGGAGGCTTCCCGCGCCCGCATCCAGTTGATGTTACCACGCAGGGTATTGATTTCTCCATTATGGCAGATCATCCGAAACGGATGCGCCAGATGCCATGTGGGAAAGGTATTGGTAGAATAGCGTTGATGCACCATGGAAAACGCAGTCACCATGGACGGATCCCTGAGATCGGGGAAATAATCGCCCAATTGATCGGCGAGGAACATCCCCTTGTAAACCAGTGTCCGCGTAGACAGGCTACAAATATGGAACGCCTTCATTTCCCCCGAACCGTAGCCCATGATGAGTTTTTCGACACGGCGGCGGATGATGAAAAGTTTGCGCTCCAACCACATGGGATCGGCATCGTCGGGGCGATTGCGAACCCCCACGACAAGCTGGCGCACGGCAGGTTCGGAAGCCTTGGCGGTATAGCCGATGCGGGCATCCACACTGACCGGGACTTCCCGCCATCCCAGAAACATCTGCCCTTCTTCGGAAACCGTATTTTCCACCAGCCGACAGCAGGATTCCTTGAGTGCCGCATCTGCGGGGAGGAAAACGGTGCCGATGCCATAGTCGCCAAAATCGGGGAGGTTGATCCCCTGTTCCTTGCACTCTTTACGCATGAAGGTGTCGGGCATTTGGATCATGATGCCCGCACCGTCACCGGTCAGGGGGTCCGATCCAACGGCACCCCGATGGGTCATGTTGATCAGAATCTCAAGACCGGTCTTGATGATGTCATGAGATTTTTTGCCATTGATCTGGGCCACGAAGCCAATACCACAAGCATCGTGTTCAAACCTGGGATCGTAGAGGCCGGTTTTTTGGGGATATCCGGGATATTTCATTACTGCGTCCTAAGCAAATAAAGATGGAATAAGCGTCCTAAACACGATCTGACCGACGCACTATACCCGCTATTCCCCCCGCTCACAACGGTGATAGGCCAGGGCCATTGCATTTGAAGTCCCTTGACAACCAAAAATGCGAGGATCATTTTTTTTATTTTGGTATAAAGGTAATGGATAGAGTGTCCCCAGGCTACCCAGATTTTGCGCAACTTTACGTGCCGAGAATAAATTTACCTTGTGATACCCATTGACGCGACGAATTAATGTACATACAATTATTACCATAAAGATCACTGTCGATCCT
>JADGCQ010000179.1 GCA_015228925.1 Magnetococcales bacterium | reverse complement strand
CCCTGGGGGCAATCCCCCAGACCCCTTTTTTCTTTTAATAACTTTTCAGGGGGGCGACAAATTATCGAATGTCAATACACCCTACCGGGATGCTCTGGATGACGACTTGGCACCCAAAACCCGGAGTCGTTCTTGAACGAACGAAAAGGTTTGATCTTCTACATGTTCCATTTTTAACACATGCTTATAAAAAGAGACCGCTTCGCTTTTTCGTTTAGACTGGTCCATGTTCATCGCGATGCCCAACCACCAGCGGTATTGCTCCGGTTCCATGCGCAACAGGCGGTTGTAGTAGCGATTGGATGTTTCCAGATTTCCCCGTTTTTGTTCCAGGGTCGCCATCATTCCCAGAGCGGTGGCGGATTCACCCTCCTTGGCGACTTGGCTGCGGATCACCTTTTCCGCCTCATCCCATTGACCATTTTCCAACAGGGTTTGTGCCCAGTTCAATGATTGTTTTTTCTGAAGCGGCACGACGGTCTCGGCGTTTTCGGAGAGGGTTGGTTTGGAACGGGTGAGTTTAATCCCCATAGGGGGGAGTTGGAGCGTGGCGTCAGGGTGTTCCAGACCGACGGTAGCCTCTTGGGTGACATTGTTTCTGATGGTATCCCTGAGCGTTCTGGTGGTGGTCATGAGGCGACGGCGGGGGCGGACATTGGGCAGACTGGCTATGACCTGGGATGGTTTGAGAACCAGAGGATGGGGTTGCGTTGTTTGAAGGCCGGAGGATGGCACATGGTTATTGCTGTGTGCGACGGGGGAGAGGGGAGGCGGGGACAACGGTTGCGGATTGGGGACGATGATGGTTCCCGATGGGGCTACCGATACCTCTTCGACGATGAGTGGGGCCATGACGCTGTGTGGCACCGGGGGGACGATGGCCACTGGGGTGGAAGCGGCATCTGGAGCGGTGGGGAGAGGCGTTTGTTGCATCGGGCCGACCGCCAGGGGCGATGTGGGGAGGCTGGGGGGTGATGGTTCCTGGGTGGCCTGGGTGATCAGGTGCCGTTTTAAAAAGGGGATTCCCTGGGTATAGAACCAGGTGAAAAAAAGGGTGGATAACAGGAGAATCAGCAGGGATACGCCGATGAGTGTCCGTTTGGAATATCGCCGTTCATCCAGGGATTCCAGGGGGTGGATGCCAGGGGGGGAGATTTTCAGGGAAAACAGATGGGAGTGACCCGTGAGTCGCGCCTGGCGTTGATCCAGATCTACCAGCAGTTGATTGATTAGGCTCATGACCCGATGCCTATGCTGAGAATGGGAAGGCAACCGGCTAGCAAAACCGCTGCGGAGGGATCGTTGGAACGGGTGGATGCCAACCGCAGCAGCCAACGTTTGATTGTCCCCTTGAAGCCCGATGGGGTTAATCCCTCGGTATCGGCGGCGGCGGCGGCGACATGCAGGGCGTCCACGATGTATACCCCTTTGCCAAAGGCGACCATCAGGCTTTTGTGGGCCAGAATGTTGACCAAGCGGGGGATGCCGCCGCTGGTGCGATGGATACGCTGTATGGCGCGGGCGGTGAAGATTTCTCGCCCTTGATAGCCGGCAATATGTAGGCGATGGTGTAAATAACTGCGAATCTCCTGAGATGTCAGCGGTTTAAGATAACTGGAAAAGGTGATCCTTTGACGCAACTGCCGCAGATTATACTGGTTTTCCAGGCGGTGATCCAACTCCGGTTGCCCCAGCAACACCACTTGGAGAATCTTTTGCTTTTCGGTTTCCAGATTGGTCATAAGTCGAATGGCTTCCAAGGTTTCATCTGCTAGGGTTTGGGCTTCATCGATGAACAGGACGACATTTTTCCCTTGTTGTTTGAGTTCGATCAAACGTTCGGTAATTTGCTTGACAAAATGTTGAAATCCACGGATAGCATCGTAGGTACTCAGCCCTAGTTCTTCGGCAAACGCCTTGTAGGCATCTTCTGGTTTCATCATGGGGTTGATCAGGTAGGCGGTGACAAAATTTTGTTCGCCGAGGAGGGCCAAGAGTTTGCGGCACAGGAGGGTTTTTCCCGTTCCCACCTCGCCGGTGATTTTGACAAACCCTTCGCCAAACGAGAGGGCCACCATGGCGACGTTCAGTGTTTCCCGGGCGGCGGCACTGAAAAATAAGAAATCGGTATCAGGGGTAATCTGGAAGGGGAGTTCTTTCAAGCCAAAATGGGTTTGATACATGGTGTTGCCCACTCCTTTACATCTCCAGGGGGATCACAGCCATTTCACCAGTGCTATCACCACGGCCACCGAGGCCGCCAGCATGCCGCCAAAACGGAGGGTGACTCTTAACTTAAAGATTCTTCAAGTTTTCTTTTGTAGCCAAAGATTTCACGTTGTTTCTTATCCGTTTCAGTGTCAAGGGTGACAATCGGCCACAGCGTACCATGTCCCGATGCAAGACAACAGCTAAGAATTTTTGGTTCTTCTGGTTGCAGCGTCAATAACGCGAATGCTGCTTGATCTTATCGGCATTTAATGGAATATTCCACCGGGTGAGAATTGGGATGCGTTTTGCTATTTTGGTACTGCGATTCTGGAACACAATGTTATGATTTTTGACCAACTTGGCCGCAAAAAAGTTTTGATCGTCGATGATACCGAAACCAATATTGATGTGTTGTTGGCGTCTTTGGATCCGCAACACGAGGTGCGCGTGGCGTTGGATGGTCAGACGGCGTTGGATATGGTGTTCAAGGAGCGACCGGATATCATCCTATTGGATGTCATGATGCCTGGGATGGATGGTTGGACGGTATGTCGCAAGCTCAAGGGTGACGAATCCACCAGGGATATCCCGGTTATTTTTTTGACGGCGCGGGGGCAGATTGAGGATAAGTTGCATGGGTTTGAGTTGGGTGCCGTCGATTATATCACCAAGCCGTTTGCCTCGGTTGTGGTCAAGGCACGGGTGAACACTCATCTGGAGTTGAAGGGGCAGCGGGATTATTTATCGGCGTTATCGACGTTGGACGGGTTGACGGGGATACCCAATCGGCGGCGTTTTGATACCGCGCTCAACTATGAATGGCAGCGTGCGGTGCGCAGCAACAGTCGGTTGTCGTTGATCATGATGGACGTGGATTATTTCAAGCTTTATAACGACCATTATGGGTATGCTGCGGGGGATGAGTGTTTGAAGAAGGTTGCTGGGGAGGGGTTTCGGCGTGTTGTTCACCGGGTGGACGACCTGATTGCGCGTTATGGGGGTGAAGAGTTTGTGTGTTTGCTCCCTGACACCGATCATGATGGGGCATGTCATGTGGCGGAGGTCTTTCGCGCCAATGTTGAGCGGATTAGGATTCCCCATGAATTTTCTCAGGTTGCCTCTTTTGTTACCCTGAGCCTTGGGGTGGCGACGTTGGTTCCGTGCATGGAGAGCAAGCCGGTCACATTGGTTGAGAAAGCCGATTCTCAACTCTACATTTCCAAGAAGAGTGGTCGAAATCGGGTGACGGGCGTCTATTTTGGCAAGCCTTGAGGGGGGGTATATGAAAAAACGGGGTTGGGTCGTTATTGGATTGTTTTTGATTGGGATTATGATTTCCGGGAGGGCTGTGGCGGATGGTGAGGGGGATTATCGCGCTATGTTGATGATGATCACCCGGTTGCATCTCAAGGCCATCGACAAGATACTCAGCGGTGAGGTCTCCCATCCCGAAGTGATCTATAAACATGCACGGGGATTTCAGAGTAATGCGGAATTATTGCCCCATCTGTATAACTCGGATGCCAATGGTCGGGCAAAAACGGAAAAACCAGCCATGGATGTCTCCTCTTTTTGGAAAGCTGTGGAGGATAGTCAGGATGCCATGACCGATTTTACCAACTTGGCGGAACGATTTGTCGAGGCCCGGTCTCGTTTCAAAGTGGGAAGCAAGGATATTCTGGGACTCAAGGAAGCCTTCGCCAAGGTCAAATCCAAATGCATGGTTTGTCATCAGGACTTATTGGACTGAATTATTTTGCGGGTTTCCTGTGCGGCGGCGGAATGGGTGGCGTGGCCGATTTCATGATCGTATGGATGACCTCTTTGGTGTCGAATAATCGCGGTGGTGGGATGTAAATATTGGGATTCTCTGTGGCGGACTTGCAGATGGAATCATCCGCGCCGAAGAGTTGCAGGTTCGAAAGCCGCAAATACCCGCCGTTGGATAATGGGAAATCTCTTTGTGACAGACATTTACCGTATGTCTTAGCCCCCACGAGGGACGTGTTTCCTGCGGAATCGGCCATGATTTGAGCAAACACTTCTCCGGCACTTGCCGTATGCGGACCGACCAGAATAGAGATGGGACGGTTGAGAATTTTTCTTCCAGGAATGCTGTGGTAATATTGAAAACGGCCCGTTTTATCCAAGGTTTTTGCCATGAGTATCCCCTGGGGAATGAAGAGGGAGGCCGTATCGAGGGCTTCGTGGTAATCCCCACCCAAACAATATCTGAGATCCAAAAACAGGTGGTGCGTCGTATGGGTTATGGCCGCTATGGCCGCTTCCAGCGCATCACGGGTTTGGTGGGATGTGAACTTCAGGATTCTGATAGAGGATACCGAATACAAAGGATTGATCGTGATACGGTTGATTTCAACGGGTGCGGGAAAGAAGTCTTTTTGGTGCAACGGAAGAGTCATTTCTTGATTGGAAATAGGATGCATGAATGAAAACTGGACGTACCTGTTGTGAAGGAAGGCGTTGTCAATCTGTGCGGCAACGTGATCCACATTGAAGTCAGATATTTTTTTTCCCTGAATGGCACGCAAGAATTGGGCATCTTCCAAGCCTTCGTGAAAGGCGGCCCCCCCTTTGGCGGGTACCATAAGCACATGGTTTTCCCATGGAAGCAGCAATGTTCCCATGGCGTGTGTGGTCTCTTTTTCCAGTAGAGGTGTGATGGATTTGGGCTGGGGTGGGATGTAGGAGGTGTAACGATCCAGCGATTGGAGGAAAAGATTCAGGTTTTGTATGGTTAAGGGATCCTCTGTGAGGTGGAAAGGAAACTGTTGGAAGAAGCGTTGCGCAATGGATTCACCCGCTGGGATCGTGATTAAATGGCGATCAATGTGTGTGACCAGTTCGAGAGAAAGAAGATCTAAATTTTGTGGACGGGGGCGTGGGGGTGTTTCTGAGAAGAGAGTCAGCCCCATGGGGTTTCCCATCGCCGGGAGGGTGGTCCCAAAAAACATCAAAAAGAGGATCAAAAATAAGCCAAAGAGAAAAATGATTATGGGTCTCCATAGGGGATGCCCAGGGCAATCGCATTTGAAATTTCTTGGTACCATGGCGTATTGATATTCGTTATTCTATTGGTATCAATGAAAAATATTGTTAAAAGAAAAAAGGGGTCTGGGGGATTGCCCCCAGGGTTTTGACTTTGTT
>JADGCQ010000178.1 GCA_015228925.1 Magnetococcales bacterium | reverse complement strand
ACCCTGGGGGCAATCCCCCAGACCCCTTTTTTCTTTTAATAACTTTTCAGGGGGGGGCAACAAATTATCGAATGTCAACACGACCTAGGCAAAGTTATCGAGCGACGCACGATTGCAAGTTTCCCCCTGGCCTATTATATTCCCTCCCAACTTGGTGCAGCCCGGCCATCATCATCGAACATTCACAAACATTAAAGAAAAAAGTCGCCCCTATGGAACCATTCGAGGATCTGGACCGCCTAGCCTGTAACACGCTGCGGATGTTGGCGATTGACGCCATCGAACAAGCCCGCTCCGGGCATCCCGGCATGGCCATGGGGGCGGCGAGTATGGCGCATGTCCTGTGGTCGCGGATCCTCAAACATGACCCCACCCACCCCGATTGGCCCGACCGAGATCGCTTTATCCTCTCCGCCGGTCATGCCTCCATGCTTTTGTACGCTTTGCTGCATGTTTCGGGCTACGATCTTCCCATGGAAGAAATCCGTCGTTTTCGGCAATTGGACTCCAAAACGCCCGGTCATCCCGAACGGGGATTGGTCCCAGGTGTCGAGGTGACAACCGGTCCGTTGGGGCAGGGTTTTGCCATGGGCGTTGGAATGGCCATGGCAGAACGGCGGTTGGGTCAATTTTTCAATACCGATACAACCCTCCCCCCCCTGGTAGATCACCATACCTACGTCTTGATGTCCGATGGCGATATGATGGAAGGGATCACCCAGGAAGCGGCCTCGTTGGCGGGCCATCTGCGATTGGGCAAGTTGATTTGTCTTTACGACAAAAACAATATCTCCATCGAAGGTTCCACGGATCTGACTTTCACCGAAGATGTCGCCATGCGCTTTCGGGCGTGTGGATGGCAAACGGTGCTGGTGGAGGATGGTGAATCCCTGGAAACGCTGGCATCAGCCCTTGTGACCGCCCAAAGAGAAACCCAAAAACCCAGTTTGATTATCGTGCATACCGTGATCGGCTTTGGCAGCCCCGGACAAGGGACCGAAGCGTGTCATGGTGCGCCATTGGGAGAAGCAGCAACCCGGGAAACCCGAAAGTTTTTCAACTGGCCGGAGGAAACCTTTTATGTACCGCCCCAGGTACGCCAACTGTGGGATCGTGTACGGCAGAAAGGGGCCAAATCCTATGCACAGTGGCAACACCGCTGGCAACAGGGGATCGACAAAAATCCTGGCTTGGAAAAACAATTTTATGACCACCTGCATGGCAATCTGGGAGATTCCTGGCGTCATGTCTTGAACACCCTCTCCTTCAAGCGTGGCGATTGGGCCACACGCACCGTATCGGGTTGGATTCTCAATGCCATGGCCAAAGAGATTCCACAATTATGGGGTGGTTCCGCCGATTTGGGTTCTTCGGTCAATACCGATCTGGTGGACGAACCCCAGCGCATCATCCACTTTGGCATCCGTGAACATGCCATGGGAGCCATCGTCAACGGTCTGGCGGCGCATGGTGGCATCCTTCCTTATTGCGGAACCTTCTTCTCCTTTTCCAACTACATGATCCCCGCAATACGCATGGCGGCGTTGATGAAGCTGCGCGTCATTACTATTTTTTCCCATGACAGTCTCGCGGTGGGAGAAGATGGACCGACCCATCAACCCGTCGAGCATCTGCTGCATTTACGCGCAATTCCAGGAATGACCGTCATCCGCCCCGGTGATGTGTGGGAAACCAGAGAAGCTTGGCGGTTGGCACTGGAATTGCCAGGACCGGTAGCATTGATCCTGACCCGTCAAAAAATCCCCTGGGTTGACGAAGAGCGTGTCCTGGTAGAAAAAGGGGCTTATATTCGCCGCGATTGCGAAGGAGAACCAGAACTGATCCTTATCAGCAGCGGCAGTGAGTTGGCATTGACCCTCGAATGCCATACGCAACTCATCCGGGATGGGTTTCGGGTCCGTCTGGTATCCATGCCGTCATGGGAACTGTTTGCCTGCCAATCAGAGGGATACCGGGAAATGGTTCTCCCAACACGGGTGACGCGGAGACTTGCCATCGAAGCCGCCTCACCCATGGGATGGCACCGCTGGGTTGGATGCCATGGGCAAATCATCGCCGTGGAAGACTATGGTGTCTCCGGCCCGTTTGAACACGTACTGGATAGGTTTGGTTTCTCAAAAGCAAATATTCTGAAAACAGCCTTGTCCATGATTCGGCTCGGTGTATAATCGGGAAATAGTTTGGCACAGGGCCTTGACATACCTGTAGTTTCATAAAAACGAACGATGGTTTATATTGCCTTTTGCCCTGGCCGGAAAAAAACGGTATAACCAGCAAACCTATAGAAACCGATGCCGGTTTTGCATGAAAGCCTGGGGGGGGGCCGTAGCGTCGTGATGATCCCTAAGTTTATGTTTGAAAGCCCTTTTCATACCGCTTTTTCAAACGTAGAATAGCACCGTTGATTCATTGGTAAAAATGGATACCCTTGCGAGGTCTGAAGTGAATCTGCCTGAACTGAAAAAAGCTGTTGCCAAAACAGCGGAACTGTCCCAGGATGCTGCGGAAGCTGCTGTCAAGGCCATGATGGCTTCCATAACCGAATCCCTCAGATCGAATAACACCGTCGTCATTACGGGGTTTGGCACTTTTTCGGTCGCCAGTCGCCCTGCCCGAACAGGGAGAAATCCAAAAACAGGTCTTGAAATTTTTATTGCTGCCTCCAAGACCGTCAAGTTCAAACCCGGAAAAATTCTCAAGGAAGCCGTGGCCGGTTAATTTCAGTTGGGGTTCAAAATGAACACACTCACTAAAGCTGCAATCGTCGATAAGTTGTATAAAACTCTGGACATCACCCATTCCGATGCACAAGATCTCGTTGAGGCGGTTCTTGAGACCATCAAAGGGACGTTGGAAAGCGGTGAAGTTGTCAAGCTGCCCGGCTTTGGCAACTTTGACGTGCGCAAAAAACGGGCGCGTCGTGGACGCAATCCCAAAACAGGGGAAGAAGTTGAAATCTCCGCCCGTAACGTCATGACGTTTCATCCCAGTAATATCCTGCGCGAACGGGTCAACGTCGGTGCCGAAAAAACCGGCCAAAAATCATCCCGCAACGCGACGTGAATACCCTGATTAAGATCACTTGGGTAGATTCTTGGCGCATTCATGCGAAATCCTGAGTGATTGTCCGGGATGGGTCTGGGGTTGGTGTGTGCAATGACAAAAAAGATTCCCACAATCACCATACAGCCGCGTCTCCACCAGATCGAAGAACCGATTCCGGCACCGGGTCCGGTTTTGTTTGCCTATGGTTTTCGCCCCTTCTTCATCCTGGCAGGGGGATGGGCTGCGGTGGCCATGGGATTGTGGCTGATGATCCTGTATGGGCCATTGGACGGTGTCGCTTCACTCCCCTCTTCTTGGTGGCATGGCCATGAGATGTTATTTGGGTTTGTAGCGGCGGCGGCTGGTGGGTTTCTCCTCACGGCGGTCACCAACTGGACCCAAACCAAACCGCTCAGAGGGATCCCGTTGATGGCCTTGGCGGGCATATGGTTGATGGGGCGAGTTTTGATGTGGTTTGCCCCAGAATCGGCACTTTGGGTTGTTGCCTGCGTGGACCTCACCTTCTTGCCAGGGTTGGCGATCGCTATCCTCATTCCAATCATACGCACTAAAAAATACGATCAAATCATTTTTCCCACACTGATCGGACTTTTGTGGGTTGCCAATTGGTTATTTCATTTGGAATGGCTTGGGATCACTCAGGAAACATCGGTGATGGGGTTACGGCTTGGAGTCAATACCATCGTGTGGTTCATTGTGATCTTTGGGGGACGGATGTTGCCTGCCTTCACCCAGAATGCATTCTCCAGCATGGGCAATCACACACGCATCAAGACTTGGCCATGGGTCGAGCAGACCGCTTCTTGGAGCATCGGGGTTGTCTGTGTCGTGGACATACTGTTTGAAGACCATTGGGCAACTGGAATCGTTTTTATCCTCGCGGCCATTATCCACACCATCCGTCTGGCGGGATGGATGCCTCACAAAACTTTGGGGCAACCCATCGTATGGGTCTTGCATTTGGGTTATGCATGGATCGCTGCGGGTTTTGTATTTCGCGCCTTGGGGGTAATGACCGATTGGATGATGCCGTCCACGGCACTGCACGCAATGACGGTAGGGGGATTTGGGATCACCATTTTAGGGATCATGACCCGCGTTTCTTTGGCACATACGGGACGTATTCTGGATCCAGGGAAAGAGATGGTCTTTGTTTTTGGATCGATGGTCATCACCACCCTCCTCCGCCTTGATCTGGTGCCGATAGATTATGGATGGGCGGTCTCCCTTTCGGGAGTGACATGGACCCTGGCTTTTTTAATCTTTATCCTGACGTTCTTCCCCGCATTGACGCAGCCCCGTATCGATGGAAAACCAGGGTAATGGGGTAAAATTTCAGCCTAGCAATTCATTCTAGTTCTTTTTCAGCTTATCCAATGCCTGCTGCACCATCTCCCGATTGGGATCATCCGCAGGGAGAACCGCCAACAGCCGTTGCCAATACCCTGCGGCCTCCGCACCAGACCCCCCCCGCATCGCCAAACCACCCAACATCCACAACGCATCGGGATTATTGGGATTTTCCGCCAAAATAGCGCGGAACATCTCTCCCCCCTCCTTAATATCCGCTTCCGATGCACCATTTTGTATTTTCATCTCCGCCAAACCGACACGGGCTTCCATGTTGCCCGGATGATTTTGCAAAATCATCCCATAGACCTGCAATGCCTCAGGAATTCTTTGCATCACCTCAAAAGAACGGGCCAAACGGATCCACCCCTCCAGATTATCCGGCTCCTGCTGCAACCGTGACCACGCCTTATCCAAAAGTTGGTTCATCTCCTCCGCCGATTCCACCGGCGGACGACTAGGCCGTTCAATTTCCTGGGTCGTCCCCATCACGACATACAACAATGCACTCGCCGTGACCGCAAAGACCGCAAAAGCGGCCCCAAACCCTCGGTCAACACCCCGAACCCGGTCATCTCCCCCCGATGATACCGCCGCACCCTGGACAGACCGCCCACCCCCCAAATCCAGTTGACGATAGACCTCCGCCAACTCCGCTTCAAGACTCGCCCGTCCCATGGCCAAAGCCTGACCTTCCCCCCCCACCTGCTCCATCTCCTTCAATTGTCCGAGCAAGGCGACCCTCTGGTTTTCCAACGCCAATCCAGGATCATCTTCCACCCCCCTGGGGAGGGGACGGTTGCCATGTTTCGTCAGCAACGGCCCCATCACCACAACCAGACTTGCCGTCAAAATAATGGGAAGCCAAACAATCCAGGACATGCGACACCTCGCTAGGTAGTGTTGACATTAAAAAAAAAAATATTAAAAGAAAAAAGGGGTCTGGGGGATTGCCCCCAGGGTTTTGA
>JADGCQ010000177.1 GCA_015228925.1 Magnetococcales bacterium | reverse complement strand
TACGGTGACGCCAGGTGCTTTGGAATATATCCCAGCCATTGCCGCCAATCTTGGTGTGCCGTTGACGGAAATTGGGGTCATTACGGAACAGAAGGGGATCCGTGTTTTAGACCATGGTGCCCCAATCACCATTCAGGGATCGGGTTTTAAGCATTTTTGATTTGGAATGATCGCATGTATAAGCGGGACAATCCCTCCAGGGTCATGCTCTCTATAATGGCATCGTGAGGAATCAACAGATACTGCCAGGGCTTACCACCAATCCTTGTGGCGTATTCAGTCGCCCGTTGACACCACGTCACCGCCACGTGGGCTTTTTCCCTGACCTCGCCATCTTCCATCTGATTGGCGGCTTTGGGTTCGAGCATGTATATGCAGTCGGCGGTTTCCGCGACAAAATCCGGCTGGTATTCGTGGTGATCCACGCCCCATTTGTAGTAAATCTGGAATTGTCCGCGTGCCGGTTTAAACCATTTTAGTGCTTCCCGTTCCAGGATGACCGCCATCTTCCGTTCCGCGTCAGAGTCGAACTTTTGGACCGTGTAGAGGCTCTTTTTAAAGTGACCGAACAGATAACGGCTCATATTGCTCTTATCAACGGGGGATTGCCGATAATCCAAAGGCGACTGACCCGCCTTGACCGTATAGGCGCAGGGCTTTAGTTCCGAAAAACCTCCGCTGATGACGACATCATAACCCACGGCTTTTTCCCAGTGGTGGGCCTGCATCTGCACGTAGACAGCCCGGGAAATTTCCTTTTGATGATTTCGCAAAATATTTCTTATATCCTCTTCCTCCAAGTAGCCGAGAAAATGGTTGATCACCTGCCTGGCAAGATCGTAGAGCAGATCCGCATGGTCGTCATAGGAGACATCATCAAAGTCCACCAAGCCCGCCACGATGTAATTTTCCAGGGATAGTTCCTCAACACCGCCGTTGACCAACCCTAACTCCTCGATTGTTCCGGTACGAAGATGCTTGATCCACAATTCACCTTCGGGAGTTTGATAACGAAACCCAGACAGATCCAGGGAAAATGGATCGTAGCCTGACAACACCTCCCCCTGTGGCACCACGTTGATACGGGGAATGTCGATGGTCTGCTGCACGACCAGTTCCGTCGTTTTGGCGACGATGGAGGCTATATCCGGTTTTTCCACCGTCCCTTCCAGCTCCATCTGGACAGGCCGATACTGGGCTTCAACCTCCCGCACCATCAGGGTTTGAATCTCTGTCTGTTGCAGATAGTTGACGCTCGGGGCAACTTGCGGTCGGGTCTCCATCTTGCGAATAACTTCGTAGGCAATCTGGGCAATCTTCCGCTCTTCAGGAGATTGAAATAGGGGTTGTTCCGCGCTCCCAGCAACACGAGTTGATGCGGTAACCCCGTTGGGTTGGAAGCCCAACCGGCTGGCAAGCGTAGACTGGGATACCACCGTTTCGGTTTTCTGCTGTTGAGTCTCATCCGGGAGAATAATCTGCTGCAAATGGATGGCCGACTCTGGGCGGTTGGCCTCGTCGATGATCTCCTGGAACTTGTCGTGGGCCACGATGTTCAGGCGGTCCACGGTGGTAACACCGGTGCGCTTGCCGTAAGGTAATCGCAGACCACGGCCAATGGACTGTTCAATGAGGATTCGGGCATTGGCGGCACGAAGGGGGACGATGGTATAAAGGTTGGTAACGTCCCACCCTTCCTTGAGCATGTTGACGTGGATAACAATTTCCGTCGGCTCATCCGTGTGTTCCACCTTCAGGAGACGATTAATCATTTCATCTTCCTGTGCGCCGGTCTGGCTGGAATCCACCTGAATCACCTTGTCCCGGTACTGCCCACGAAAAAAGCCGTCGGATTGAACCCGCTCCAGAATCTGACCGGCATGGGTGGTATCACGGGCGATCACCAGCAGAAACGGTTTGACGATGGCATTGCCGGTTTCGCGGGCGTAGGTCTCCAACGCCACCTTGATGCTTTCGTGCAGACGGATGCCATCCTCCAACTTCATCTTTTCCAACTCTTCCGGGGACATGCCCGCCGGATTGAAATTTTTGCGGGTGACCACGGCGGGTTCCTTGACAAAACCGTCGGCCATGGCCTGCCCCAGGGGGTAGTCGAAGATAACATTTTTGAACGGAATCGCCCCCTTGGCAACTTCCACAAAGGGAGTGGCGGTTAACTCCAGCCCCAAAACCGGTTTCAGTTCGTTGATAGCGCGCACGCCAGCGGAGGCGCGGTAGCGGTGGGACTCGTCCATCAACAGGACAAGATCCTCCAGACCGGCCAGATAATCAAAGTAACTTTCGCCGATGTATTCGGACAGACGCTTGATGCGCGGGGCCTTGCCGCCGCGCACCTCGGAATTGATTTTGGATATATTGAAGATGTTGATGGTAATGTTTTGTTCCAGGCTGGGCAGACGCGGAGTGCGTCCTCCCCGGGCCACGCCGCTACCCTGTTCGTAGTTGTCCCCGGTAACGATGATTGGCGTTTCCAGAACAAATTCAGCAATTCCTTTGAAGACGTATTTCGGGGTGTTGGGGGTAAAGTCGGCGATCAGCTTGTTGTAGATGGTCAGATTGGGGGCCAGGACAAAGAAGTTGCGCAGACCGTGGGCCAGATGCAGATAAGTGATAAAGGCCCCCATGAGTCGGGTTTTGCCTACCCCAGTGGCCAGGGCAAAACAAAGGGAGGGGAATTCGCGCTCGAAATCGCTAACGGTAGGGAACTCGCTGTGGATCACCGCCAGTGCTGCTTGTAGATCATTCTCCTTGCGAGGCGGCAGGATTTCGGTAATGCGGTCCAGGATTTCCAAGGAGCGACGCTGGGGCGGTCGCAGACTCAGGCGACCGGAGATGGTGTTGACATGGCGGTTCATGCGTTATCTCCATCCAAATCCATGGCAAGCTGGCCCATGGGTTTTGGGGGTTCTGGAGCCTTGGGGAGGTTTTCCACGTTGAGGCTGTAGTCATCGTGCCCCCATTCGCATTTGGTCAGCACCGCCTTGGGGATTTTTTTCACGGTCAGATTGGGCCAAGCGTCCGATTGGCCGCTAAAGGCAGAACAGAGGATCAACAGGGAACACTCCCGCCCCACCTCGTCACTCAACGCCTGGAGCTGCTCTGACCCCAAGTATTGGGTGGTGACGTAGAGAAAATCGCTTTCAGTGGAATAACCATGTTGCCAATAGACCGTCTCGCTGGGGGCGTAGGTGAACCCTTCCAACTTGCACAGTGCCTCGGCCAACATAGCGGGGTTATAGGCCTTGCTGATGATCCAGTTGCCCCATTTGTCTTTTTCCAACAGTGAGGGGGCCAGCCGGTAGTAGCGGAAGCCGCCGCCACCTTTCCATTTTGTAGTTTCTGTAATACCTCCAGAATCTTCACCGTCGATCACCTTTTTGAGGCGGGGAATGATGTGGGTGTGGCAGTGTTCCCCCAGCTCTATCATGATCCAGCGGCGGCCCATCTTGTGGGCCACGGCACCGGTGGTGCCGGAACCGGCGAAGGAGTCAAGGATTAGATCTCCAGGGTTTGTGGCAATCTCAATTACATGTTTTAATAACCGTTCTGGTTTGGGTGTACCAAAGCTAATATCTGCTCCAAACAATGAATTAGCTTCGTTTTTTGCCTCCCCAGTGTGGCCTACATCTTCATGTGGCCACCATGTCCACGGTACAAGACCCTTTGCATCCTTTAAGAACTCTACGCGACGTGGAACGCCATTTCCATTTTTACCAAAATACACCCGTTTTTCGTCAACCAATTTTTCATAATTTTCTTTAATAATCTTCCAGCAGTTTCCTGGAGGAGGAATATGCACATTCCCGTTTGGAGCAACAATCTCGTACATTTGGTTTGGACGATATCCTTGAGCCAATAATGACACAGATTGCCATGGACCACGTGGATCGTTGTTATTGTTTTTATACAATTTTTTCTGTTTATCTCCGAGAGGATTAAAATTTCTTTCAATC
Source organism: Magnetococcales bacterium (assembly GCA_015228925.1). Lineage (GTDB taxonomy): Bacteria > Pseudomonadota > Magnetococcia > Magnetococcales > UBA8363 > UBA8363. Next base: position 1,438 of record JADGCQ010000177.1, on the reverse strand, counting down.
TTGAATCTTACAGGGTTCCTCGCATAGACAAATACATATTCATGTGCATCACCAATAGCCTCTCTATTTTCCCTCGAATATCTTTTTTGCCAGACATTCGATGCGATAAAATTGGAACGACCACAAACTTCATCAAGCAAAACTCGCAAATACCCCATCTCACGGTCATCTATCGAAATCCATAGCGTCCCAGAATTTGGATCAAGAAGCTTCCATATAATATCAAGTCTTTCTGCAATTAGTGAGAGCCAGATGGAGTGCTCGATACCATCGTCATAGTGTTCAAAAGCTGATCCAGTGTTATAGGGAGGATCGATATAGATACACTTCACTTTCCCCGAAAACTCCTGCTCCAACGCCTTGAGTGCCAGGAGATTATCCCCGAAGATCAAGCGATTATCGAAAATATCGTTATCACTCACCCGATGCGGGGCATGGTAGGATTTCTCTGGATCTTCCAACAAAATGCGCGGCTCCAGTCGTGGCCGAATATCCTTGCCAATCCAGGTGAGTTCGAGTTTTTGCTTGCGACTCATGAAAATCGTTTCCTCAGTTCGTACAGATGGCTCAACAGGGCAGGAAGATCGTCCTGAATGATGCTCCACAAAGTATCGTTGTCAATGCCCAGATAGCCATGGATCAGCCGATTACGGGTGGCGATGACCAACCGCCAGGGAATGACCGGAGCGGCATCACGCACCGACTGGGGAATGTGCGTTGCCGCCTCGCCGATCAACTCCAGATTGCGCACCGTGGCATCAAAGGTCAGACCATCCGTCTCGAAACCGTCCCGATCCAACCCCGCAGTATAAACCAACGCTTTTTCGGCAAAGGCGATCATATCGTCGAGATAGAAAGTCCACACCCGTTCCGGCGCATCAGACATGGAGTGCCTCCCGTTCGATGAAAGGGCGCAACTCTGGGCGAAGTCCCTTTTCGGTCACCAGATCCACAGGGCACCCCAGCAGGTCTTCAAGATAGAACTGTGCGCCAAAATAGCGGGCCGAGGTGGCGGGGCCGTCGAAAGCCACCAGCAGATCCACATCGCTCCCCTCGCGGGCGTCATCACGAGCCATGGAGCCGAACAAGGAAAGCCGAATGATACCAAACTCCTGACGCAAATACTCCTTGTGCCGGACAAGCTGTTGCATCACATCCTCACGTTTCATGAGATCAACCTTCTTTGATCAAACGGTCAACGACAACCATCGCCAAACGAAAAGCAGGTTTTTCATCGTTACTCATTGAAGCCTCCACCGGATTATAAAAAGCTTCTCAAGTTTGATATGTTGTTTCAACTGTTCTTGGATGGCATCAATGAGTTGGTCTCGTCGCGCATCCACTTGGTCCTGCGTCGCAAACAAAGATCGGCGTTTTTGATTTCTCGTGGCCTCAAGAGATTTTACCCGTTTTTGTCCCACTAATTTTTCTTCCAAAC
>JADGCQ010000176.1 GCA_015228925.1 Magnetococcales bacterium | reverse complement strand
AGGTCAACGCTTGGTCCATAGCCAACTCCAGGATTTTTCCCCAGACGGCGGCATCTTTAACCAGGGTATTGTATTCGGAGAGGAGGGTTTCTTTCTTGTCAGTGCCCGCTTTGAATACGGTGGTGAACCCTATGTCATCGACATCCCTTTACAAATTGGCAACCCCTACTCCTTGGATCCGGTGCTGATTGCCATAGGCACCGTCATCCTGGTATTGGGAACGGTGGCACTCATAAAACGGACCCGACGGAAAAAACGCCTCGAACGAATCAACCGCGTCGCCCAATCACGTCACAGTGCCTCCGAGTAAAACCATGGCCAATGTGCCAGAAGCTTCCACCTGTCTGATCAACGGGAAAGAGTTCATGGTCCACCCTGGGCTGCCGGAACTCTGGGTAACGGGTGTGATGGTCGTTATGGGATTTCTTGTTCTTCGCGCCTTGTTGTTTCGGTTTTCTCCCACCCCCCCCAGCCCCGGCCTGATTTTAGAACGACTCCCTGGCATCGGTTCCCTTGTCCGCTTGCTGTCGCGTTCCCCCTGGCCCATGACCTTGATACGTATCGTGGTCGCAGCTTTATTTTTGCTGGTCATCGCTGCGGGGTTATGGGGAACCCCCCTACCCTACCGCAATCTCGCCACCACCTTGACCTGGACTTTGTGGTGGACGTGGGTGATCATTTCCGTTTTTTTTCTGGGATCGGCTTGGTGTTCGGTATGCCCCTGGGACACCCTGGCGGGATGGCTCGTCCGCCACCGTTTGTGGCACCGCCCCGAAGAAGAAATGGGATTGGGGTTGAAACTACCCCCCAGATGGCGGCGCACTTGGCCAGCCCTGGGGATGTTCATCGGCCTGACTTGGCTGGAACTGGGGGTCGGCATCACCCTATCCCCCCGTTGGACCGCCCTCCTGGCCCTGGGGATGATTGTCTTGGCGGTTATCTTCATGGCACTTTTTGAACGCAAAGGATTTTGCCGCCACGTCTGCCCGGTGGGACGAACCATTGGATTTTATGCCCAATTATCCCCGGTCAGCCTGCGTCCCATGGAAGAATCACGTTGTTTATCGTGTCAAACCCTGGAGTGTTACCACGGTTCCAAAGAAATTGAACCGTGCCCGACCCACCTGACCATGGGACGTTTTTCACAAAACACCTATTGCCTTTCCTGTGGGGCATGTGTTTTGAGTTGCCCCCATGGCAACGTCTCCTGGCGGTTGCGCCCCATGGCGACGGAAGCCTCCTCCCAGGCCAGACCCCATTGGGATGAGGCATGGTTTATGATTATTCTGTTGGCATTGACCTCGTTTCATGGCGTCACCATGCTCCCCGCCTGGGAACACGGAATCCTTTGGCTGGCTCCCAAGTTGGGCGACTCCGCCACCTTGCTGCGTTCTTTCAGTGTCGGATTGGTGCTGATGATCCTAACGACCGCAGGGGTTTACACCGTGGCGGTAGAGACCTCCCGCCGCCTGATGGGGATAACCTTGGGGTTTAAACGCTGGTTTGCCCTCCTCTCCTTTGCCACGTTACCCGTCGCGTTCGCCTATCACATTGCCCATAATCTGGGGCATCTTGTCCGCGAAAGTAGCGGCTCCTGGGAGGTATGGTTCAACCCCATGGGGATAGGAACCCTGCCCCGTTCCAAAAGCGAAACGTCCCTACGGATGTTTGATACACTGTTGCCGTTGGACCTGCTCCACGGTTTACAGGCGGGGGTGATGGTCTGGGGATTTTGGTTGGGAATGCATATCCTGCAACAGAGAACGTGGTATCATGCCCAAACGGCCCAGGGTCAAACGAACATGGTCCGTTTGAGTCCCATGATTGTGTTTTTAGTCCTGATGACCGGATGCAATCTATGGCTCCTGAATCAGGAGATGATCGTCCGTTTTTAGCCCACCCCATGACCATGGCAACCCTATGAAACGTCGGTCTTTTTTTCAGATGGGATTCAGCAGGGTACTGGAATCGGCCATCCGTACCGCCGATAACACCGCCCAGGAGCGGGCATCGCATTGGTTTCGCCCCCCTTTTGCCGTGCGAGAATTGGATTTTTTATTGGGTTGCACCCGCTGTGATCGCTGCATCCAGGCCTGTCCCCCCCAGATTTTGTTCCCACTCCCCATACGCCTGGGGCCGAACGTCGTCGGCACCCCGGCCATGGATCTCTTGAACAAAGGGTGTCTTCTGTGCGCCGATTGGCCTTGTGTAGCCGCCTGTGAACCCCAGGTGTTGCTCAGGGAGGCGGATCAGATGGATCGTCCGGTCCTCCCAAAACTTTCCAAAGTCGTCATCGATACCACCCTCTGTCTCCCTTTCAGTGGACCCGAATGTGGTGCCTGTGGATCGGTTTGCCCGATACCGGGTGCTTTGGTCATGCAAGGTGGACTACGACCGCACATCATTGCGGAACACTGTACCGGCTGCGCCTTGTGCCGCGCCGCCTGCCCCACCACCCCCAAGGCGATTCATGTGATCACATTATCCATTCCCCCGGAAAAAACATGCGCGGAGTCGGTATAACTTGACCTGCCTCCCTGGGAAGAGAACGTCCGAACGGATCCGTTGATTATTCGATCTTTTAAGGCAAGAGTGGTTTTAAACCAAGGGGGACAATCACGCAAGAAATGGACCGCAATCCCATGATCCGTGATTCGGCTAATCTTGAAAAAGGAGGGTTGACGGTTACCGATAGGCATCAGATGCAGGAGGCCGGGATCTCCGATGGTTACCTGGATGGGGGGATATCCGATGACAACAAACGCACCACTTTCGCTGATATTTTCCGTGTTGCCAACGAACCCTTTCTCCTTGCCAAATTCAAGGAGAACTCTTGTGGAAAAATCAATTCTTTGCGCTCTGCTGGTCGCCATAGGTTGCACAATCATCCTGAATGTTTCCAACCGCCGCACAAGGTTTCATTTCTGCACAGAACGAACGATTATTAACATTCCATCGCCAAAAAATCAACCCAATTCCGCGCATCCATTGCCACAGGCACGATTTCCTGATCGACGGGTTTGTCCAACACCTCAACAACCAATAGAAACGTTAAGATTTTCGGTAGTGTTTATGGGTTGACCTGACCGTGTGGAAACATGCAGGATGCTGGGATACTTCAAGCGGTTCTTGGCAGGGGGGCAGCAATGGGAATGGATTTCCACGGAACCAATCAATTTTTTCATGCGTCAATAAAAAATAGTGAAAAGGAAACCGCACATGAATATCACCATCAATCTTCCCGACGATCTCGGTAAAGAGGTCGAGAGTCTTCCAAACCGAGATGCTTTTTTGTTGGGGGTTGTGAGAAGCGGACTCAAGAAACACTGGCTGGATGAACAGACCAAGATTTCCTTGCAACAGGCCGACAGCGGTGACTATGCGGATGAAAGAGAGGTCCAAGCGTTTTTTGCCAAGTGGGGCAGCAATGGAAATTAAATGGACAAGTCGAGCATTAGAAAGCCTTTTCGAGTCCACGCAATACATCCGATCCGAAAACCCGATGAAAGCCCGCGAGGTGATAACAGGAATCCAAAACGCCATTGAAGACCTCAAGATGTTCCCCAACCTCGGCGTAGCCACCCCTTTTAAAAATACGCGCGATTTGATTCATTCAAAATATGATTTCTTGATCCGGTATCGCCTTGTGGATGAGAGCTTGATTGAAATTATCTTTGTCTGGCATGCTTCACAAGGCTATCGATGATTTTTATCGATTTCGGACTTCTTGGAAAAATATCTGTATCGCATTTAAAATTATTGAAATTCTTCTGAGTCAATAAGACCTATACGTTCTGAAGTTACTAAATATTGAATCCATTTAAAACCTTTTGCTGTGATTGAAATGAAAACTTGAATCCCTATATGCGGTGAATCTGCCAGCTTAATCACATTGCCAAAATTTTTTTCGAAGATTCCGAAAGATAATAAATATGAGCAATCTGTTCTTTTGCCCGCCTGCATTCTTGCATCATCCTGGCTGCTTGTTTCTATTTCGTAATAAAAAGATTCAGAATGATTAACCTGATCATCTTCTGGCAATAAAGACACCTTTTTAATAATTTCTTTTTCCTTACTGGACAATTTGCGAAATATCGGCAGTTCATATGCAATATCTTGTTTCATTCTACACTGATAAAGTTGTTTGCTGTTTGGTATACCTTCATCATGTACTCTTCTGTGACAATTTGGGCATAATACAATGAGGTTTGACAGCGTTGTTTTTCCTCCATCTCGTAGATGTTCTATATGATGTATATCCAGCCGTGGCTCTTTACAAATACTACATTTAAATTCTGACAATTCGTACAATAAATCTCCAAGATGTGTTGGAATGTTTCTTTCAGAGGTTTCATGTTCATTAATAATATCACGAAAATGCTCTGGATGGTCATACTCTTTACGAGGAATCATTGGTTTTGTCATCAGTTTATCCTATATGCTTAAAAAAATTATTATAATTAAAATGAATAGATGTAGAAACGCGAACGATGCTACCCGATTTCATGTACACATAGTGACTCCCTTTCACCCCCTGCAACGACCATCCATGCTGTTCTAAAATGAAATCCATGCGATGGGGTCAACCGTGCATAACAGTCTCCCTGAGTATCGGCAACACCTCGGCGGCGACCACAAGAGCCAGCATCCACTTGATGATTGCCAGTTCCTTTTCGATTCTCACCACATCCACCTTGGTAGCCAACGGTTCCTGAGACAACGCCTCAGCGGCCTTGCGTGCCGACACCTTGGGGGCACCAGCCTCAATCAAGGCTGTGTAGACTTCAGAAATCATCGTCGTCATGTCGATCCTCCTCCACCTGTAGGGTACCAATACATGTTTTTTTGGACATCAACCGATACACATGCAGTGATTGCCTCATGGAGGTTACGCAACAACGCACTGAGAGTCTCCCCTTGCGTGGCACACCCCGGTACAGCAGGAACATCTGCCCAATAACCGCCTTCCTCAGCAACGTGGATAATCACCTTCAGGTTCATGGGTCTCGTCCTTTTCTCAAACATACCGTTGCGCATCAAGCCATAGAATCACGCTGCAAGTACCGGATGATTCAGGCGTTGGCTTGCAAAACGCAGACATGCCGTGACATCCTCAACCTCAAGATCTGGCAGTTCCTCAATAACCTGGGATGGGGCCATGCCGGTGGCGAGAAGATCAAGAATATCTGTGACACGAATGCGCATACCCCTGATGCAGGGACGACCACCGCACTGCCCTGGGTTCACGGTAATCCGATCAAAAATCTTTCTCATTGCGCAACCTCACGGACTGCCTCAAGAACAATGGCGACACGACATGAACCTACAGACTGCCAAAAATCCTTTTATCAAGCAAGTGAATAACAACTTGAAACCAGGGCAATTGCATTTGGAATTGGCACAACCCATTGCCTGGGAAATAATAAATTATTAAAAGAAAAAAGGGGTCTGGGGGATTGCCCCCAGGGTT
>JADGCQ010000175.1 GCA_015228925.1 Magnetococcales bacterium | reverse complement strand
CATACCTATTTCCCTTATGGCTATAAATTAAATCGGTATGGTGTCCCCCGATTCTGGAGGTATTGCTTGACTGCCAATCGTAAAACAGCTTGTCCAAAAATAAATGACATCAAGTGAACGTTATGCCCTTCGGGCAAAAAAGTCAAAAGCCAAAGTCAAAGGCAAAGGCAAACCGTGATGAATCTGTGGACACCTTACCCTTTTCCCTTTGGGGATCATAAATTTTTTGATACCATCCCCTTTCTGGATCCTGACCTTTCCGGGGATAGAAATCGCATCAAAATATTCATGATTGCACAAGGGAACACAATATGCTGTTCCAGATTTCCCACATTAGACCCCCAAATTCACTGTTGGGAGCAAATAGACTTGTCCGGTTCTGTAGCAAATAAACTGTCCGGTTTGGGTTAGCTTTGGGAGGAGGTGTTTTCCCACTTACCTGACAACGGACAGACTGATACGCTTCCTTCTCTTCCCAGCTTTTCCGAATCCTTGACATGCCAGCCCCGATGGGAAAAGGTGACAATGCTGGATGAAACAGAGGCAGGCTCTGCTGGGGAGCAACCTGCCGAGGGATAGTCTGGTCAAGGCTCACCAATACGGTGACCGGGGTACGGAGGTCATGCTTCCGTACCCCTACGAAAGACACCGGATGGTAGACCTTGCCATGCCTTAAAAAACCCAGTCCGAATAAGGACACCCGCCTCAAGCTACCTTTCTTGCGCTTGTTACCCCTGGTCGCCCATCTGCGGTATAATAAGCCAGTCTGCGTGGACCGTGGAAAATGGCCAAATCCCCATTCAGGTACCGATAGACTCTCACTTTTGCCTTGACGTAGTGATACCGATATTGATCTCCAGGAATTTGCAGTGTTTTCCCTTCAAAATGAACACAGTTGTCATTCCCAACCGTGCGTTCAAACTGCTCGCACAGAATATCTTCCAAGCTGCCCCCTTTCCATGGAACGAAAGCGTTGCCACTCTCCATGGCCGGTTGCATAAATTCTGCATTGAAAGCAGGTCTATACACCGTATCCAAGTAGCGATTGGCCTCCTCCATGGTCGTAATTCCAGCCATCACCAGTTCCTTCGGTAAACGTCCTTGGTGGGTGCTGAAGGCTCGTTCACTCCTACCCCTGGCTTGGGGCGAATAAGCGGCAATCATTTCAATGCCCAACTGCTTCAATGCACGCCCGAACTGAGTCAGATTCACCTTGTCCACTTTGCCACCTGCTTCTGGAGTAGTCCAGTAATGACTGCCTCTGTCAGTGTACAGTGAACAAAACAGCCCACGTTGGTCAATGACATCTTTGATGCCTTGAAGGCTGGATACCGTTCCCTCTTCCTCCACAAAAAACATGGAATAATGCTCACTGGTTGCATCGTCCATCGTGACAACCAGATCCCACTGTACACCTGCAACCCACTGGTGCTTGCTGGCATCTTGATGAATCATCATCCCAGGAACCGGTGAACGCTCTCGACGTTTCCGATGATTGCCTACTCCCGGAGCTTTCTTGATGATGCCTGCCTCTTGCAAGGTGTTTTTCACCCATGTGTAACTCCGTGTTCCTCCACCCCGCCTATACCATGTATGAAAATGCTGAATATTCCATCCAGAATGCCGGTTCTGATAACTCTCCAGTAACGCCATCACCTCATCCACCGGTGCCCTTCGGTGAGAGACCTGCTCAAGACGTTTGTCGATCAAACCATCCAAACCAGAATCTTCATACCGATCCACATAACGTCGAAATGTTCGTTCGCTCACACCAAGCAGCCTGCCAGCCTCTTCCTGGGTAAGTCGGCCTCCAGACCAACCACCATACGCTTCCTCGAATCTCATCTTACGTGTCTCCTGCAGCCATTCAGTCCGTTTCATAGGTCACCTCCTTACCCCTATGAAAACCGGACAAATCATGTGCTACAAGACCGGACAATTAATTTGCTGCCGACAAGACCCCCAAATTCACTTGCAATCCGACGTTATTCCGCCTATACTGTACCCAACATGGCCACCACGCCTCTGCATTTGCATGCGCTACCACGGTGGCTTTTTTTTGTCCTTCGACCTGGGGGGGAAATGGTCAAAGCCTACACCAAACCGCCCCTTTCCTTCGACGGGTCGAAATCAGGGGACACCATACCTATTTCCCTTATGGCTATAAATTAAATCGGTATGGTGTCCCCCGATTCTGGAGGTATTGCTTGACTGCCAATCGTAAAACAGCTTGTCCAAAAATAAATGACATCAAGTGAACGTTATGCCCTTCGGGCAAAAAAGTCAAAAGCCAAAGTCAAAGGCAAACCGTGATGAATCTGGGGACACCTGACTCTTTTTATGATTGTACAATGGTAGACAATACGGTGTCTCCAGATTTTGTGAAGTAACTACGTTCCCTGGTTGTGATATTTTTGGTAGTTTTGATAGGAATGGAAAATATCATCACGTTCTGGTTGATGTCCCGATGCCAGATTGTCAATCCACTCATCCGTATCAAGAACAGCCGCGAATCGTGCCTGTTGTACGACGATAAACGCTTTATGGATCTCTTCGGCACTGACCTGTCCAACCCGGTTGGCATACGAAACGGAACCGGTGGCATCATGAATGAATTCCACCTGCCAACCCTCGTGAAATGCCTCTCTGCTGGTGGCATCGAGGCAGTTGTGGGTCATGAATCCAACCAGGGAGATGATATCGATTTTGTGTGACTGTAGCCAATCTCTCAAATCCGTCCCGGCAAAGACCGAGGGGTGTCGCTTGTCGATAAAATGAGCGGCATCAAGACGTGCGGCAATGGGATGGAGCTGCCATCCCGCCGATCCTTTGGCAAAAATCGGCGCATCCTCCGGGGCGTTATGGCGCACGACAATCACTGGAATGCCCGCTTGTTGCGCTGCTTTCGCTATGCGTTCGATATTGCGTAGGGAAGTACCCAAATCTGGATATTCAATGACAAGGTTTCCTGTCACATATTCATTTTGTACATCAATGACGATCAAGGCGCGGCGTTGTGAGATGGACATGAAGGCGTCTCCCTTTCATGAGAACGTGAATGTGTGAAGCTCTGCCACCGATATTGCTTTCCAGGTGGGTGATGAAATCATTATCTTCTGGAATCCGTCTTGGAAAAATTGGCCTGAAGGACAATTTTAGATAAAATCGGGCCAATTCATCCCATCGGTCCATGCGTTCATGAAAGAAAACGTTGCATGATAGAAAACAACACTATCGCGGTTGTGGTCTTTGATGGCATTAGCCCTTTTCATCTGTCTGTTCCGTGTCTGGTCTTCGGCGAGGATCGGCAGGAACTGGGGTTGCCGCGTTTTGCGTTGAGGATCTGCGCGGTTGAACCCGGGATGCTGACGACTTCTGCCGGATTTGGCCTGTATGTCGATACCGGATTGGAAGGTCTGGTGGGGGCTGGGATTGTGATCATGCCTTCATGGCGTGGGGTCGAGAACCCACCGCCTGAGGTGCTTTTGACAGCACTCAATACCGCTCATGACGCGGGTGCCTGTGTGGTTGGGCTGTGCTTGGGAGCGTTTGTCTTGGCGGCTGCCGGTTTGCTCGACGAACGTCCTGCCACGACGCACTGGCATTGGTCGGCGCGGTTGGCCGAAAAGTTTCCCAAGGTCCGTGTTGACCCACGGGTGCTGTACATCGATGATGGTGACATTCTGACTTCTGCCGGTACGGCGGCTGCACTTGATTGTTGTCTCCATCTGGTTCGCCGACACTTTGGTGCCCAAATCGCCAACCGACTGGCCCGGCGGTTGGTCATTCCCCCGCATCGCCAGGGAAGCCAAGCACAATTCATCGAGCAGCCCCTACCTCAGGACCGAGGAGGCGATCGGATGTCCGCTACTCTGGTATGGTGTATGGATCATCTGAATACACCCTTAACGATCGATACGCTGGCAACGCATACCGGGATGAGCCGACGCACGTTTACCCGGCATTTCCGTCGTCTGACCGGACAAACGGTGGGGGCATGGTTGATCGGGCAACGTCTGGCCTTGGCTCAGAGACTTTTGGAAACCACATCGCTTTCCATTGATCACATTGCTTCCCGGACAGGATTTGGGACGGCATTGTCGTTGCGGCTGCACTTTGTCAGAGCCTTCAATACAACACCGGCGACCTATCGGCGGGAGTTCCGAAATATGGGGACAGGAAATATGGGACATATATGAACCCATCCCCCCGGTGCAGGAGGCTTACATTTTTTGATATTACCCCTTTCCTGGATCTTGAGTATGGTATCCCCCAATTTACGCATTTGCCTATAGGCGGGGATCTTTAAATAAAAGTAGTTGACAAATTCTTAGGTTTATGCTAGAATTCAATGGATTTGCGTGTTGTTTAGCATAAAATCCACTAAGAAGATTGGCTCAAAGGTCGGCAAGTGATCCAAAATCTCGATTCTCGCAACAGAATTCGTCGGTACATGGCTATAAAAGGGGCTGATCCTTTGGACCCCAGAGAGGAACTGCCTGTTCAGGTTGTGTGTCCAGATATCGTCCCTGTGACAGGTAGCGTGCATATTGCCCTCGGGCGGATTATGCCAACCAAAAAAATAAAATCCATCCTAAAACGTCGCTTTTTTCGGTTTTTCTAACGGAACCGTTGGGTGGTACGCTTCATGGTCTTGCCTCCTTCCCCGCTACAGGATCGGACCGTTCCCGTCAAGCGCATCACCGCTACAGCCGAGACTCAGGAAGCTGTTTGTGGCGTTATCGTAGCTGATTATCTTGATGATTTTTCCGAAATCTATGCAACAACGATTGCTATAACCGAGATACACCCAGAACAGGCTAATAATCAGATTAGAAATGCCTTGACTCATTTGGCTAGGGCACTTACGTCACAGGACGCTACGGCTATTAGGGACAATCTAGAAAAAGCAGGAAGTCATATTGAAAGAGGAAAAAGAGACTGCATCAAAACCGCAATAGCCCTATTGAAAGACCGAATCTCCTCCACATTATATAGGATAGAGCATGAACATGGGCTAATCCCCCGGTCTATTAAAGACAGACTAAGAATTATAGAAGCTAAGAGGAAGTCCGCTTACAAAAATGAAGCTAAAGGTGATATCAGTGTATCGGGAGAGATGGAAGATATCCTTGCTGACCTTCTAGAGCTTGAAGAATCTCTATTTGAAACCTTTCACATCCCAGGAAAGGTGATTTTCTTCCTTAAGAGATGGCTCCTAATCACTCTTAAGAACATTAGAATAACATTTTATGCAGTCTCCGTCGGATGCCTTTCCAGCTACCTAGTCTTGGTTAATTTTGAGAACAGCACAGAAGCAAAAACGTTCGCTATAAAGATATGGTCATCGACCCTGGTTTTTATAAAATCTTTGTTCTAGCAATGATTGCGCAATGGAAAGCGGTATAATGCCCCAAGAATATCAAAGCCAATGTTGATCGCAGCAGGTTGCCAAAGGATTGAATCCGTGAAGGAAACTTATCTTTATGTCACCGGGGCCAACGCCGCCTATTTCCCACTGGTAGCAACCCTTCTCGGATCATTTGAAACCT
>JADGCQ010000174.1 GCA_015228925.1 Magnetococcales bacterium | reverse complement strand
CCAGATTCAGGCGGAAACGATAAAAATCCTTGGTTATCTCAGATGGTTTTTCCGGGCCGAAGTCTCGCGCAAGCTCCGGGTTCGGCGGTTGTCGTCCTTCCCTGCCGGGGGTTTATTCAGCCCGTCGCTTGAGGGGGGCTTGCTGCTGTTGCTACTGTTCAGCCCAAGACGGCGTTCCAACTCCGCAATCCGCGCCTCAAAAGCTTTGATCACCGCTGCCCGCAGCTCGACGGTTTCACGCAATACTGCATTCTCGGCTACAAGTGCCTTGTTCTCTTCGATCAGACGGGCGATGATAGTTTCTTGGTTCATGGTGGAATCTTGAACCCTAAATGAGATCCCATGTCAAGGAATCGAATCCGGGAAGACTACCTGGGCAGTTACAGGATGTGTTGACATGCGATCATCAGGTGATTGAAAAAAGCCGTCTGTTTGTTCGACGATTTATTTGGAACAAAATGTCCTCAAGCGAACTCGATGCGCAACTGCCTGCCCACGGCATGAGCCAGCCGTTCCAACGATTCCAGGGTGATGGCGGTGTTCTCCGGGTCGAGCAGGCGGTCCAATTGGGAACGGCTGGTATTGAGTTCCCGCGCCAGATGGGCCTTGGTCAGATGCCCCTGTTTCATGATGTCCGCCAGTTGCAGTGCCAGTAAACGCTTTTTGGCCCTGGCGGAAATTTCATCCAAGATCCTTTCCTCCTCCAGGAAAGCGTCCAGGGAACCGCCTTTATACCTGTTCATCTGTCGTCTCCTCGTATTGCCGTTTGCGGCTTCGGGCCAATTTCAGATCTTCTTTCGGGGTTTTTTGGGACTTTTTTTCGAAACCATGCAACAGGACCATATCGCGCCCCTGTACGGTGAAAAACACCCTGGCGATGCCGCTGCCACGCAGATGACTGCGTACCTCCCACAACCCAGGTTCCAACTTGCGTACCAGAGGCATCCCTAGGGGCCAGCGGAACTGGGTGAGTTTGAGATCCTCGCCGATGGCCTTCCTGTCTTCGAGATCCATGCCGCGTAACCAGTCACGCACCGGTTCGTTCCCGGAGGCGGTACGAAAGAAAACCACGTCAAGGATAGGCAAGGTGTGCATCTTTTAATGTGTACCATACATGGTGCATTTCTTTCAATGATTTTGTTCACAATGAATTATTTTCCATGGGTATCAACAAATCATCGAATGTCAACACGCCCTAAGATTTTGTTGAGAATATTGAACGCTAGTTCCCGGTTTCGGGCAACCTGTTCCTGGAAACCGGCCATGGTCAGCGGTTCATGACCGATTCCATGGGCAAAATTATCCACGATTCCCACCATGGCGTAGGGGAGTGCCAATTCCGAGGCCAGGATGCACTCCGAAGCGATGGTCATCCCCACATAATCGACATAATGGGCGTGAAAACGGATTTCTGCCGGTGTTTCAAAGCGGGGGCCGGTGGTTTGCCAATAGACACCGCCATCCACCGGGGTGGGGAGCGGGGGGGAGGTCAATAATTCCAGGAGTTCGCGGCGCAAGGAGGGATCGAATCGGGGTAACTGGTGTCCGTGGGCATCGTCATGAAAAGACGGGGTGACGGTGGGGGCAAAAAAATCGTCGGGTATTACCACCGAACCGGGAGGGCGGTGAAGATGAAGACTCCCCACCGATCCCAAGGCGATGATCCGTTCCGCACCCCACTGGTGCAGAGCCGATAAATGGGCATAATGATGGATCCGGTGGGGCGGATGATAACGGTCCAGGCCATGGCGTTGGAGAACGACTTGGTTTCCCAGTTCCACGAGATCCACGATCCCATAGGGGGTGGCTATCTGGATGCGGCTGCCCCTTGGCAGATGACCCTCCAGGAATGATGTCCCGACGATCACCGCCCGTTTTGGGGGACGGGCCACGGCTATTGTGACCAGAATTGCCACCAGGGTGGCTTGGTACTGGATGGTTCCGACGGTTCGGCGGTCTCCGTGGGCTTGGACGGTTCGGTGGTCTCCGTGGGTTTGGACGGCGTTTCATCTTTCGGAGATGGCGTGTCGGATAGGGTTTCGTCTGGCGGTTTGACCTCCATGGAATCCAACTGCTCCAAAAGCGCGGGGGCTTTCAAACGGGTGTGGGAATCGTCCACGTTGGGCAAGTCGGGGAGGGAAACATAATCTGGATCGGAGGATGACGTGTCGGGAACGGCTGGGGCTTCCGTTTCCGGTTTGGGTTGCGGTTCGGTGGTTTCGTCGCTTTTGTTCCAGGGCCAAATGGACCAGGAGGAATGGGTCGCGTCTTTGGATTTTTCGGCGGATTTTTCGGTGGATTCCTCGGTGGGGGATGCCACGACAGAGGATTCTTTGGCGGGCTTTGGATCGTTGTTCGGCTTGGCAAACTCACCGCCGAACAGCCATTGCGTATAACCTCCGTCTTTATTCCCCTCGTCGGCGGTGCGGGGATCATACAGGGAATCTTCAAAGTTGCGTTGAATATCCTGGACGACGCCACCGGTATCGAAGGTAATCTCGAGGCGATTGGTGACCCTTGAGAAAGTCCGCTGGATATTTCTGAACTGCCGATCCTGGATATAGATCCACCGTTCCTGACGAAAGGTGTTGGTCAGGGTGGGGGGGCCAAGGAGTTTGAGTATTTCATCGCGGGTGGTGGTGCCGATGTGGATTTGTTCGACTTTCGCGGGATCGATGATATTGCCCGACTCGCTGATGACCGCTTGACAAGAGGCCAAAAACAGCGAAGAAACAAGCAGTGAGATTCTGAGGGGCTTCAATGGGATCGATGGCATGGTGTCTCTGTGATACGGTGGTCGGGGTTGACAGCGGTTATTCTTCGACGCGCCCATGATACTACCGGATGGGGCGGGAGCAAAGTTTCCATGAATTTTCTAAATCGGTTGCGCACCAAAAAAGCGAACAGGGAGGCGTTGCGTCACCGTGTCATGACATTGCATGGGCAGATTGTCGATGCGGTGTTGCAGTGGACAGCCGATGACCGCTTGGGGATGAAAGATGAATTTCCATTGCGGTTCGAGGTGATGATTCTGGCCGTGGCCCTGGTGTTGGTGGCAGTGAAAGATGAAAAGGAACTGGTCCAAGGGTTGTGGGATATGACCTTTGAAGGGTTGGAGGAAAGTTTGCGGCAGCGTGGCGTCAATGATATTCGCATGGGGGCGCGGATGCGGGTTTTGATACACAATGCCATGGGAAGGTGTCGCGCCTATATGGCTGCCATGGAAAACAAAAATGAGGTGGCTCTGGCCGAGTCTGTCGTTCGTAATGTATTCAACGGCACCGTTGGCCAACAGCAAACCGTTGAGATATTGTTGTCTTCGGTGTTAAAACTGCCACAGCGGGTGTTGGGTGGCAAAAATTGTTAAAGCCCTTTGGAAAGGAAACTGGAATGAACAAGTTGACCATTGATGATGTGGTGTTAAAGGACAAGCGGGTTTTTATTCGTGTTGACTTCAACGTCCCCATGACCGAGAGCGGGACGATTCGTGAGGATACCCGTATCCGTGGTGCCCTTCCGACCATTCGCAAAGTGATCAAGGAAGGGGGAAAGGTGATTCTCGCCTCTCATATGGGTCGTCCCAAGGGGAAGGTGATCGCTTCTCTCTCCCTGAAGCCGGTTGCGGAACGTTTGGCGATGCTCCTCGGACAAGAGGTCAAATTGGCTCCCGATTGCGTTGGACCTGAGGTGGAAGCCATGGTCAATGCTTTGAAGCCGGGTGAGGTGTTGTTGCTGGAGAATGTCCGCTTCCACGCCGGCGAGACCAAGAACGATCCTGAATTGGCAGATGGGTTTGCCAAATTGGCCGATGTGGCGGTGAACGACGCCTTTGGTACCGCCCACCGTGCCCATTCCTCCAACGTTGGTGTTGGCGAGCGCGTCCCCCCGTCGGTGGCCGGTTATCTCATGGCGGCGGAAATTGAATATTTCAACAAGGCTGTGCGCAATCCGCAACATCCGGTGGTCTCCATCCTGGGGGGTGCCAAGGTCTCCAGCAAAATCGGCGTCATCGAGGCCCTGATGGAAAAGGTGGATAAGATCATCATCGGTGGGGCCATGGCGTTTACCTTCTTCAAGGCCCGTGGTTACAACACTGGGAATTCGTTGGTCGAGGATGACCAGTTGCAGGTGGCCATCGATGCCGAGGCCAAGGCCAAAGCGCGTGGCGTGCAATTGATATTGCCGGTGGATGCGGTTTGTGCCCAATCCATGGATGACGGGGCTGCGACCCGTATTTTCCCGGTGGATGCTATCCCCGATGGCTGGATGGGTTTGGATGTGGGACCGGCGACGACCAAGCTGTTCAATGAGGCGTTGGGTGGGGTGCGTACCATTGTATGGAACGGGCCGCTGGGAATGTTTGAAAAATCGGCCTATGCGACCGGTACCATGGCCATGGCCAAAACGGTTTCCACCAGCGGTGCCATTTCGGTGGTCGGCGGGGGGGATACCGATGCCGCTGTGAAACAAGCGGGGGTGGCTGGTTCCATCTCGCACATCTCCACAGGCGGTGGCGCATTCTTGGAACTGATGGAAGGCAAGGAATTGCCCGGCATCACCATCATTGGTGAGAAAAAATAATAGGGTGTGATCTTCCTGGAGGGAAAGGGGGAACTGCGGTTGCCGATGGGGCCGAAAGGTGGCATCGGTCAGCGGGAAACCCCTTTATCCCTCCGGGCGGTTTTGGATGTCGCCATGGCATTTTCGATGGCCTGTTGGAAGTGGGCAGCAAATTGGGACAGGGAAAAATGGGCGGCGACGTATTGCCGTGCATTGTTTCCCATCCGCATGGCAAGGTCTCGATCATTCAGGAGCATGTGGGCGTATTGGTTGAGTGTGGTGGGATCATCGCTCAAAAAACCGCTGACGCCGTGTTCCACCGGTGAGGTGGGGTGGACGTTGCCCAGGATGGGGAGTCCGGCGGCCATGGCCTCGATGGTGGCCATGTTGTAGCCGTCTTCCAGTTGCGGATGGGCGGTGTGGATGAAAAATCGATGATGGCTGAGAATTGTTTTGAGGTCTTCCCAGTTCTTTGAAGGGTGGACGCCGGGCATGTCGGGGTTATCGCCGACGAGGGTGACGGGGATATCCTTGAAGGCGTTCTGATGAAAATTCCAGTGTAATATCTCTTTTTTGAGCGTGATCTGGTTGGCGATTCGCAGACCGGCGGCGGTATCTCCGTGCCAGGGTGGATAGTGTTGGATATCTGCGCCAAAAACCACGACGGTACCGCCAGAAAATCCCCAGGATTCCCCTTTGGATGCGGAGACCGCAACCACGCTCCCTCCGATTAATGATAGATAGCGTTTGAGTGTTTGTTTGACCTGATGGGGATCGGGGGCGTTTGGTGAACTTTGTATCCGGCTTTCCAGGCGATTGTGGATGACGAGGATGCGTGCTCCGGGGAGGTGTCGTATATCCATCAGGTCTCCCATGCTGTGCGCAATGATGCAGTCATACTTGGTATTGGGCGCATGGGTGTCGGCCAGAGTAATCAGGCGGCTGTTGCCGGGGATGGGACGGGTACCCAGGTTCCAGGAGGGGACGTGGCGGTTGGGCAGGCCATCGACGATATCCAGGGGGTAGCCCAGGGATCCCAGTTGATAAATCCAGGCTTCATGGCAATTGAGCGTCAAAAGACGCGGCTTTGGGTGAAGGCCGTGATGATTCATGTTGAGAGGGGGAGGTGGGCAGGGCGATTGCATTGGGAATCTCTTGACATTAGGGCGTGTTGATATCCGATAACTTGAGACATATCCTAGAAAGAAAATTATTAAAAGAAAAAAGGGGTCTGGGGGATTGCCCCCAGGGTTTTGACT
>JADGCQ010000173.1 GCA_015228925.1 Magnetococcales bacterium | reverse complement strand
CGAAAAGATAGCCAAGGCCGAGCTTCCCTCCTTGGAGGAGTGGAGTCTTCGATTTGTAGATGCCCAGTCCCTGGATGATGTTTTCTCAGGCAAGGTATGACGTCAATTTCAGAGAAAACTTTGCATTGTTTTTTTGGTAACCAGTCGATACCAAAAACGCACAGCGGAAATGGGGTCAAGCGCGGAAATGGGGTCAGGTCTTGCATTACGACATTTGCAGAAACTTAAGGGTCAGGTCTTGAAACACCACGCTACGGTCATCTGGGCAGCAAAACGTTTCTCTCTTCTTCATGCCTTGCTGCTGCGCATCTTCTCGATGCCTTGCAGTCATCGCCCCGCTTGAAAAGGGGATTGAGATGCCGATGGGAAACTTGGGGACACAGCACGTTGAAAATTGGGACCGATACCAGACGGGTGAACGCGAGAGTGCTTTTGGGTGCGTCATCACAAAATGGAAATGGAACATTGAACAGGGATGGAAATGTGTGATATGGAGTTGTTGTGTGTTTGGAGGAGAAGAGTTCCAGTGCAAGGGTTCAGTCGATGGATGGGTGTCGTCACGGTAAGGTTGGAGGGTGGTTTGGGCTGGTTTGAGTCCGCTATGGACCCCCCCGTGTGACATGATCCCCTTGCCTTGGTGGAAAAGTTCTTTAACCGTATTGCAAGGGTTCCCCTATCGTGCATTCAAGCACCCTGGCCAAACGTTACGCTTCGGCACTTGCAGAACTGGCAAGCGACCGTGGTTTGCTGAAAAAAATCGGTGATGATCTGCGCCAGTTCGTGGCAGTCGGTGCGGCGACGCCGGAACTCGGACCCCTGCTTGCCAATCCGACAATCTCCCGCGAAAGGCAATCAAAGATCATTGACGCCTTCCTGTCCCAAAGCGGAAGTGATCCCCTGACGGCCAATTTCCTGAAACTCCTGATCCACAAAAGACGCATGATCCTGGTCAGTGATATTGTCGCCGCTTACAGTCGTATCGAAGAAGAGCAAAGCGGTGTGGTTACCGTTCGGGTCTCCGCGCCCAAACCTTTGACCAAAGTTCATGAAGAGCGTTTGGCCAAACTTCTTTCTACCAAGACCGGCAAGGATGTCCGCCTCGATTTTGGGCTGGATCCCGATCTTCTTGGTGGCATGATCGTGCGGATTGGTAGCGTCATGATGGATTATTCGGTGCGTGGTCAATTGAACCGGTTGAAAGCGCAATTGAGAGGGTAATTCGATGCAGATCAGTATTGCCGAAATTAGCGAAATTATCAAAAAAGAGATTGCCGACTTCGGCAAAGAGGTGGAAATCTCGGAGGTGGGCCAAGTCATCGCCGTCGGAGACGGTATCGCCCGAATCCACGGCTTGGACAAGGTCATGGCGGGGGAGTTGATTTCCTTCCCCGATGGAACCTTGGGGATGGCACTCAACCTTGAAGAAGATAACGTCGGTGCGGTTATCTTCGGCGATGATTCTGGAATCAAGGAAGGGTCTACCGTCAAACGAACCGGACGTATCGTCGAAGTCCCTGTGGGTAAGGAACTCCTGGGGCGCGTCGTCGATGGTCTGGGTATTCCTATCGATGCCAAGGGGCCAGTGGGGGCGAAGGAATCACGCTTGGTGGAGGTGGTCGCTCCCGGTATCGTCTCCCGTAAATCGGTGCATCAACCACTCTATACCGGCCTGAAGGCGTTGGACGCCCTGGTTCCCATCGGACGCGGCCAGCGTGAGTTGATCATCGGTGACCGCCAAACCGGAAAAACCGCCGTGGCGGTGGATGCCATCATCAACCAAAAACGGACGCATGAAACCGATGCCCCGGTCTATTGCGTCTATGTCGCCATCGGTCAGAAACGCTCTACCGTGGCCAAGGTGGTCAAAATCCTCGAAGACAATGGGGCCATGGCCTATACCACCGTGGTGGCGGCGACAGCGTCCGATCCGGCTCCGATGCAGTTTTTGGCCCCTTATAGCGGTTGCTCCATGGGGGAATATTTTCGTGACAACGGTATGCACGCCCTGATCATCTATGATGATCTCTCCAAACAGGCGGTCGCTTATCGTCAGATGTCTCTGGTGCTGCGTCGTCCTCCAGGGCGTGAAGCCTATCCGGGTGACGTGTTCTATCTCCATTCGCGCCTTCTGGAACGGGCTGCCAAGTTGAGTGATGCCCTCGGTGGTGGTTCCTTGACGGCACTTCCTATCATCGAAACACAGGGTGGTGATGTCTCCGCCTATATCCCCACCAACGTGATTTCCATCACCGATGGTCAAATCTTCCTGGAATCGGAGCTGTTCTATTCAGGGATGAGGCCGGCGATTTCGGTGGGGCTTTCGGTCTCCCGCGTGGGTGGCGCGGCGCAGGTCAAGGCGACCAAGCAGGTGGCGGGTTCCTTGCGCCTCGATTTGGCACAATATCGTGAAATGGCCGCTTTCGCCCAGTTCGGATCCGATTTGGACGCTTCCACCCAAAAACTGCTCCATCGGGGCGAGCGTTTGATGCAGTTGCTCAAACAAGCGCAATATAATCCGCTCTCCATGGCGGAGCAGGCGGTTGTCCTGTTTGCGGGTACCCGTGGGCTTTTGGATAGCGTTCCCGTCCGCGATATCGCGGCGATGGAAGCCAGAATTTTGGAACATGTCCGTGGTCAACATGCCGATTTGCTGGAGACGATTCGTAAGGAAGAGAAACTCTCCGATGCCACCGAGGAACGGTTGAAGGGGCTTCTCACCGCGTTGGTTGCCAAGTTTGAAAGTGCTGCGGGGAACGATTCATCGTCGAAAGCCTGATCCCATGGGATATGATCGATGCTCATGCATTTTACCTGCTGACCGGAAAGCCAAAAAATGGCCAATCTGAAAAGTCTGCGCAATCGAATCCGCTCGGTTAAGAATACCCAGCAGATCACAAAAGCCATGAAGATGGTCTCTGCGGCCAAGCTTCGCCGCTCTCAAGAGCGTGCCCAATCCGCCAGACCCTACAGTCAACACATTCGCCGGATGGTTGGTGCGTTGGCGGCGTCCATGGATCCCCAATCCGCCCCTCCGCTGTTGGCTCCGGCCAAGGGCAAGCGGGTGGAACTGGTGGTGTTCACCTCGGATAGGGGGTTGTGCGGCAGTTTTAACAGCGGTGTCATTCGGGCCGTCCGGGCGAAAATCCATTCCCTTCAGGAGAGTGGTCATGTTGTGACCATCACCTGTGTGGGCCGCAAGGGGTTTGATGTCCTGAAGCGGCAGTATGGTTCTCTCGTGCGTCGTTCGATTACGGGGATGACCAAGGGGTTGCGCTTTGATCGTGTGGATGCCGATTTGACGACCAAGATATTGGGCGATTTTTCCAAAGGGGAATTTGATGTTTGCATCCTGGCCTTCAACACCTTTAAATCGGCCTTGAGTATTGAATTGACCTGGAAGCAAATTATCCCCATGACCGTTGAGGTGAGCCAGGGGAATCAGGGAAGTTCGCCCATGTATGAACCGGAAGAGGGGGAGGTTTTGGCGGAACTGCTCCCCCATAGTGTCTCGGTTCAGTTGTTTCAGGCTTTGGTGGAATCAGATGCCTCGGAACAGGGGGCGCGCATGACGGCTATGGATAATGCGGTGCGCAATGCGGGGGATATGATTCGCAAGCTGAACATCAAGTATAATCGGACCCGGCAGGCGGCCATCACCACCGAATTGATGGAGATCATCGGTGGTGCCGAGTCTTTGAAAGGTTAGGTGGGTTGTCGGGGTCAGGTCGCGGAGCCGGCCAAATTTTCATGTGGGTCCGACTCAGTAAGCTGGGGGTGTGGCTCGGGGGCGTGTGCGGTTCGTTGAATAATCCAGCCAATGGACGGAGTCTTTACCAATGAGCAAAAATGTGGGACGGGTGGTTCAGGTGATTGGACCGGTGGTCGATGTGCGATTCGATGGCGAGCTTCCGGCCATTCTCAATGCCCTGCACATGCAGCGGGAAGGGCTGCCGCGCTTGGTTTTGGAGGTGTCACAGCACATTGGTGAAAGGACCGTCCGAACCATCTCCATGCATAGCACCGATGGTATGGTGCGTGGTACGGAGGTTGTGGATACCGGTAGGCCTATCATGGTTCCCGTGGGGAATCAAACACTGGGTCGGATCATGAATGTGGTGGGTGATTCGGTGGATGAGTTGGGGGAGATCCAAACCGATGATTTTCTCCCTTTGCACCGCCAGGCACCTACTTTTTCGGAGCAATCGACCGAATCGGAGATTCTTGAGACTGGTATCAAGGTTGTGGATTTATTGGCACCGTATGCCAAGGGGGGAAAAATTGGGCTGTTTGGTGGGGCAGGGGTGGGCAAGACTGTTTTGA
Source organism: Magnetococcales bacterium (assembly GCA_015228925.1). Classification (GTDB taxonomy): domain Bacteria; phylum Pseudomonadota; class Magnetococcia; order Magnetococcales; family UBA8363; genus UBA8363. Next base: position 1,440 of record JADGCQ010000173.1, on the reverse strand, counting down.
TCATGGAGTTGATCAACAACGTGGCCCAGGGGCATGGTGGTTTTTCCGTGTTTGCGGGTGTGGGCGAGCGGACCCGCGAAGGGAATGATCTTTACCATGAAATGATCGATTCTAAGGTGATCGATCCCAAAAATTTTAAAAATTCCAAGGCAGCGTTGGTGTATGGTCAGATGAATGAACCGCCCGGTGCCCGTGCCCGTGTTGCTTTGACGGGATTGACGGTTGCGGAATATTTCCGCGATGTCCAAAATCAGGACGTGTTGCTTTTCATCGATAACATTTTCCGTTTTACCCAGGCGGGTTCCGAGGTGTCGGCGTTGTTGGGACGGATCCCTTCGGCGGTGGGTTATCAGCCGACGTTGGCCACGGACATGGGGGCACTTCAGGAGCGGATTACTTCCACCAAAACCGGCTCCATCACTTCGGTACAGGCTATTTATGTCCCTGCGGATGACTTGACCGATCCGGCTCCGGCGACGGCGTTTTCCCATTTGGATGCGACCACCGTTCTTTCTCGGCAGATCGCCGAGATGGGGATTTATCCGGCGGTGGATCCATTGGATTCCACATCGCGCATTTTGGATCCGCAGGTGGTTGGCCTGGAGCATTATCAGATTGCGCGGAAGGTGCAGGAGGTGTTGCAGACCTATAAATCTCTCCAGGATATCATTGCCATTTTGGGTATGGATGAACTTTCGGAGAATGACAAACTTACGGTATCGCGTGCCCGTAAAATTCAACGTTTTCTCTCCCAGTCCTTCCATGTTGCCGAGGCGTTTACGGGACAAAAAGGGGTTTTGGTTCCTTTGGCCGAGACCATTCGTGGGTTCAAGGAGATTCTTGAAGGCAAGCATGATGATGTTCCCGAGGCGGCTTTTTACATGGTGGGGACCATTGATGATGCCATCGAAAAAGCCAAACGGCTGTCCCTATAAGGGGAGTGGGTTTTATGGGAGATACCTTTCAACTGGATGTGGTCACCCCTGAAAAATTGCTTGTTTCTGGGAGGTCCAAGTTTATCACGGCCCCTGGAAAGGATGGCCGTTTTGGCGTTCTTCCTGGGCATACCCCTTTGATTTCTCTCTTGGTGGCGGGAGAGTTGACGGTAGTTATGGATGGCGGTGTCCTGGAACAACGGTTTGTTTTAAGTGGTGGTTATATTGATGTGGGTCATGAGCGTGTGACCGTGTTGGTGGAGAGGGCTTTGGAAAAGGGGCAGATTGATTTGCAGGTGGCCATGCGGGAGGAGGAGACTGCTATGGCGGAGATGGCCCAGTTTGCCGAGGGGGAACCGGCTTCGCGGGTGTGGATCAAACGGCGCGATTTTGCCAGGGTATGTCAGCAGGTTGTCCAATCTGCCCATTGAGGCGGCGTCATGATCCGATAAACTATTAAAAGAAAAAAGGGGTCTGGGGGATTGCCCCCAGGGTCTTGACTTTA
>JADGCQ010000172.1 GCA_015228925.1 Magnetococcales bacterium | reverse complement strand
GAGCTGACATGAGTATGCGCCCACACCTATGGTTACATTAGATTGTCAAAGAACACCCTTGCGTGAGAAACCTCATTCGAGCCACTTCCAGAACCACTTGGCCGCTTGAGCGATACATCGCCTCACCAGGGAAGGCGTACTCTAGCAAACCGGTGGGATGGCGTCAACATAAAAATTCAAAAAAAGTAAGAATTCTTGTCGAATCCCCTACCCTACCGACGCCAAGAAGGGAAACCATTGCATCAAAAGTATGGCAAACCTATTGAAATCGCCGAAAAATATCATGACACCGACCACGATCAAGAAAATGCCAGAAATCCATTCAATCCAGCGCATGTAGCGGCGCATTTTTTGGAAAAAGCCTAAAAACAGATGGGTGAGTAACCCCGCCAGGATAAATGGCAACCCCAAACCCGCCGAATAAACCGCCAGCAAGGCAATCCCCTCCCCGACGCTCTCCCGTCCCCCCGCCAATGCCAGAATGGCCGCCAAAATGGGGCCGACACACGGGGTCCAGCCAAATGCAAACGCCAGCCCGATGACATAGGCCCCCAAAAAGCCCGCCGGCTTCTTGATCTCATTGAACCGGGCCTCAAAATTCAAGAGGCCGATACGGAACAATCCCATGGTGTGCAAACCAAACAACACGATCAACACGCCGCCCACCTTGGAAAAAATGCGGGCATGGCTTTGGAGCAAGCTTCCCAAAACGGTTGCCGAGGCACCCATGAGGATGAAAACTGTGGAAAATCCCAGGACAAAAACCAAGCTGGTGATTCCTGCGCGCAGACCCAGCTTGGAGACCCCTTCGCTGCGCAGACTGTCTACCGATACCCCGGACATATAGCTGATGTAAGCCGGCACCAAAGGCAATACGCAGGGGGAGATGAACGACAGCAACCCCGCTGCCAAAGCGGTCGCATAACTGATTTCCATGGTTGAACATTCCCCACTAAAGGCGAGTCTCTTCATCGACCCACGATAAATAATCCCGCAAACCCCCGACCACCGGGGAAACTAAAATTTCAGGAACATCATAGGCGTGCATCCTCTTGATCTCTTCAACCAACGGTCTGACCCGTTTGCGCCGCGTTTTGATCATCAGCGTCCATTCCTCCCCTTGATGCACCTTTCCTTCCCAACGATAAATGGACACTCCCGCCGGAAACACATGGACACAAGCCGCCAACCGCTTTTCCAATAATCCATGGGCAATTTTTTCGGCAGACGCCTTGTCCGGGGCATTACTCCAAACAATCATGAATTTCTTGCTTTTATGCATGATACCCACCTCACACTACAATACCGATTTGACAAACTCTCCCAACTGTTCCGCCGTCAACCCACCCACATAGGAACCAACCAATTTTCCTCCACGATCGATCACCTTGGTCACCGGAAGGCCATACACACCGCCCAATGCCCGCGAAAATGTTTCAATGGTTTCGTTGTTATCATACACGATGGGATAATTAATCCCTTGCGTCCGAACAAACTCCCTAAGATGCCCCTCATCCGAACGTTCCATATAGTTGACCCCAATGATCTGCACCCCCTTTTTGCCATTCTCCTTCTGAAATGCGATCAAATCGGGAATTTCATCCAAACAGGGGGGACACCACGTCGCCCAAAAATTAACGATCACCACCTTACCCTTGAAATCTTCCAACCGGATCGTCTTCCCAGAAAGATCCTTCAAGGCCATGGTCGCCACCGCTTCCGATCCCGCCATGACATGACTTGGCCATATCCATGAAATAAACCCAAAAATGATCCAATACTTCAACCCGATTTTCATTTTTAACCTCCCTTATTTGGAAAATCCAGACACCGCCAACACCTTGGCGTGTAACGACGATACCGGCCTATCGGAACCATGGTCCGCCCACCCAATCCCCTCCCCCTGCGGCCATCCCGAAACATATCGGCAAGAATAGACCCATACCGTCAGATGAAAATGGGTAAAAGCGTGTTGAACCTTGCCAAGCATGGTCATCTCCCGACCCAAAACCTGCCAGTGTTGCCATAACAGTTCGACCACCTGATCCGCTTCAGAAGGTGGTGGCCGAAAACTTTCGCGGGGTACCGACAAGGGTTCCCACAATCCCGCAAGCAACCCCCCGGCTGGTCGTTTGCGCAGCAAGACCCTCCCCGCATCCTGCACCAATATCGCAACCTGGCTGTATTTGGGCCGCTCTTTGGGCTTGGAACGGTGGGGATAATCGGCCACCGTTTGCAACACCGCAGCCCGACAACCAGCAAGCCACGGACATTCCAAACAACGGGGCGTTCTCGGCGTACACACCGTGGCCCCCAAATCCATGATCGCCTGGGCATAGTCGCCTGGGCGATCCTGCGGCGTCAATTGGGTCGCCCAATGCCACAGAGTGCGTATCCCCTGACTGCTATCCATCGGTTCGTCCAAGGCGATGACCCGGGACAACACCCGTTTGCAATTACCATCAAGAATGGCATACCGGCGATTGAATCCAATGGCCATAATGGCCCCTGCCGTACTGCGGCCAATCCCCGGCAAGGCCAACCACCCTTCAAACGTCTCCGGGCACTGCCCCCCCAAGTCATCCCGAATGATCCTGGCGGCCCGATGAAGATTTTCCGCCCGTCGATAGTACCCCATCCCCTGCCATTCCCTCAGCACCTCCTGGAGATCCGCCGCCCCCAATGCAGCCACCGTCGGAAATCGGCTCAAAAAACGACCATAATACCCTTTTACCGCCGCAACACCCGTCTGTTGCAACATGACCTCGGAAATCCAAATCCGGTAGGGATCCCCGTCGCCACGCCAGGGCAAATGACGCCCAGAATTCTGATAAAATTTTAAAAGTTTTTCAGAATAGGGGAATTCCCAATCAATCATCGCCCAAATAAACCTTTCCGAAGGATATATTCAAAACTTGTAGTGACATGGATTTTTTCCAATTTCCAATGTTCTGGAAACGGGGCATAGGGGGCTGCCGCTTTGACCGCATTCAATGCCGATTCATCCAAAACCGTTTCACCGGAACTGCGTAAAATTTTAATATCCAACAAACGGCCATCGCGGCCAATGGTAAATTTGATACGTAAATGACCTGATAAATTTTGATTCTTTGCCCTTTGGGGATAAATCCATCCCTGTTCGATCCGTTCTTTCAAACGGGAAAAATAAACCGCATAACGGACCTTGCTGGTATTGAGGTCCAGGGTTTGTTCCCGTCCCCCCTGGGAATCATCCCGTACTTTCAGTTCATCATCCCAACGGTTCAGTTCCGAAAGGGTAGGAGAAAGATTCAAGGGTTTGGAAAGTGCCTGTTCCCGACGTTGTGCTTTGCCATTGGTTTTGGGAGACTCTTTTTTTTTCTTATCTGGAAAATCGACGACATCTTTTTGATTTTCCGCCTTCAGGGGGGCCTTTTGACGGCTCGATGGTTCTGGCAGGGCAATCGCTTGTTCCTGACCTCCTGCCATGGAACGACCGAGGACGGGATCCGAAAACGGTTTGGGGAGCGACAACGATTCGGTTTTGGATGGTTGATCCTTGGCAATCCTGTTGACCTGAGCCAATAGATCCGGCTTTTCTGGTGCCTCTGGGGCCACTTTTTCATCTTGAACCTGGATCAGTTCCACCGGGACAAGGATTTCTTCCCGTTTGAGCGGTGTGGGAACCGTCCAACCATCCAAAAACCATAAAACCACGGCGTGAATGATCACCGCTTGAACAAGGGCCAGGATGAAACGGCGATGATTCACCGGGAAACGTCCCCTTTGAAATGGGCTTCACCCGTCAATTGGCGCAAAATGAAACATGCCGCCAGACCGTTCAACACACCCGTGACCCAGGAGCCGATCAAAAACCAAGGCAATGCGGTAAAAAGTCCCGGATGACCGATAATCAACAGGTAAGCGACGCTCACCTGGGCCGTCATATGGGCCAGAGAGGCGGGGATGGAAAGCCCGACCGGGCCGACATGCAACCGCAACGCTTTCACACCCCCCATAGCCAACAATGCCCCCATGGCCCCTGACAAGCTCAGAAAAAAGGTTGGCGACAGAAACGTTCCCAAAATCATGGAAGCGGCGAGTACCCGCAAAATGGAAACCCCCATGGCGGCACGCCACCCCAACTGAAACCAGGCCACCAGGACAAAAATATTGGCCAAACCCAGTTTGAACCAAGGTCCGGCGTAAGGCAAACCGCTTTCCAACCAATGGGCCGCAACCGCAGCCGCCGACCAATACACCAAGTAGAGTTCCGGTCGAATTTTTGGGATGTTTGGTTGGCCCGTATGACTCATCGGGCAATACCATCGTAGTGATTTGGGGAAGAGGATCCCCCCTCCCCATCGTGACCTTTGACCTGGATGATCACGCCACAAGGGATACAGGCGGTCATTTGTCCCGGTCTGCCGATCCAGCCCATCATGGTTCCAACCAACCGGGGACTTTGATATTCCAAAAGTCGCACCCGGTGATCCTGGACTTCCACCGTAACCGGCCCCAACCGTCCCACAACCTGCATGGTGGTGTTTTGACTCAAAGGCCAGACCGTTTCATAAGCTTGCGCATCCCTGATGACCACCATCCCCTCTGGCTGACTTTGAAGCGTCCACCAACACGGACCCATGACCCCCAAGGCTGAAATCAACATCAACCAGCGGTCCGTTGCATTGGTGCAGTGCCGCCAACCCGCCATCCCTTTCATGGTCCCTCCAACCATTGACCTTGAAACCCAGGACTTTTCCACCGTTCTCCGTTTTCCGTCACCAACATTCCTTCGACACCCGCCATTTTTTCGATGAATTTCCGCCCCTTTTCCATCCCCATGACAAACACCGCCGTACTCAGCATATCGGCTGTCATCGCTTTTTGGGTTTGAATAGAGACCGAAATCAAGCCTGAACGGGAAGGTTTTGCGGTTTGCGGATCGAGGATATGGTGTTCCCGTTCGCCATCGACCATGAAAAAACGTTCATAATCACCGGAAGTCGCCATGGCCAGATCTCCCTTGATTTCGGAAGAGGCCATGATTTTATCGTGATCTCTGGGATGCTGAATGCCGATACGCCAGGGCTGACCCCCTTTGGAACCTGTGATGATCATATCACCACCACCGATGATCAAGCCATTTTGGACACCCGATTGTTTCATGGTCTCCATGGCCTTATCCAAGGCGTAGCCTTTGGCGATGGCCCCCAGGTCCAAGGTGAAGGGATACCCATCCACCTGGACGGTCATGGCACCACTGGGTTCTTGGACCAATTTGATTCCATAATCGGTGTTTTTTTTGCGTTCATGCAACCAGGCAGTGAGTTCGGTGGCTGCGGGAATTTTACCAACGTCGGGGAGACCATGACCAAATCCCCAAAGATCGGACAAAAACCCCAGACCTGGATCGAAGGCTCCGTGGGATGCGGTATGCATTTCCAATCCTGCCGCCAGGATGGTCGCCAATTCTTCTGGTACGACCACGGGGGTTCCTGGCGTGACATGATTGATTTGATACACCGGCGTGCCTGTTTTCTGGCGGCTGGCCAATTCCTCAACCTGATCGATCCGGGCAAATATCTGGACCACTGCCTTTTCTTCGACGGATGTTGCAACCCCCCAGGTAGAAACGGTGACCAGTGTACCCATGGCCAGATGTGTTGTGGAATGTACCTCTTGGTGTGCTGGTTTTTTCCAAACGAGCCAAAAAGAAAAAAAGGCCAGCAACAGGATGAACGGACCCCATTTTTTAAAAGTTGCACGATTCATCCGTCCGGTTCCTTGTTTGGAAAAAACTCAATGATTAAAAGAAAAAAGGGGTCTGGGGGATTGCCCCCAGGGTTTTGATTTT
>JADGCQ010000171.1 GCA_015228925.1 Magnetococcales bacterium | reverse complement strand
GGCAATCCCCCAGACCCCTTTTTTCTTTTAATAACTTTTCAGGGGGGCAACAAATAATCGAATGTCAACACGACCTAGAGAATCACTTACGCATAACAACAATGACCAATATTTTATTTCAATAATTCTAATAAAAATACAGATCAAGCCACTCAACTACGTTTCCGTGAATGCCGAATTTTCAAGTAAGTCTCCCGGTTCGGTAAAATAATCAGAAGTTCTGCACCTTCCGTCCTTGTCGATGTTGAATAGGCAGTGATCTGTCCCGCATGATCCTCTATGATTCCATGGACAATCGATAGTCCAAGACCGGTTCCCTTAGTCTTGCCTTTGGATGTGTAAAACGGATCAAATATCCGCCCCTCAGCATCTTCGGGAATACCGGGACCATTGTCGATGACCCGAATCCATATATGATTATCCAAAATTTCACCGGTTATTCTTATTTGTTTCTCGTAATCTTCGCCCATGGTTTCCAAAGCGTCCATGGCATTATTAATAAGATTGACAAATACCTGACTCATCTGCTGCCGATCACAGACTATATAAAGATCTTTTGGCACATCCAGCGTCAAAGTAAAACCTTTTTTCAAACGATGTTGCAACAAATACTGAGCATCGGTGACAGGCTCCATCAGGCGGCACTCCACCTTGTCGGCTTCCATGCCACCACGAGAGTAAGACTTCAGGCTATTAACGATCTTGGATATCCTGTGACAACCGTCCTGCATCCCCTCCAGAGTCGCTTCCACCTCATCCATAAATGACCCGACCCGACCTGTTGCGTCCTGTTTCTGATGGTCATTAAGAATGGGTCGTGCGATACCCCAGTATTGCTTAAGGAATTCAATATTCCCCAGGATAAAAGAATTGGGATTATTGATCTCATGCGCCATGCCCGCAGAAAAAGTCCCTAAAGTGGCGAGACGTTCTGCGTGAATCAACTGTTTGGAACGGGCTTGGACCATCTCTTCCAACTCGCTGGTGTGCTTCTTCAAGTCCATTGACATTAATAACAGGTCATCGTTATACGACTGTAATTTACCAAATATTTTACCTGTGAAAAGTATGAGCCAAACGCAGATGATGAGTACGATTGCCGTACTCCCTGCCATCAATAGAAAAAGCAGTTTGTTTGCCCACCTGGATGCCTCACCAAGGGCCAAAGAAAAATCATCTTCCAAAGTGGTCAACTGATGATCGAGGATCAGGATCTCTCCAGTATTTTTCTCGATTTCATCCTTGGATATTTGGACACCCGACGAAGCAAGCTGATACATTTTCTTTCCCTGGGCGTCCAATTGAGTAATCAAGCCATCGGCTTGCTCCCATATTCTAACGGCCCGATCAATGGGATCAAAATGACGAAACTCTCTAAAAAGATATGCCATGCTACGCACATCATTCGGGTGATTGCCTCCTTGTATCAACCCCTCATAAGCCACTTCAAGATCAGGATTTTCCTTTTCAAGTTCCAATCGGGCCTGTTTATCCCCCAATGGTTTTTCCAAAAGTTTTTGGAATATTTCATATTCTCGATCTTCGCGCGTCACTGCATACCGAACCAAGTGAATGACAGCACCTTTCTGGCTCTTTGACCACAGCCCTTCAGCACCAACAAAAGCTCTCAATCCAGAAAGTGTTTCAATTCCGGCCATCACGATAAAAACAAGGATCGCCAGTATAATAGCAATGGAAATAATGAAGATGTACGGAGCCTTCCCTACACCCGTCTGGTTTGAGAAATGGGGTCTACACCTCTGCAACACCAAATAATCAATTAACGGAGTGCATAATAACGTAACAAATATGCTATCAATAACATTACTTTGCCACACTGTCAAATCATGTTGGAGCCAATAGAGAAACGTCATGGTGAACAGTTCTGCAATAAAAATAATCAAAACTAACATCATAATAATAGTTTTGATCTGAAAACACGCCTTATTTTCTAGATTGTAAGGTTTGATGACTAAGAAATATACAAGAGGAACGGTACAAATTGTGAGTAAAACAGGATCTAGAAGACTTTTCAATATTTCGTTTTTTAGTGAATAATTGACAATTGTATCAGGTTCGGACAAAAACACCATGATCACACCCTCGCTCAATGCGATAGTGAGTGCAATTTTTATGATGTTTTTTATCTGGGTATTCATTTTTCAGACAGACTTCCTACACCGTTGGCGCAAACGAGTATCTATTGTAAGATAATCGATGCTAAGATCTTGTGAAACTGCGAAGATTGGAAATTGACCGAATACCCGTTAGCCGAGATTTTGATCCACTTCAACGTGATCTGTTTCCGAAGAATCTTTCTAGATCCTTGCGCAATTCCGGTCGCGCTTTAGGTTTCTGATCTGATCCAGAATGTAAAGCAAAATTGGATGCCCGCTGTATGGCTATATTTTCCAACCGTTTAGTGTGAAGATCGCGTACCAACGCTTTGATGGCACCTTCTGTGTTTTTCGGCATTGCGGGTAAAAGAAGTGAACACACTTTATCATCAGAATTCATGGAGTCCTTGGCGTTCGCCTTTGCGACGGATCGCACCACGCCCTCGACAGCAATCGGCGTATATGGGTGTTTACGGATTTCCAGATTAAGGCAATCTCCCGGTTCTGGAGACCAGCCAGATGAGGCAGGGAACAAGAATTCCATGTGACTTCCGCTGATTTTGATAAGCCGAACTTTTGGCAAACTTTCCTGATATTTTTGTGATGGTTTCAGCAGTTTTAACTGTAGATGATCCGCAACGTTGATATCTGCTCCCAACCGGATCAAGGTTTCCTGCATGAGTGCTTCAGTCAGGGTTGCACCGAAGTCAATCCCTTTTTGTTGCAACTCAATTCCAATTCCATTATCCCGAACATAGACCACCCGACAAGGAAACGTCTTCACTGAGTTTGAAATATTTAACTTCAGAAGGCCCTCATTGCCAGTTCCTACGTCAGGGGGGACGTTTGCGGCAACGAGAAACACACCACGCAAGGAGACATTACGGGTCATTCCCCATACGGATTTCCCGCCGACAAGCTCCAGCACAACATCATGTTTAAAAAGAACACGCTCGTGAGATCGCCGATGATGAGACGACATGCTTTCCGTATCAGATTTCATTCTCTATCCTCAGCCGATATCAATTCAAGGTAGGCATTACTCATGATAAGGGAAGCGTTAACCCTCAGAATTCTCCCCCGCTTCTTCTTCTGACAAATACTCCTCCCACAACAATTCGCCCCAACGATCACAACGTCCCAGGGCCTCGGCAGCGATTTTCCCTACAAGTTCCATGGAAAGGGGTTTTTTTACATAATCTGCCGCACCAAATGAAAGAGCTTCCATGGCCCGATCCAGGTCGCTGGCCCCAGTGATCACGACAAACTGAATCATGGGATATTTTTTCTTCGCTTGTTTGACGAACTGAAGGCCGTTCCCATCGGGAAGGTTGATATCCTGAAATATGATCGCTGGATTTTCATCTTCTAACATCGACAACGCGGCATCAAACGATTGGGCACCGACAAAGTTCACTTCGCTGAATTGCGGTTGAAACCGAAGGTAGCGTTCGATGCTTTTGATGATCTCCGGTTCATCATCCACAGTCATGATCGTAATTTTTCTTGATTCCTGATTTGTTTTCATCCAATATTCCCCAGAGAATATACAACGTGTTGGCATTATAAACAATAAACAGCAAGTGCATGGTAAAAAGAACCGACGACCAGATCAGGGTATCAATTAAGGTAGCACCCCCGCAAGAGGATTCGTCTTTACGGGTTAAAGGTGTCCGCACAAGGGCTTATGCGCTTCTCCTTGGATGGTTGAGATCAGTGATTGTAAACCAATGGGAAGGAAAAATTTGTGGCCTGTTTTTTTAAACATTAACCCTTGACATGTCTGCAAGGGCTAAGTTTAAATGGGCGCGGTTAGATTCGGGTTCCTTACAACTCGGAATACGGTGAAAAACCGTAACGGTCCCACCGCTGTGACCGGGGATGCATCCTGCGGGTAATACCAGCCACTACTGTAACGATCCAGTGGGAAGGTGCAGGAGATGCAGTTGATCCGGAAGTCAGAAGACCTGTAAGGACTTGAAAGGTGTTACTGGGAACCCCATGGAAAAAGGTTCCAATCTGCGACCTCTATATTAGAGGTCGTGGGTTGGAACCTTTTTTTTTTCGCCAATCGCAAAGAGGAGAATGCCGCATGAAACCTATCGCAAACACGCAAACACAAACAAATTCCCCGAAAAACAATGAAAAGCAAGCCATGGAATGCCCGTATGATGTCTTAGCCCAGAGGAAAAGTTGTACCGCTGAAGGTGTCGGCCTCTCCCATTACATTTTGATGGACAAGAAACTATCATGATGCCAGAAAAAGCGACCGGCATAGCTGGGGTCTCGTCACTGCGAGGACGGTTTATCAACAGTGGTGCCGGTCCCTCACTGGTGCCGGTGGATGTTGGCCACGCCACCCATTTGGCGATGGTGGATCCCCGATCAGCCTTCTGGACCCTGGTACGAAAAAGCAAAATGGGAGACCTGTTGACCGAAGGTGGGTTGGTGGCTTCCTACATGGAAAAATCTGCCGACTTTACCCGCGAGATAAAAAACTTGCGTTTTGGTTTGCAACCGTCGGCGGTCTATTTTAACCCCACCGACCGTTGCAATCTGGATTGTACTTACTGCTATATCCCCTCGGAAATGCGTCGTAGCGGTGCGCATATGTCGCAGGAAAAACTTCACGAGGCTCTGACTGTTCTCAAAGAATATTTTTCCAAAACAATGCCCTCGGATCGTCGTCCTCGGATTATTTTCCATGGGGCAGAACCCTTGATGAACTTTAAAGTCGTTCAGTCTGGAATCGAAACCTTCAAAGATGATTTTATTTTCGGAATCCAGACCAACGCCACCCTTCTGGATGATGAGACTCTTCGGTTTTTAACCTCACACCATGTCAGCATTGGTCTCTCCCTGGACGGCCCGACGGAACAGATCACCCATCTGACCCGAAAATCGTTCCGTGGTAAACTGCCGGTTCATGATGCTGTCCTTTCGGCCATTGATCGCTTGCGCGGCACTGAAGGGTTCAGTGTCATCGTAACCGTAACCCAAGAGAATGTGGATTCGTTGTCATCCATGGTGGAATTTCTTCACGAGCGGGAAGTACCCTCCTGTCTTTTGAATATGACACGCTGCACCTTGCCAGAATCCCGCAAGGTCCGTGTGGATGATACCCTCGCGGCTGCCCCTTTTATTGCCGCTCTGGAACGATCCCATGCCCTTTACAAAAAAACGGGGCGCAAATTGGTCGTGGCAAACTTTGCCAACATTCTCTTGGCTATTTTAGCCCCGACGGCCCGACGTCTCATGTGTGATATTTCACCGTGTGGTGGAGGACGCGCTTTCTTTGCCCTTTCTGCCAACGGGGATCTCTATCCGTGTAGCGAATTTATTGGCTTGAAAAACTTCCGTGGCGGCAACATCTTTTCCGGTAGCATTGAACAAGCCATGACAAGCGACGCATTCAACAAAGTAACCCAGCGGGATGTGGATCGCTTTGAACCCTGTGGATCTTGTGCCATCCGCCATTTTTGTGGATCACCCTGTCCTGCGGAAGCCCATGAGATGAATGGTGGCATGGATCGCATCGGGGCCTTTTGCGAATTCTACGAAGAACAAGTTCGGTATGCTTTCCGTCTGATTGCCGATAACAAGGCGAATGACTTCTTATGGGATGGCTGGGATGATGGGGTAGAAACTGTGTTCGATGTCGCGGAATCTCTGACCACAGTTTAATCAATAGACTTAGGTCGTGTTGACATTCGATAATTTGTTGCCCCTCTGAAAAATTATTAAAAGAAAAAAGGGGTCTGGGGGATTGCC
>JADGCQ010000170.1 GCA_015228925.1 Magnetococcales bacterium | reverse complement strand
ATCAAAACCCTGGGGGCAATCCCCCAGACCCCTTTTTTCTTTTAATAATTTTTTAAAGAGATCAACAAATGATCCAAGCCGTCTCGCATATCACCACCCCCTTGGGACCACTCTGGGCAGGATTCTCCCATCACGCCCTGATCATCCTCTCCTTCACCCCCCCACAACAGCACATACCCCACGAAAATCCCCATCCCCTGGAACCATCATTGCGCCTTTGGCTCGAAAAATATTTTGCAAAATGTTTTGACCCCCCAACCCTCCCCTTAGCACCCCAAGGGACCGCCTTTCAACAAAAAATATGGGGAGAAGTTTCCAAAATCACCGCCGGAAAATGGCTCACCTACGGCGCATTGGCAGAACAGTTGAACACCGCCCCCAGAGCCATCGGACAAGCCCTAGCCGCCAATCCAATCCCCCTCCTGATACCCTGCCACCGCATTATCGCCAAACACGGAAAGCTCGGCGGCTACAGCGGCGGCGCAGGAGAAAAAACAAAACATTGGTTACTACAATGGGAAGGGGTAAAACAATACGTTGAATAAACGCGCAACCGACCTAAAACCAAAAATTTTAGGGGGGAAATAATCCCCCCCACCCACTACGCCATAGACGTTTTACCCTCTTTACCATACTTGCGCATAAACCGCTCAACCCGTCCAGCGGTATCCAACAGCTTGTGTTTGCCCGTATAAAAAGGGTGACAGTTGGAACACACACCCAACGTGGTGTTTTTTCCAGTAGACCGGGTCGTAAACGAATGATTGCACCCAGAACAAGTCAGCGTGATTTCAGTGTACTCAGGATGGATTTCTTTTTTCATGACAAACTCTTCAATAGAACGTGGAGGGCCTGACAAAACCATCAGGACCATGGAATTTTAATTATTCATACTGGAGAAAAAATCACTATTATTTTTTGTCGCTCTGACCTTGTCCAACAAGAATCCCATGGAATCCTGCGGCCCCATGGGCAGCAAGACACGACGCAAAACCCAAAGTTTACCCAATTCTTCCCGACTGGTCAGCAACTCTTCCTTACGTGTCCCCGACTTGGCAATGTCAATGGCCGGGAAAATCCGCTTTTCCACCAGCTTCCGATCCAAATGCACCTCCATATTGCCAGTGCCCTTGAATTCCTCAAAAATGACCTCATCCATGCGCGAACCCGTATCCACCAATGCCGTGGCAATGATGGTGAGCGATCCCCCCTCCTCCACATTCCGAGCAGCCCCAAAAAACCGCTTGGGACGCTGCAACGCATTGGCATCAATACCACCCGACAATACCTTTCCCGAAGGGGGTGCTACCGTATTATACGCCCTGGCCAAGCGCGTAATGGAATCCAAAAGAATCACCACATCCCGCTTGTGTTCCACCAACCGTTTGGCCTTTTCAATGACCATCTCCGCCACCTGAACGTGCCGGGTGGCCGGTTCGTCAAAGGTCGAGGAAACTACCTCCCCCTTCACCGAACGCTTCATGTCCGTCACCTCTTCGGGACGCTCATCAATCAAAAGAACCTGAAGATAAACATCGGGATGATTCATCGCAATGGAATGGGCAATGCTCTGCATCAACATGGTCTTGCCGGTCCGAGGTTGGGCAACGATCAACCCCCGCTGCCCCTTGCCAATGGGACAGATCAGGTCAATCACCCGGGTCCCCATGTCTTCCTCTGGACACCCCTCCACCTCCATGATCAACCGCTCATCGGGATAAAGAGGGGTCAGGTTGTCAAATAAAATTTTGCCGCGCGTCTTGATGGGATCTTCATAATTGATTTTTTCTACCCGCAACAAAGCAAAATAACGCTCGCTTTCCTTGGGGGCGCGAATCTGACCCTCGACAACATCGCCCGTCCGCAAACCAAACCGGCGAATCTGCGAAGGAGAAACATAAACATCATCGGGTCCCGGAAGATAGTTGGTGTCAGGCGCTCGCAGAAAACCAAAACCATCCTGGAGAACCTCAAGCACCCCCTCCCCGTAAATCTGCCCATTGATGGTGCTTTCGGCCTTCAAGATGGAGTAGATCAACTCCTGGCGACGCATCCCGTTGAAACCCTCGACCTTCTTTTCGTCGGCGAGGGCAGTGAGTTCGGAAACGCCCATGGCCTTGAGTACTTTAAGGTTCAGGGTCGCTGTTTTTTCAGAGGTATTGGTGGACATGATTTCGTATGATCGGGTATCGGGTTGGATGTTTTGTTTCCGGTGGGTAGTTCGCAGACCAATCTGGACATGCGTCATCGCGGCCCGTAAACGGTTGGAGGGTCAATACGGTATGGCAAAGCAAAATATTATCAAAAAATACGACCGGGCCGAGAAACTTCCCGTCACTTAAAATCTTCGCAGCGTTCTTAATAGGTTGCGGTTCTCTTCGTTACCTGCCGGGGACTTAAAACTGGGTTCCTGCTGGGATCTGGTCCTGATTTTTGGCCCACGAGAGTAGCGGCGAAAAGGGTCACTTGGCGGGGATACCTCAACGAATACTCCCTGACTCGCCCTTCGGAATAGCAAGCTACTCAGGGTTCGAAATAAAGTCAATCATTATTTTATACAGAACCACCATTTTTTACCGGTTCGTTAAGAATCGTGGTGCTAGACTTCGGGCCAGAGGGGCCGACGATGGTTGTGGGCAAGGATTTGAAATTCGGACCAAAGACGTGTCACCTGGTCGATAGTGGCTTGCAAAGAACCCCTGTTATCGATGATGCGATGGGCACGGACTTTCTTTTCTTCTTCGGAGAGTTGCCGCGCCATCGCCTGGCGTTTCGCCGCATCGGACATGGTGTCACGAGAAGCCAAGCGTTGCCATTGTTGTTGACCACAAGCGACATTCACCGTCAAATCACACAACCGATCCCATCCCGCCTCAAAGAGGAGCGGCACTTCCAGGATGGCAATGGTTGCAGGGCCGTTTTCCGGTTCCAGACGATGACCAAGCCTCTGGAGCAGCGCATCACGGGCCGCCTGAAGTATCCAGGCATGAAGCATCGTTTCCAAAGCAACCCGATCCTGGGGATGGGAGAAGATCCAATCGGCCAGTTTTTTTCGGTCCAAACCGGGTTGTCTGGCCCCTTTTTCCGTCTCCGCCCCCTCTTCCAAAAAAGAATCGCCAAACCGAGCCACGACGGCCTTCAATCCCGGACTGCCCGGGGCCACGACCTGTCGCGCCAGGAGGTCGGTATCGATGATCCAAGCCCCCCTATCGGCAAACAAACGGCCCACCGTACTTTTGCCGCACCCCATGGAACCGGTCAATCCCACCAGGAACAGGGGATAACACACCGTGATGTCTGCGTCAGCCGTTTCCCAGATACCAGGCATAGACCGCATCTCCGACAAAAAGATAAGCCCAGGCGGCACCCGCCAAATAGGGACCAAACGGAATGGGCTGGGAACGATCACGACCGGCCCACACCATCCAGGCGATTCCGACGACGCTGCCAACAAGGGCGGAAAAAAAGAGGGTGAAAGGGAGGGCTTGCCATCCCATCCAGGCCCCGATCATCCCCAATAATTTGACATCACCGAACCCCATCCCCACTTTGCCGGTGATTTTTTGAAACGTCCATCCGAAGGCCCACAAGCCGCCACCACCGATGACAACCCCCATCAAAGATTCCCGGATCTCCGGCAAGGTCGGCACCAGCCAGCCACTCCAAGCGACCGCCACCCCCAGCACCATCCCCGGCAAGGTGATGACATCCGGGAGAATATAATGGCGAAAATCGATGAAAGACAAGACGATCAAAGCGTAGCCCAACAGGATCACGATCAGGTTTTCCCAACGCAAGCCGTCATGCACTACGACCTGTACCGCAAGCAATCCCGCCAAAAGTTCCACCAAGGGATAGATGGGGGATATCGCATTCCGACAATGGCGACACCGACCCCGCAACAGCACCCATCCCAACAACGGTATGTTATCACGCCAAAGAATGGCCGTATGACACTGGGGACAATGGGACGATGGGAAGACGATGCTCTCTCCCAGGGGGAGGCGATGAATACAAACATTCAAAAAGCTACCCCCGGTGATTCCAAACAAAAACACAAAAAAAACAGCATAATCCGGCATTCATCGCTCCTTGGCATGGTTGACATGGATGCTTCAAAAAGCATTTTGCATAAAAACATCCTCGGTAGCCAGAGTTGCCATCACCCTCAAAGATAAGCGATCACACACGTTGAAAAATGATGACCAGAACCTATATTGAAAATCTCCGATATGGTAGAATTTTTTCAAAAACTGCCCCAATGGTGCCATGGATCCACCAACACGCATCGGAAGGAGTGATACAACCATGACAGACTCACGAACTTTTATCCTTTTGGCCGGAATGACCGCCCTGTTTCTTGTCGTAGGGCAGGCTTTGGGTGGCCACAACGGCATGATGCTGGCCTTGCTCATGGCGGTGGCCCTCAATTTTTTTGCCTATTGGAATTCCGATAAAATGGTCTTGCGGATGCACAATGCTTATGAGGTCGGCCCTGAGCAAGCCCCGGAATATTATGCCATTGTCCAGGAGTTGGCCCGCCGGGCGGGACTCCCCATGCCCAGGGTCTACATCATGGACGATTCCTCCCCCAATGCCTTTGCCACCGGACGCGATCCCGAACATGCGGCGGTTGCAGCCACCACAGGCTTATTACGCATTCTCAACCGCGAAGAATTGGCCGGCGTCATGGCCCATGAGTTGGCCCATGTGCAAAATCGGGATATTTTGATCAGCACCATCACCGCCACCTTTGCCGGGGCGATCACCACCCTGGCCAACATGGCACAGTGGGCGGCCATTTTTGGCATGGGCCGCTCCAATGATGGCGAGGGCAACAATGGGGGTGGTCTGGGGGGGGTGCTGATGATGCTTCTGGCCCCCATTGCCGCCATGCTGATTCAAATGGCCGTGTCCCGCTCCAGAGAGTTTGGTGCCGATCAGCGCGGTGCCCAGATATGCGGCAATCCCTTGTGGCTGGCCTCGGCTTTGGACAAACTGGACTCAGGGAGTCAACGTCTGCCCATGCGGTCGGCCCATGAACACCCGGCCTCATCCCATCTTTTCATCGTCAACCCCCTGTCGGGTTCTTCCCTGGCGGGTTTGTTCTCTACCCATCCTCCCATGGAGGAACGGATTCACCTTTTACAACAAATGGCCCGACGCGCATGATTAAAATATCACCCTCTCTTTTATCCGCCGATTTTGCCCGTTTGGGTGAAGAAATCGCAGCCGTGGAACGTGCGGGAGCCGATGCCATTCATATTGATGTCATGGATGGTCATTTTGTCCCCAACCTGACCCTGGGACCGCCGGTCATCGCCAGCCTGGCCAAGGTGGCGACCAAACCTTTGGATGTCCACGTCATGGCCAGCCCCATCGATCATGTCATCCCCGATTATATCAAGGCGGGTGCCACCTATTTGACCATCCACGCCGAAGCGACCCACCATGCCGACCGGGCACTCCATCTGATCCGGGAGATGGGAGCCAAGGCGGGGATCTCCATCAATCCGGGAACGCCGGTTGCGATGATCGAAGATCTTTTGCATCTGACCGATTTGGTTTTGATTATGAGTGTCAATCCTGGTTTTGGTGGACAATCTTTCATCCCCCGCGCCTTGGATAAAATCAGGATGGTCCGGCAGATGATTGATTCACGCGGTTATCCGGTGGAATTGCAGGTGGATGGGGGGATCAAACCGGACAACATTTATGAGGCGGCCAAAGCGGGTGCCGATTTTTTTGTGGCGGGTTCGGCGGTGTTTTCCCAACCGAATTATCAAACGGTCATTGCTGAGTTGAAGAAAAATGGTGAAATGGGCCGTGCCGACCGGGGTCATAAATAAAACTATTAAAAGAAAAAAGGGGTCTGGGGGATTGCCCCCAGGGTTTTG
>JADGCQ010000016.1 GCA_015228925.1 Magnetococcales bacterium | reverse complement strand
AGCAAAACCCTGGGGGCAATCCCCCAGACCCCTTTTTTCTTTTAATAATTTTATTCACGATTTAAAATGAACAATCCTACCCCTGATGCCATCCAACGCCTCAATCATCTGGTCGCCATCGTGCGCGAACATAATGATCGCTACCACCGCCAAGATGATCCCACCATTTCCGACCATGAATATGACAGTCTGTTTCAAGAATTACTGGAACTGGAAACCCGTTTTCCCCATCTGGTAGACCCCCATTCCCCCACCCGTCGGGTTGGTGCCCGCCCCCTGGCCGAATTCGCCAACCTCACCCACAAACAGCCCATGTTATCGCTTTCCAACCGTTTTTCGCCCGAAGATGTCACCACATTTGATCGGCAAGTCCGCGAAGGGCTGGAAGTCACAGAAATCATCGACTATTACGCCGAACCCAAACTGGATGGTCTGGCCATCAACCTGACCTACATCAACGGCATCCTGACCAGCGCAGCAACACGCGGCGATGGTCAAGTCGGGGAAGATGTCACCCTGCAAATCCGCACCATTCCCATACTCCCCCTGAAACTTTCGGGAAAAGACCATCCACACACAGTTGAAATACGCGCCGAAACATTCATCCCCCTAGCCGCCTTCGCCAAAATGAATGCCCAGCTACAAAAGCAAGGGGAAAAAACCCTGGTCAACCCACGCAATGCGGCGGCAGGAGCCATTCGACAACTCGATCCACGCATCACAGCACGTCGTCCCCTAACCCTGTTCTGCTATGGCCTGGGATGGGTGGAGGGGTGGTCCCTGCCAACAACCCAAGAAGCGATCATCCAACAGTTGCAACAGTGGGGGTTACCAACCTGCCCTGAAGGCGGTGTGGTCCCAGGGGTTGACGGATGCCTGGACTTCTTTTCACGTTTGGGCGAACGCCGTCATACTCTCCCCTATGAAATCGATGGTGTCGTCTACAAAGTCAATCGGGTAGACTGGCAAAAAACACTGGGTTTTCGACACCGTGACCCCCGCTGGGCAACGGCCCATAAATTTCCCGCCGTAGAGGTCGCCACCCTTGTGGAGGCCATCGATATTCAAGTAGGCCGTACCGGTGCCTTGACTCCCGTGGCACGTCTGCAACCTGTCCATGTCGGCGGCGTCGAAGTCACCAACGCCACCCTGCATAATTTTGAAGAGATGGCCCGTAAAGATATCCGCCCCGGGGATCGGGTGTTGATACGGCGTGCGGGTGATGTCATCCCGGAAGTGGTTCGGAGACTACCTGAGGCAATCATTGAGAATCGGCCCCCCCCCATGGTATGCCCCAGTCAATGCCCAGTCTGCGGGTCCGCCGTGATCAAACCAGACGGCGAAACCGTCGCCCGTTGCAGCGGTGGTCTTTCCTGTTTTGCACAACGCCGCGAGACCATCAAACATTTTGCCAGCCGCCGCGCCATGAATATCGATGGCATGGGCGATAAAATCTGTACCTTGTTACTGCAATCCGGCCTGGTCACCACCGTCGCCGACCTTTACTCCCTCCAACACCAACGCGAAAAATTAATGGGTCTGGAACGGTTGGGAGAAAAATCGGTGGATAACCTTCTGGAAGCCATCGATAACAGCCGAAAACGATCCCTGGAATATTTTTTGTTCGCCTTGGGAATTCGTGATGTGGGAGAACGGACAGCAGTATCCCTGGCCCGACATTTCGGCACCATGGCCGCAATCATGGCATCCAGCCAGGAAACGTTGCAGGAAGTTCCCGATGTTGGCCCGGTGGTCGCACACAAGGTTTGCGAATTTTTTGCCTCGCCCCAGAACCGGGAGATGATCAAACATCTTCTGGCAGTTGCCGATACCCATTGGGCAACCGCCGCTCAGAGTACCGCAATACCGCACAATCGACCCTTGGCGGGGCAAACCTGGGTCATCACCGGCACGCTGACCGCCATGACCCGTGATCAAGCCAAAAGCCGCCTGGAAAGCCTGGGAGCCAAAGTGACCGCCACAGTTTCCAAAAAAACGACACGCCTCCTTGCAGGGGAAAACCCCGGCTCCAAATGGCAAACCGCCAAAAATTTGGGAATCATGATTGTGAACGAAAAGGAATTCATGGAGAGCCTCGCTCATGAATAACCATGAAAAAACGGACCGTTGAATACGACAGAACTCGCCTTTGATTGCATCATCGTCGGGGCCGGCCCCTCTGGATTGGCCGCCGCCATCCACCTGGGTCAGTTATCCCCACGCCCCCTCGCCATCTGTCTCCTGGAAAAAGGGGCTTACCCCGGTGCCCATAGCATCTCCGGGGCGGTCATGGATCCCAAAGGGTTGGACTCGTTGCTTCCCGACTGGCGTCACACCCTGACGCTCCCCTGGTCCACCGTCAACCGAGAAACATTTTTCCGCCTCACCCCCAATAGAGCCTATCCCCTCCCCCATTTTAATCTATTCGGTAATCGGGGTGCCATCCTGATCAGCCTTGGCCAACTTTGCCGTCACCTGGCCCAACAAGCCCAACAGGCGGGCGTCCACATTTTTTCAGGATTTGCCGCCTGCCAACCCATTTTGGACCCTCACGGAACGCTGCGTGGCGTCATCACCGGAGATATGGGGAAAGATTCCCAAGGAAAACCATTGGCCAATTTTCAACCCGGTGTGCGACTGACCGCCCCCATCACCCTGATTGCCGAAGGGGCCAGAGGACATCTCGCCAGTACCCTGATCCGGAACTTTCATCTGGATCGGGGCAAAACCCCGCAACATTTCGCCCTAGGGATCAAAGAAGTCTGGGAAATTCCCCCCGAAAAATCCCAGCCTGGAACCGTGGAACATGTCGTCGGCTGGCCCTTGGGACATGGCAACAGCGGCGGTGGCTTTATCTATCACAGCCAGAAAGGGCGTCTGGATGTGGGATTGGTAGTGAATTTAAATTACACCAACCCCATGACCGATCCCATGGCCCTGTTGCAATGCCTCAAGACACATCCTCTCCTGCAAGAAAAGCTGACCGGAGGCTCGCCATCGGAAGCGGGGGCCAGAGTTCTGGTCAAAGGGGGGATCCAATCCCTCCCCTTTCCCGCTTTCCCTGGAGGGCTTCTGTTGGGTGATGCGGCAGGATTTCTGGATGGGGCGCGGATGAAGGGGATTGATCATGCCCTCCTTTCGGGGATGGCCGCTGCCCAAACCGTCATCGCCTTGCGCGATACCCCGGCAACCACCGCCCAATGGGGACACCATTATTGGCAACAATTGCAGACAACGATACTGCCCACCCTCAGGAGGGCCAGAAATGTCCAGCCCGGTCTGGAACTGGGACTGGGATGGGGAATGATTCATGGCTTGGTGGATCAAAAACTGCTCCGAGGAACCGCCCCCTGGACGTGGCGATGCCATCATCCAGACCGCTCCCCACGCAAAAAAGGGGGACCATGCACCCAACCCCACCCCTGCCATGGACCCATGGTTATCGACCGCGACCAGATGTTATTCCTGGCCGGCGTGAGACACCGCGAAAACCAACCCCCCCATGTTCACCTGGAACGGACAACCCGTGAGAACCATGGGATTTCCCCAGAACATCACTATTGCCCAGCCGGGGTGTTCTCGCCAACCGGAAACCCGGAGAAACAAGACATTCGCCTCCGTCCACACCGTTGCCTACACTGCCAAACCTGCGTCATCAAAGATCCCGACGCCGCCATCACCTGGACACCTCCCGAAGGGGGCAGCGGTCCCCACTACCGCAGCCTGTGATCGCAACAACCTTTTAGTCAAGGAGGGGCAACAAACCCCTCATCCAGGATCCTCCGGGCCATCGCCAAAGCGTCCTCCCGCACCATGCCAACAGGGATGCGCCGATCATAAAGGAGGGCCAACAACGTCCGATCCTGTTGGGTCAACTCATTGTTCCGGCTTTTGTCTTGAAAGATAGACCCGGTAACCGCATCGCTATCATTGGGCAAACCCATGATCTGCGCCAACTCCTCAATGACACACGCACGGACCGTCTCCCGGGAATGCTGACTCGGAATCACGACGATTGCGGCGCGAATTTCATCCCCCTTCTTGAAAAATTTGGCAAAACAAGTGGAACTTCGTATCATTTGGTCCACCTGTTCTTTTTTATGATCAAAATAGCGCAAAACGGTCTTGTGAATTTTGTCCTGAGGGATAAAATAGACGACGACATTCAACTGACGGGTATCAAAATCATCCGCAACCATGCCCGACTTGCGCATGTTTTCGGAATAGATCAGTGCCATATCATGCCCCGTCAATCGGTGTAGGTCGTCAACATGCTGCCGGATGTCGGCATCCAAAAATTCTGGAGCCGCCCCCTGCACACCGATCCGAATGGGATTTTTCCATTTACGCACCCTGCCAAACCGCTCGTGGGTGTACTCATTGCCAAACGCGATCACATCGAAATGGGCAATCAGGGTATCCTTGTCTAAGAGGGATCTCCCACCCATAATAAGAGGGACCATGATCACCCAAAGAATTGGCCAAAAATGACCCCATCGAAACCACACAGACATTTGACCTACCCTTTTTTTTGAAGATACAATAAGATCCCTGGATTATGGAACAGAAAACGCCAATGACCGAACTGAAATACGGATTATCGGATAAGGATTTTAGCCGTCTGGCCAAGTTTATCCAGACCGAGTGCGGTATTCAAATGCCCCCCTCGAAAAAATCCCTCGTCACCGCACGCCTGCAAAAACGTCTTCGTCTCCTCAAGATGGAGTCCTTCACCGATTATGTCGATTGGGTACTCCACCCCAGCGCGGCGGGTCAGGAGTTGATCAATTTTATCGATATCATCACCACCAACAAGACCGATTTTTTCCGGGAACCGGGACATTTTGACTTCATGACCAAAAGTGCCTTGCCCGATCTCCTCGACCGACAGCAGGCGGGGGTGCGTCGCCCCGTGCAAATCTGGAGTGCCCCCTGCTCCACCGGCGAAGAACCCTACACCATGGCCATCGTACTCCGTGAGTTTGCCGAAAACCAACGCTTGCCGCAATACAAAGGACAAATACTGGGAACCGACCTGTCCACCCGGGCACTCAAGCATGGCCAAGATGCCGTCTATGACATGGACAGAGTCAGCACCCTTCCCATCGCCATCAAAAAAAAATATATGCTGCGTGGTCGCAACCAGGACAATCCCAAGGTAAAAATGGGGCCAGAGATACGGCAAATGGTCAGTTTTCAACATCTGAATTTTATGGATCCAAGCTATAACGTCAACAAGACCATGGACATTATTTTTTGCCGTAATTGCCTGATCTACTTTGATCGCCCCACCACGGAAGCCATCGTCAACAAACTCTGCCGCCATCTCGCCCCCGGCGGTTATTTTTTTGTTGGACATTCCGAAACCCTGAATAACCTCAAAGTTCCCGTCATCCAGGTGGCCCCCACCATCTATCAACTCCCGAAAAAGGGTTGAACACTTGGCCATCCCGACCATGAGGCATGATCCCTTCCAATGGCCAAAGCCATGCCTGGGCAGCGGAACAACCAAGCTTTTGGGAGTATTTGGCGACCCCATAGCCCATTCTCTGTCCCCCATCATCCATAATCTTGCCTTAAGTCGTCTGGATCTGGACTACCATTATCTCCCCTTTCACGTCACGCCGGAACATTTGCCCCAAGCGGTACACGGATTTCGGATTCTGGGGGGGAGAGGCTTCAATGCGACCGTCCCTCACAAGGAAGCCTTGGTTGCATTGATGGATGACTTGTCGGACGCTGCCATCCGAACTGGGGCGGTCAATACCGTCAGTTGCCAGGACCGGCTCATCGGCCACAATACCGATGGCCATGGTTTCCTGGCCGCCTTGCGCGATATGCGACCCGACTTTCCCCAAGGGGGCAAGGTGTTGATTCTGGGTGCCGGGGGTGCCGCCCGCAGTGTTGTGTCGGCGTTGCTGGAAACTTCGGTCGAGGCTATCTTCCTGGCCAACCGCACCGTGGAACGGGCGCAGGCTTTGGCCCGTTTTTTCGCCCCCCACGATACCCAGCGTCGGATCCAACCCATGGCCTTGGCGGTCGATCAACTCCCCTGGGATGAAGTCACCCTGCTGGTCAATACCACCTCTTTGGGGCTGAAAGGGGAAACAACGCTCCCCGTGGCCCTGCACCGTCTCCCCGCCGATGCCTTTGTCTACGACATCGTTTACGGCCCTCAGGGAACCCCACTCACCCGGTTGGCCCAACATCATGGCCTGCAAACCATGGATGGTATGGGGATGTTGGTCCATCAGGCGGCAGCGGCCTTTTACCTCTGGACGCAACATGAAATGCCCATCGCCGCCATTCAAGACCACCTGCGCCAACGGGCCAACGCGGATCGTCAAAAAGCCGATTAAAAGCCATCCCGCCCCATCTCCCAAGGCTTGCCACATGGCATGTTCATTGCATAAATCCTTTTCCAGACAACGCACTGCCCATTTTCTTGACGCGCTCAACCCCAGGTCATGACCAAAGCTTTTTGACGGGTGTGCGCCGAAACTTAGAATCCATGCCCATGCATACGGTACCTATGGACAATCGATCGAAGACTTCCTGGATCAACAGGCGATCAGCCCGGATGATTCTGTTGGCGTACCTGATCGCCACCCCCGGTTTGGCGACGGAGACCGACAATGAGTTCCTGAGAAAGGCCGCCGAGTCTTTGAATCGGGAAGAGTTGGATCTGGCGGTGGAACAGTTCAGCCACGCCATCAAGGCCAGTGGTGGCAATCGAGAACAATTGGCATCCGCCTACGAAGGGCGATGCGCCGCCCTCTATAAGAAAGGTCTTCTTAACAATAATAAAGCCCTAACGCGGGAGGCCATCTCGGATTGCAACAAGGCGGTGGAGGCCAAAGCGGATCATCAACGCGCCTATCGGTTGCGTGGAACGGCGCATTTGACCATCGGCGATACATTTCGAGCATTGGATGATCTCAACGTCGCCCAATCTCTGGACCCTCAGGATCCCCTCACGCTACAAAATCGCGGTTTAGCCCTCGCCCGATTGGGACAAATCGAGAAAGCCATCGCCGACTTTAATCACTCCATTCAGATCAAATCCGACAATTATTGGAGTTATTATAATCGTGGCCGCTTATATTCCACCCAAGGGCGTCATGACAACGCCATTGACGATTTCAGCTCTTTCATCCGATTTCGTCGCGATTACGAACCGGCCTATCTGCACCGGGGGAAGAGTTGGCTCTCCACGGGTGCCTACCAACAATCCCTGGTCGATTTATATGAATCCTTGCGTTTGAAGCCGCAAGACAATGGTGCCGCCCTTTTTCTGCGTGGGGTATCGTTATATCTGCTGGAACGCTATGACGAGGCTTTGCCGGACTTTGAAGAGGTTGTCCGTCTGGATAACCTCGATGCCGTCAATGCCATGTGGTTGTTTCTGGCCCGGGAGCGTCTGGGGAAACCGGGTGGCGAAGCCTTTGCGGGCAATGCCAACCTCAAGGAAAGCGACCAATGGCCGGGTATCATGATTGCCTATATGCAGGGTCGTGGCCAACCTGAGTCGGTATTGGCGGCAACCCAAACCCAGGAAGGTAGCAAACGGCCCGGCGAGACTGAAAATCTGGCCTTATTTTTCATGGGAGAAATGGCCTCGCTTAAGAAACTGCCAACCGGTGAGAATACGTGGTTTACAAAATTATTGAACAAAGACAAAGGCGATCCCTGGGTTCACGCCGCTATCTGGAGAACCAGGGATATGTCGGCAGCCGAAGTGGCACGCACCGAACCTGAACCACATCAGGTTCCCGAGGCCACCACCAATCCAGTCGTTGCCCAGGTTGCCGCCATGCCCCCCGAAAAGCCGGTGATCACGACCCAGACGACCACCACCGCTGCCGCGACGCCGTTGGTGGTTGACAATCCCCCGACCGTGCGGATGAACAACCCGCTGTCATCTGGAACCCCGATCAAGCACAACCGGCCCATGTACACCACCCGTCCCCTGAATACGATCCAGGCCATCCAGATTTCGCTGCCAACAGAGGATGCCGTACCCGAAAAAAGTCCTGTGCAGACACCCGAAGAGAACGCTGCGCCCGCTGCCAAGACGATCAAGCCGCGTTCCCCTCATGTACCGGGAAGTTACGCCTTTAAGTTGGCCTCTTTCGAGAGTACGGAACATGCGGATCAAGCCTTGGCCGAGATGAGTGGCATGAAACTCCCCGTCTATCTCCAGGACTTTAATGTGAACGACCATTCCTACCTCCGGGTGTGGGTTGGGCCGTTCAAGACGGAGAACCAAGCGACCGAGGCGTGGACCAAAGTTAGTTCCTTACCTGGAAGAAACCCCAGTTCGGTACGTCAACGTTAAAGGGGAACCTATGACATCCAACCTCTTACACCAAACCCGAATTGCCTTCATCGGCGGTGGCAATATGGCTACTGCCTTGATCAAGGGGTTGCTTGGTGCTGGCCTGGATGGAAAAAACATCCGGGTTTCGGAACCGGATTCTGTCCGCGCCCAATCTTTGCAAGCGTTGGGGATCACGTTGGTCGCGGGAAATTTCAATGCCGTTTCCACGGTACAACTGGTCGTGATCGCCGTCAAACCGGGGATTGTCTCTTTGGTGCTGGATGAGATTTCCGGCAATCTGAATCGCGATGCCGTTGTGATTTCCATCGCAGCCGGGGTGACACTCAACAGTTTGACGCGCAGGTTACCGGAAAAGCAGCCGGTCATCCGCGCCATGCCCAACACCCCGGCACTCATTGGCGAAGGGGTGACGATATTATGTCCCGGCCCCGATGTTTCACCCCAACATCGGGCATTGGCAGAGACGTTGCTTGGGACCGTTGGCGAGGTCAAAACCATCTTGGATGAGTCGGTACTGGATGCGGTAACTGCCCTTTCGGGATCGGGACCGGCTTATGTCTATCTGATGATCGAAGCACTTTCCGATGGTGGGGTTGCCTGCGGTTTGCCCAGAGATCTTGCCACCCAGTTGGCGGTTCAGACCGTCAAAGGTTCCGCCGCTCTGGTAAAAGAAACGGGACAACACCCTGGCGTCTTGAAGAACCAAGTGACCTCCCCCGGTGGCACGACCATCGCCGCATTACAGGTACTTGAGACGGCGGGACTCCGTGGGATTTTGATGCGTGCCGTGGAAGCGGCTTGGCGACGCTCACAAGAATTAAGCCGAAAAAACTGACGGATATCGACATCCATCTTTTGGCCTTCAAGACAAAAAGAACCCACTGTATCACTGGAATACTACCGTCAAGCCCGCTATAGTCCCCTCGTAACCGTTTCGTCGTCCACCAGGCCACGCCTTGAAGAGGGAACCGAACCTGCGGTCAGACCATTAAGAGATGGGTTCCGGCAGTTTCATGGATTCCCTAAGGCGTATTGACATTCGGTCATTTGTTACCACCCCCTAAAAAAATTATTGCAAAAAAAGCCTGGGAAGCTTCCCTCAGGGTTTTGACTCTAAATCAGAAAATTAAAAATCGGGGTATATTTGTCTAAAATAATAATTATGGTGATTTAAAGATGACATGGACCTCGGATCATATAAAATGGCTCATCGACACCGGCGAACGACTGAAGACTGCCGACGGCAAAGATGTCGAAGTCTGGGAGTTCCGTCATGAGAAAAACGAGGCGGTACTCTCCGCCTGGGCAAAACACTTTCGGAATCACTACTGCCTGGATACTGAAATCGATTTCCTCCGTGGCAAACGCACGCGATCAGATTATCTGACTACTATCAAGTTCCCCAACAAAACATCCAAACTTGGCCCAGGAATTCGGGCAGGAGATTTTGGGGAAATTCTGGTTGCCGATTACCTTCAATGGCGTTTCGGTTGCTGGGTACCCAGGGTACGGTGGTCATTAAAATTTCCGGATGAATCAACCAAGGGCAGCGATGTCATTGGATTTCGGCTTCACAACAAGGACGGCAAAGCCTCCACCAAGGACGTGCTGTTTGTATTTGAGTCCAAAACAAAGTTCTCCAGCTCTACGAGCAACCGCCTACAGGATGCCATCAACGATTCAGCCAAGGATCACATTCGCATCGGTGATTCGCTGAACTACATCAAGCAAAAGCTCTTTGACAAAAAGGAAATTGAACAGGCTCAAAGGATTGTGAGATTTCAAAGCCCCGTAGATATGCCTTATGAGGAAACCTACGGTGCTACGACTATCATTTCTGATGAGTATTTTGATGCCGAAACATTGGCTTCGGCAGATTGTAGGAAAATCCCAAAATCTAAAAAATCCAAGGAGTTCTTTCCTCATCCTAATGGTGACAACCTTGTCCTCTTGATTATCAGGGGATCCAGTATGATGGCACTCGTCCACGATCTCTACAGGAGAGCAGCGGATGAGGCCTGAAAAAAAATCCAAATTGCTGCTTGGCGTCACCCGATCAAAAGCCAAGATGCTCGAATACGGTGTTCCAGAAGAGCATCACATCAAAATCACCCAAGATCCGGCCAAGCTCTTCACGCTCTCAATTGGCTTGCTGGGCGACCTTGCCGCCGCTATTAACCGGGAAGAGCCAGAACTCGGTTCTCTCTCTGAACTGAGAACCAATCTGCTTTTTTCTACCCATTTTTTCGACTCCTATCTCCAATCAAAGCTGAACGAGACACTTGATTCGTATCTCATGCTCCTTGGCTCTGCCTCCTATTACCTGTGCGATCTTCCCGGCAGCGCGTCAGTATTGGCGAAACGGATCGATGGCGACTGCCCAGATCTGGATGGCGATGGCTTGGAAGACCTGCTGCTTTGGTTGTTGCAGACCGATCAAAAAACCTATTTTGATGGAACTGAGGGACCGTTCGGCGAATTTATCGACGGGATTTCAAAATGGATTCTCCAGTTTTTCAAGGACGGGACAGGCGAAGACAATCTTCTCGATTGGACCATAAAGCTGAGAAAAGCCATCTATGAATTCGGCACACCCAGGCAACTTTTATTGGGTGATGTGATCGCAGCCGTCCTGAGGAAAAAACTCGAAAATTCCGCGTGGAAGGCTCTGCCGTTATATTCCGGGCTGCCCCGCGATAAATGGCTCTATGCGTTGCAAAAAAAATCGTTCATCAAGGAACTCTGGCCTGCGCAACACCTCTTGGGCAAGGCTGATGTTCTCAAAGGCAAGTCTGCTGTCGTTCAAATGCCCACCAGTGCGGGCAAAACTAAGGCAACGGAATTGATCCTTCGAAGTGCGTTTCTGGCTAACCGCATAGTGCTGGCCATCATTATCGCTCCGTTCAGGGCACTGTGTCATGAGATCAAAAACAGTCTCGTCAAAGCATTCCATAATGAACCCACCAAAGTGGATGAATTATCCGATACCCTACAGACCGACTTCACGATTGCCAAATTCCTGGGGCATCAGCAGACCCTGGTTGTAACCCCCGAGAAGCTGGTCTACGTCCTTCGGCACGCG
Organism: Magnetococcales bacterium; assembly: GCA_015228925.1. Classification (GTDB taxonomy): domain Bacteria; phylum Pseudomonadota; class Magnetococcia; order Magnetococcales; family UBA8363; genus UBA8363. The sequence continues at coordinate 35,292 of JADGCQ010000016.1, read as the reverse complement.
CCGGAGTTGGCCACCAACATTGGACTGCTGGTCTTTGATGAAGGCCACCAGTTTGACAGCGGCACCCGGGGTATCACATACGAGCTGCTTCTGACATCGCTACGTTCCATGATTCCCGAAAAAACCCAGAAGGTGCTGATCTCGGCAGTCATCAGCAACGCCAAGGCTGTTGGCGAATGGCTGAACGGTGAACCTCATGTCGTCGAAGGAACTACCCTGATTCCGACTTTCAGGTCGGTCGGGTTTGCAAGCTGGAAGGATCTGTTAGGGAGGATCGAGTACGTCGATAGCCATAACGCCGAACAAAACGAATTTTTCGTTCCGAGGGTGATTGAGAGATTAAAACTCGATAGGAAGAAAGGGGAAAGAACGGACCGTTTTTTTCCTGAGAAAGACGATGAACAGGCTATTGCGCTTTACCTTGGTCTGAAATTGGTCCCAAATGGCGGCGTTGCTATTTTCTGCGGAAAGAAATCGACAGCAGCAAAGGTCTGCGAAAAAGCCACCGATGTTATCAAGCGAGGCGCACCCCTGGATTTGCCATCAGAATTTTCAACCCCCCAGGAAGTTGAGCGACTGAAACATCTGTACTTTGAGAATCTCGGACCTGACGCCTCGGCGTCCCAAAGTGCAGCACTTGGCATTTATTCCCATCACGGCAATACACCCCATGGTATCCGCCTTTCAGTGGAACACGCTATGCGTGAAAATCTTGTGCGATTCGTTGTTTGCACATCCACCTTGGCACAAGGCGTAAACCTCCCAATCAAATATCTCATAGTCACAAGCGTTTACCAAGGAAAAGACCGAATTAAAGTTCGTGACTTCCACAATCTTATAGGACGAGCCGGTCGTGCAGGAATGCATACCGAAGGCAGCGTATTGTTTGCAAATCCTGTGGTATATGACAAAAAAATGTCCCACAATGATAGGTGGCGATGGAATCAAGTTAAAACGCTTTTAGAACCTCGCAATTCAGAGCCATGCATCAGCAACCTTCTTTCAATCTTCGACCCTATCAAAAGTGATGATAATAAGCATAACAACCCCATGGAAGCTTTGGATTTTACCAAAGCCTATATCAGCGGTCCTGATAAAGTGGCCAAACTAACAGCCGATATAGCCGCTCAACATGGGGGCGATGGGTTTTCACAAGACGGTATCGCACGACAAATCTCCTGGAGAATCAACCTCATCTGCTCCGTTGAGAGTTACCTGTTATCTCATTGGGATGAGACAGAGAATGGTCTTTCGGAAGAAGATGTGATTCGGCTAGCTGAAGAAACGCTTGCCTTCTTCCTGGCCGATGACCAGAAAAAGGGGCATATTCGCGGGTTGTTTCAACTCCTGGCAGAAAATATCTCGTCTAAGATCACAGATCCGGTGCGCCGGAAAATCTTCGGCAAGACGCTTTATGGACTTCAGGATGCACAATCTATTGAAGGATGGGTTCAATCCAACGCTGCCAGTCTGCTTTCGATTGTTGATGCAACAGAAGCTCTGGACCTTGCTTGGCCTTTGCTCACCCAGCATATCAATAGTGGCGTATTCACCAAGTTCGATAAGCCAGAGGTGCTTAAAGAAATCGCGCATGGGTGGATCGGTGGAACTCCCTTCAACGGCCTCTTGGAAATCATCCGTAAGCGCGAAGCCAAAATGATATGGGGCACCAAGCTGCGGGAGTTCGAAATTGATCATATTGTCGATGTCTGCGAAGGGACACTTGCTTATGACGGTACTCTGTTGATAGGCGCGTTGTGCGAATTCGCAGAAACGCCGGACCACGAAGACACAGGTAACATGATCAATCGTCTACAACTTTTCCAAAAACGCCTCAAATATGGCCTGCCCACGGAAACCACCATTGCCCTTTATGAACTTGGCTTTTCGGACCGTGTCATCTCTCAGGATCTCGCTGCATCCTTGAATTTGGCAGCAACCCAGAAAAAGGATCTCGTAAAAGCGTTTAAACAAGACCGGAACAAAGCCAATGCGGTAATAGAGAAATACCCAAGCTATTTCCAGGAACGAATGAATGAACTTCTACGGTAATCATCCAAATCCTCAACTTGGCCAACTCGTCGGGGAAGATTCATCGCCTTAAGTATGTTTCTTAGAGGAAGGACAAACCTGATGATCAGGATCCCACCATAATATCTTAAAAATATTTCTTTCCCGAATGCCAAAGATACGTTCGATACCACCCATCGCGAGTGAAAACACCTCGTCAACATCATCCATATGGATTTCTTCCAAACGTTTCTGTGCTTTCCTGGACAGAGTATCTTTACCGATGGAATGGTGTCTGCGACCTTCGATTTCGCCCCAAGTCATTGATTCAAAATTCTGTAACTTTCTTATAATATTATCAAATACTTCTTTCTCCAAACGATTCCATCCAAAAGGCCCATCCATGTCCAAAGTGGAAATGACCCAGGATGGGGAGAAATCCACCCATTCCCGGCAATCCGAACACGCTGACCGTGAAGACTTCTTCCTGTCGGGGTGGGTCTTTTGCCTCGGTATCTTCTTGATGCTTGTCATGAATTTTCAGGAACCAGGAAGACTGCTATAGAACTCTTCCATCGCAGAAGGTGTAATTTCTTGATTGCCACGTTCCCGAGCGGAAAGCCCCTTCCTGGCATCCTTCCAAGGAGATTCGGAGTGCGTCAGATCACTCAGATATTGCGATGTCTCCTCACCATAATAGCGGATCACCTCATCAACGGTTTCCTTCTGAACGTCCGAAACGGCCTCTGGATTGCCCCCAACACTTGTGACATGAAACTTTCCCTTGTGCGCATCAAACAGTTCAGGACATACCGGTCCATTAGCCCATGCCTCGATTCTTTCAGGAAAAATGACGTCGCCATCCCACACCGTGGACCACGCTTGGCTGTAATAAATCAGCTTCTGCAATTTCATCGCAGTAACCGATCCCATCTTCTTTAGAATGTATTCAGCGACATCAAGAACTGTGGCCATGACTTCAACTCCCGTTAACAGCCCCAAGCCTCCCCCGTGGCAATTGTCGCACTTCGGAGTCCATAAAGCCAACAATTTTCATACCAACAATGCCTCCCCGATTTTGACACACCCAGTGACATCCCCCGGTGGCACGACCATTGCCGCGTTACTGATACTCAAGACGGCGGGATTCTGCGGGATTTTCATGCGTGCCGTGGAAGCGGCTTGGCGACGCTCACAAGAATTAAGCCGAAAAAACTGACGGATATCGACACCCCCCTTTTGGCCTTCGAGACAAAAGAACCCACTGTATCACTGGAATACTACCGTCAAGCCCGCTATAGTCCCCCTCGTAACCGTTTCGTCGTCCACTAGGCCACGCCTTGAAGAGGGAACATGCAATGGGTTTATCCAGTTCTTTGGCCGTTTTGCTCGATTTCATTCTGGGCATCTACACATGGCTGATTTTGATCCGTGTACTGCTCTCCTGGGTCAACCCCGACCCCTACAACCCCGTCGTCCAATTTTTGATACAGGCGACAGAGCCGGTTCTGGGACCGTTTCGCCGATGGATCCCCACCATTGCCGGTCTTGATCTCTCCCCCATTGCCGCCCTTCTGGCCGTCCAATTCGCCCAACGATTGATTGTAGGATTGTTGCACGGCGGCATGGGTGGTGGTGCTTTATTAAGCTTTCTCGGGGAATTGCTGGCCTTTGCCCATCTGCTGCTCACACTGTACATGCTGTTATTATTTGTACGGGCCGGTTTTCATGCCCACGCATGGTACACCTTCAAGAAACGCCGCCCCATGGGACTCAACCTCCATCACCCCCTCACACGTTTTGTGTTCCAGGTGACCGAACCTGCGATCAAACCGTTAAGGCGTTGGATTCCAACGGTTTCAGGATTAGACATCACCCCCCTGGTCGCAGTTTTATTCGTTTTGTTTGCCCTGTCCATGCTTCAGCATTTGGTCGTAGCCATGACCATGGGGGGGATGGGAGGAATGCCCCAACCCCATCAAGGCGGTACCCCTTTCTAACAGCTACGCTGTCACACTCAATAATATGGATATGCGGTTTGAACCCGGAGAATCCCCCTTGGAACGAGATGGTATTGCTGAGAAAACAATTTCCGCTCTGCGCACTCTTTACCTCCGGGATGAACGCCCCTGGGTAGTCGCCTTCTCAGGTGGCAAAGATTCGACCTTGATGGCACAACTCGTGTGTAACATGCTCCTGGAATTGGGATCCCGTGCGTCCAAACCGGTGCATATCGTCTCCAGTGATACCCGGGTCGAAGCTCCCAACGTCGAAGAGTACCTAGCCGGTGCCATCCGTCGGATACAAGCGTTTGCAGAAGCCTCCGATCTACCTCTGTTCGCCAGACTGGTACAACCGGAACCAGACGAAGGATTCTGGGGCCAACTCATCGGCAAGGGTTATCCATCGCCCACCCGTTGGTTCCGCTGGTGTACCTCGAAGATGAAAATCCGGCCCATGCGACGTCACATTGAAGAAATCACCGCGCATCACGGCAGCGTCATCCTTCTGCTGGGATCCCGCCGAAGCGAAAGCCCGGAGCGGGCCAAACGTATGCAGGGGCGGGACTTGACCGACGCCGGGCTTAATCCCCATCACGAAATTCCCAACGCCCTGGCGGCAACGCCAATTATGGAGTGGACTACCGATGAGGTCTGGGAGCATCTCCTCGCCCATGCCCCGCCCTGGGGCGGGGACCATCGGGCACTCTACGACCTTTACCGGCAGGCCGAAGGTGGCGAATGTCCGGTGATCCTGGACCTTAGCCAGCCCTCCTGCGGCGGAAACCGGTTTGGTTGCTGGACCTGCACCGTCGTCAAACTGGATAAGTCAATGCAAGGCTTCATCGATTCGGGAGAAGAGTGGATGCGTCCCCTGAACGCTTTTCGTGACCGTCTCAAGGCGGTGAGAGAACTGCCGGCATGGCGCATGGACAGACGCCGTAGCGGGGCACTCACCGAGAGGCGTCAGGGTCCGTTCACCCCGGAAAAGCGCAAACTCATACTGGAAGAATTGTTGCAACTGGAAGAAAAATGTGGAAAAACGTTGATTAATGATGAAGAGTTGGGTTATATTCAATCGGTTTGGGCCAGGGAATTCGACCTGTCTGGCCGCGCCGCCCTGGATCTGGCCCAGCAATATGGGCGTCGCGCCAACCGTTGGGAAAGTGCCGTCACCGTGAACATTCAGGATGAAATCCTGGAAGAACTGCTGGTTGATAATCCATTGGATGCGGAACTGGTCCATTCGTTGCTGCGCTTGGCCTATGACTACCATCCCAACCTGGATGATTATGGCAAAAAAGCGGAGTTTGAACGATCCATCTGCAATGCCGTGGAAATGTCCATGGGCACAGAGAAAGACGCCTGACCCATGGTTTTCCAGGAAATAAAAATTGTCAATCTCTTCTCCTACCGTGGTGATCAGGGCACCTTCGACTTGACCGGACAGACGCCCGAACGACCGATCCTCCTGATCAACGGGCGCAACGGCTTCGGCAAGACCAGCTTCCTCAATGCCGTGAAACTGCTGTTCAGCGGCCCTTGCGAGGATCTACGCAACGAGGTTCAGGCCGGACGCAAGTTGGGTCCCAAACAATACATGCTCGGTTATGGCGAAGAGTGGATGGGGGTTTTCAATCGCCGCCCGCACCAAAAGAGGCTCGATAGCTATTATGTCCACTGCCGATGGCGGGAAGCCGATGGCGTAGTCGATGCCCGCCGGGAGTGGTTCCCAGACTCCCAGGAGTTTGACTCCACCGGTTTGCTGACCATCCAGACGACCTTTCTCGAAAAGCCGCTCAAAGGGCCAGAAGCTCAGGAGTTTCTCGAAAAGCGCCTGCCGACCCCTTATCTCCCTTTTTTCTTCTTCGACGGAGAGAAGATCCAGAAATTGGCCGAGGCCAATCGCAATACCCTGGAGGCCCAGGTGGAGGGCATTCTTAATATCGCGCCGATCAAGTCTCTGCTGGACTACCTGGACAAAGCCAAGCGGAAGTGGGCGCAGGCAGGTGCTGTGGGAGAAGCAAAGCAGAAGTTCAACCAGATTCAGAGGGATTTGGAAGCACTGAGTGACCAACTGACGGTCCTGAAAACCAAGCGTAAAGATCAACAAAGCGAATTAGAAGCACTGGCCGAACAGATCGACGATCTTGATCACCGCAAACGCAACATGCAGATTTTTCGCGCCCGGGAAGAGGAGACCAATCTCAAGGGCAAATTGGCAACGGTACGGGAGCGCTTGGCGAAACTACGCCAGGATGTAGTCGAACAGTTCATCCCAGTGTCGCCTCTTGCGGTTAATCCTCTCTTGGTGGATCGGCTGTTGCTACGCTTGGAAAAAGAGGACCAAGGGGCGTGGGCGAAAAAGGAATTCCTCATTTACTTGCGAAGTTTCCTGCCCGTACAGGTTTTTGAACGTCCAGCCCCGCCCACCGTCCGCCTTCACCAAGAACAGCAGCGGTTTTTCCGGGGCCGTCTGGAACAGGCCCTGGACGACGATGCCCTCAAGGACGACCAGAATCCGGGCAGAGATGGTCTGAAGCTTGACGGTGGCCGCCAAATGGAACTGCGGCGCATGTTGATCGGGATATCGGAATCCAAACCCTTGCTCGGTCATGCCCGTATCCTCCGGGAAGTAAGCCTGCTCACCAGGGAAGAGGTCGCGATTCAGCAGCAGCTCGACGACATCAGCACGGTCGTCGAGGCAGACCGGGAACGTTTTCTCCAGGTCCAGGCGGACTTGAAGGCGCGTCAAGACGAAAAAGAGGCACTGGTCCATGACATGGGGAAATTGGATGGCGAATCCGCCGCCGCCGAGCGGGAGTTGAAACGCAAACAGGACGAGTTGAGAGACCAGGAAAAAAAAACGGAGCAGACGCGCCAATCGAATGCCTACCGCGACAAAGCAGATCAGCTAGCGGCACTGTTCAAGGATTATAAAGCAGGTTTGAAAACGCAACGCCGGGACGCATTGCAAAAAGCCATCAACACCCATTTCAAAACATTGATGACCAGCCACGATATGATCCGCGCCATCCATGTAGACGACAACTTCGGCCTGCATTATCTGGATGCCGCTGAGCAAGCCATTGGGGGAGGCAATCTGTCAGCGGGCATGAAACAATTGGCAGCCATTTCCCTGTTGTGGGCGTTGAAGTCCGTTTCCGGCAAATCGGTCCCCGTGATCGTCGATACCCCCCTGGCCCGGATTGACCGCCAAAATCAGGAAAATCTGCTGCAAAGCTATTTTCCCCAGGTGGCCGAGCAAGTCATTATCCTGCCCACCGATTCGGAGTTGGACCGGGAAAAGTATCGCCTACTCGCCCCGTATATCTATCGGGAATATACCTTGGAGAATCCCCACGGGGATTGCACCGAGGTGAAGTCCAAGCCCATGTACCCGGAGTGAGAGACACGCCATGGCCGATATCTATACCAGCCGGGAAGACGAAGCGACCGTCGATGATGTCCTGAGCAAAGGTCTCAAGGTCAAAGCTCACAAGTGGACGGTTTTGCGTCTGGCTTTGGCACATTCGCTGAAAATTCCCTCTCAGCCCGATGAAGAACTGGACCGAGTGGCCGAACGTGGCTCCGAATATCAGCTAGAACAGGTGACCGGGCAGGGCCAGGGGCGCAATCCCGTCGGTCAACAACAGGATTTCACCGACGCCATCTGCGGATTGCTCAGTATGCATCTGGGGGAGGATCTGTTCCGCGACGAACGCGCCTTTCGCCGCCATCTCCAACGCCACATTCGCCGAGGGTTGCGGGAATTCCGCCGGGGATGGCGCGACAGTCACGATTTTCACCAATTCCTTTATCAGGAGCTATGCGCCGGCGTGGACCGGGAGGCCGAGGCCGGTGCCACCGATTTCGGTCTCTTGCTGGTGAACGCCTTGGCGGAAATCGGGGTTCGGGGTGAGATCGTCGAGACCCAGGACGGCCCGCGTATCACCCGCTACCAAGTGCGTTTGGAGGATCCCAACCACCTGGATAAGGTGCGCCGTGGGCTTGATAAGATCACTTTCGCTCTGGGTTTACAAAAATATGGGGTCTTTCCTGCCGAAACCGGCCAACCCAAGGTCATCGGTCTTGACGTTCCCCGCCCACGCAGCACCTGGGGTTCCGCCAGTGGGGCCGATTTACTGGAATGGGTCCGCCAAGACCAGGATGAACCCGGTTTGATGCTCCATCCCGGTGTCGATGTCATCAACCACCCCTTCGCGTTCGACCTGACCCGCCAACCCCATTTGTTGGTGGGGGGAACCACCGGCAGCGGCAAAAGTATCTGCCTGCACACCCTGATCATTTCCCTTTTGGTTGGCACCCCGCGAGACAAACTGCGATTGATACTCATCGATCCGAAAAAAGTGGAGTTCGCCCCCTACGCCAAGGCCGAATCCGAGCGGATCGAGGTCATCACCGATGTCGTTGATGCGCGCGAACGCCTGGAAGCCCTGGTCGCAGAAATGGAAATACGCACATCGGCCCTGGAGTCAGCCGGGGTACGCGACCTCACCGAAGGACGCAACAAGGGTATCTTAAACCTCCCCTTTATCGTCGCATTCGTGGAGGAATTAGCGGATCTGATCATGCAAGAGCCTATGGCCGAGGAACACCTGATCCGCTTGGCACAGAAGGCACGGGCCACAGGGATTCACCTCGTGATCGCCACCCAACGCCCGGACGCCCGCACCCTCAACGGGCTATTGCGCTCCAACATTCCCTCCCGCATCGCCTTGACGGTGCAGAAAGCGACCGAATCCAAAATCATTCTGGATGAAATCGGTGCCGAGCGTCTGACCGGTGCCGGTGATATGCTGATCCGTTTGAGCGGCCAGCCGATGCAACGCCTGCACGGTGCCTTTGTCACCGTCGATGACATCGCTCACGTGATTCGCGCGGAAAGGAGGGTATGATCTCATGCAAGACGCCTTGACCATACGCAGTTGCAGCCCCATCGCCCTGACCCTGTTCGCCATGGGGCCGTTCCAGGACAAGCCTTTTCATCTGGATTTCACCAATAAGACCGGGGAAAGCTGCAATTTCTACTTACTCATTTCTCCCAACGGGTGCGGAAAAACCGCGCTTCTGGAGGCCATGGCCGCATTGATGACACTCCTGGATCATACGCTCTCCCCAAAACCACCTCATGCGCGGCTATGGTCAAACCCTGAAGCCCGCGCCCAACTGGATCTGCGTCTTGCCGTCAGCATGGACGGCAAAGTCCGCGAAATCTTGCTGACCCTGGCGGCAGGAAAGGGCAACCCGCACGAAATCAGAAGTTGGCCGGGGAAAGAATTGCAACATGTGCAGACCACGGAACACATGCACATCGTTTGGTCACGTACTCCCAGCGGCCATTGGAAGGTGGTCCGTTCCCAAGACCCCTTGGTGGATGAACTTCTGGGCTTGGTGAAACTGGAGATGGAGAAAGTTTACGAGATCTTCGGGCCAGATTCTATTACCGCGCCATCTCTGCTCTACTTCGACGCCTATCGCGATATCCCCACAGTCACCGACGATGCCCAGGCCATAAGCCGTCCGCCGGAGTGGTTCTATCGCCCTCTGCATCACTTCGGCCTGCACAGCGATGCGTTGCAGTGGCAACACAGTCTTGACAACCTGCTGGTCTGGCTGACTTGGTTGGACGATGATCGTTTTGAAGAAATACAAACCATGCTCAACAATTTGGTCTTTTCTGGAACCAGCAAGACTTTAGAGAGCATCAGCCGCCAACACATGACGGCACGCATTGCTGTTGGTGGCAGACACCATCGCTTGGACCAGCTCTCCAGCGGGGAGAAAAGCATCGTCCAGCTTCTATTACGCATCCATTTGCACCTGACCAGCCACAGCTTCATCCTGATCGACGAACTAGACGCCCACTTGCACCCCAAGCTGCAACACCGCCTCTATCAGGCACTCAAACGCTTCATCGCCGACAATCCCGGCGTCACCCTCATCATCACCACCCATTCGCGGGAATTGATCGATCAATACAGCATCGACATGAAAGTTGGTGACGCCAAATTACGCATGGGCGGTCATCTCATTGAAACGAAAGAAATCTAAATCATTCATCACGATGGAGAAGGGTGTGGGCAATTTTGCGACCATAAGCGACATAGGGGCGCTGGGGAAGAAATATTCCAATAGAGTGCTACTCTATCTGGAATCGCGCGAGGATGTGGAAATCTTCCGTGAACGATGGTTCAAAGACGCGACGGAATGGGTTGAATTCGTACCAGTAGATAATCCCGACGGTGGTGGGGGTGGATCATCTGAGGTCTTGAAGCGGGTTCAGGCAGATCGAGAGAACCAAGTCGCGGCGTTCGGTATCGTGGACCGGGATGTTCTGCTCAACCACAATGCCATGGACGGGTCTTTGAATTGGAATGCTTTTTTGGAACCAGACCATGATATTTTCGAGGCTGCCCGCTATCTGGGGCCAAACATCAAGATCTTGCGCCGATGGGAAATCGAGAATTATCTCCTCCATCCAGAAGCCATTAGCAAGCTGTTGGAAAATATGGAAGCCAAGGAGCAAGTTCACTGCTCAGGCCAAACGGCTTCACAGTGCCTTCTGGGCTTTTCCGAGGTTGCAATCCTCATGACGGCGGCCAATTTGGTCTTGATGGATCATCGTAAAACGCTGTTGCAACCCCTTTTCGGGCAACAATATCCAACGTCTGATGATCTCAAACCGATGATCTTACAGCAATTGGAATCCAAAGACATCGCCGCATCAGATGAAATTGAGATCAAAAGTCGCGCCATCCGTGCTTTCCTAAAGGATAAGATGGTCGCACCTAAAGATCAGTGGAACCAACTCAATCATCTGATCGATGGAAAGTTGTTTCTGGAACGCTTTTGTGTCTGGCTTGGCCTCAAAGACCCAAGACGGTTGGAACTCGCCGGAAGGATCGCCGACCAAGGCCTGATCGATTTAGAAATTAGCAGTTTCATGGAGACAATAAAAGCAAACCCCACCTGAGTTCGATCCCATTTCCCTGCGCTGCCCCATGTCAGGGGAGGATTCTCTCTTTTTACCGCAATGCCGCATTGAGAAATGGCAATGGGCTGGGTTTATATTGGCCAAATGGTTCGCGACCAGCCACATCTGGTTCATGAGCATGACAAAGCAGAGTTAAAAACATCGACATGGAACCCGGACGTTGGCACGGTGACGATTATCATCTGGAGGTGTGCGTACAGCCACGCGCCTCCCGGGAAGGGGTGACAGGTCTGCGAGGGACACAACTGCGCATCGCCCTGAACGCACCCCCGGTGGAAGGGGCGGCCAACCGCGCACTGATCCGGTTTCTGGCCCAGGAACTGGACATTGCCAAAGGGAGGATTGAAATCATCGCCGGTGAAAAATCCCGCAACAAGCGTCTTTGCCTAAAAAAAGTAACTAAGGAAAGCTTGCAAGCGTTCTTCGTCAAATGGATCAATCAATAAGCTGTTCATAGATGGGGGTCCACTTCAAATTCCTCGACGTTCACCCAGCAGCTTTCATGTTTTGCTGACGAATCTGTTCATGGAGCGTATCGGCACCGTATCCCAGGTCGCCGCGCCAACCCACGGCGCAACCCCAATCGATCACCTCAACCTCGGAAAACAAGTCGTGATTTTCCAGGTGACGCAACGGAGCCGATCTCTGAATGACCGGCATCATATCAACGACATCCTCTACGCCATCTCGCCATTTTACAACAAGGGTCAGCGTACCGGAAATGGCATGTACGGATCCAATACGGTAGGCTTGCATGGCAGTCTCCTTATCCGTTCATTTCGATCCAAGCCTGCGTGGTATTGGTCCACCCCCAAGACTTACATTCATTTCACTTCCGTTGGACTTGTCAGGGCAAGCCCCTTGCAGCCTGAAGGAGGATGCCGAATTTTCGCGATACTCCATCAGCCAAAACGAAACACCGGAGGAAACCGCCAAGCACTCATGCACCAAACGGTCTCCCCCGGAATGCCAGCAAAATCAAATCACCCCGTCAACCCATTCAAACAGCTTGGCTTTGGGCATGGCACCAATCTTCGTGGCTTCAATCTGCCCACCTTTAAAAATAATCAGGGTGGGAATCCCACGCACACCATATTGACCCGGGGTGTTGGGATTGTGGTCAATATTGAGTTTGCAAACCTTGAGTCGCCCTTTGTACTTCTCAGCCATCTCTTCAAGCAAAGGACCAATCTGTTTGCAGGGTCCACACCACTCCGCCCAGAAGTCCACCAAGGCTGGCAGATCCGATTGGAGGACATCCTGCTTAAACGTACCGTCGGTGGTTTGGATTATTGCGTCGCTCATGTCTTTTGGTCTCTCCTTACAAGGATCACGGGATGATAGCCAAGTCGGGCACGTTAATCGCCACCAACCCCTATTGTCAAGATCGCCCGTTGTTACCTTTGACAGACGGGGACTTTCTTGTCTATGATGAGTCTACCGCTTGTGTTGGGATCCTGACAAGGCGCGGTTAGCTCAGCTGGATAGAGCGTTGGCCTCCGGAGCCAAAGGTCACAGGTTCAAATCCTGTACCGCGCGCCAATCAGATCCGCCAATCAGATTCTTAGACAATGGCGATGCCTCGTCGTAAAGATGCCACGCATGAAACAACGCCAGTTGGTCAGCTTTGATTGGGCTTTGAAGCAGCTATTGCGCGACAAAACCAATTTTGAAATCCTGGAAGGGTTCCTCAGCGAACTGCTCAAAGACGATATCCGTATCCAGGAAATCTTAGAGAGCGAAAGCAACAAAGATGACCGCTTGGATAAATACAATCGCGTCGATATCAAAGTCAAAAACATGCTCGGTGAGCTGATTCTCATCGAACTGCAATATCAGCGCGAACTGGATTATTTTCAACGTCTCCTGCATGGGACTTCCAAAGTCGTCACCGAACATATCGACGAAGGCGAACCTTACGCCAACATCCCTAAAGTAATCTCCGTAAGTATCTTATATTTCGATCTGGGACAGGGAACCGATTATATTTACCATGGAAGGACCACGTTCAAAGGGTTACATACCCTCGATGAATTAAGTCTGAGCGAAGGTCAAAAGGCACTCTTTCAAAGAAATACAATCCCAGAGCTTTTTCCAGAATTCTATCTGATCAAAGTCAGGCACTTCGACGATATCGCCCGCGATACGTTGGATGAATGGGTTTATTTCTTGAAAAATGAGGAAATTCGCGAAGAATTCACGGCCCGTGGACTTGCCAAGGCCAAAAAACAACTCGACATATTAAAACTTTCTGGACCAGAACGATTGTCCTACGAACGTTATAAAGATGATCTGCACTACCAAGCCAGCATCGTGCAATCGACCTACGGTATTGGAAAGTTGGAAGGGCGGCAGGAGGAGGCCGCATCCATGCTTACCCGTCAACTACAGCACCGCTTTGGCCAGTTACCAGACTGGGCCAGCGAAAAAATCGCCAACGCCACGCACGACTCGTTGGAACATTGGAGCCTTAAAATCTTTGACGCACAGACCTTGGACGATGTTTTTTCCGGCACTGCTTAAAGCTGGAATCTTACGCATGTGCCGGCTCGGAAAAAGCTCGGGTAACACGAACCAATTCGATGCGCCGGTCGGAGATCGCCTGCACCTCGAAGCGAAATTCACCGAATTGGAAAGCCGTACCCACCGTTGGCATTTTCTGATGTTGCGCAAGTAACAGTCCCGCTACCGTTGTATAGTCATCGTCAGAACTCACCAGTGAACTATGGCCCAAAGATTGTTCCAACAGATACAAATCCGCCGTACCCTTCACCAGCCATCCCTCGCCATCACGGACAATTTCGGGCGTCTCGTCAGCATCGGGAAACTCCCCTGCGATTGCTTCAAGAATATCCAGGGGAGTAACCAGCCCTTCAATCGTGCCATATTCATCCACGACAAGGACCAAACTACCTTTTGCCTTGCGCAGAACGCCCAGCAACTTGATGATGTCGATCATGTAAGGGACAACGATGGGCGGATGCTTGGCAGCACACGCCTTCAGATCCTCGCCACGGTCTAGTGCCATAGCTAATACTTTGGCGCGGACAACGCCGACAACATTGTCCAAAGCACCCCGACATACCGGAAAGAGACTGTGCGGGGTATCAAGTAGCTGGGTGCGGATTTCTGCAACATTACTTTCACAGTTAACCCATGAGATCTCCAGTCGTGGCGTCATGATCGTCCGCACGGATCGTTGCGCGAACGTCAACACGCCGGACATCATGAAACGTTCTTCCTCACCATAGGCTGCCTGAGATTCCTGCTTGTGGCCCTCATCGGTTTCAATCGCTGAGAGCCGTCCCCCCATCAGTCGCAGAATAGTGTTTGCAGTTCGTTCACGTAGTGGCAGCCGAGCCTCCTGCTTGGCAAGATTGCGCCACGAAACTTGATTAAATGCCTCGACAAGTATGGAGAACCCAATAGCAGCGTACAGGTAGCCTTTGGGAATATGTAAACCAAACCCTTCCGCTACCAGACTGAAGCCAATCATCAGCAAAAAACTCAAACAGAGAACGATAACGGTGGGATGTGCATTGATAAACCGGGTCAACGACTTCGAGGCAACGACCATGACACCCATGGCAATCACGACTGCCGCCATCATGACGCCGAGTTGCTCCACCATTCCTACGGCGGTGATCACCGCATCCAGAGAGAACACCGCATCAAGGATGATGATTTGTGCCACCACCATCCAAAAACTGGCATGGACAGATCTTGATCCGGTATGCGCAACACCTTCGAGACGCTCATGGAGTTCCATGGTGGCCTTGAATACCAGGAACAAACCACCGAGCAGGAGTATCAGATCCCGTCCTGAGAAGTTGAAGTCGCTAATCGAGAAAAGCGGCTCGGTCAGTGCCACCATCCGGGAAATGGTGAATAAAAGCCCAAGTCGCATGAACAGCGCCAGCGAAAGGCCAACATGGCGTGCCCGATCACGCTGGTGGGGCGGGAGTTTATCGGCCAGAATTGCGATGAAAACGAGGTTGTCGATACCCAGCACAATCTCGAGTACGATCAGTGTAAACAATCCAACCCATAGGGATGGGTCCATCAAAAAGTCCATCAAAAAGCCCTAAGCAGAAAAAAACAATTGATACAAGCCAGAAGCCGGATATTCTCCACGCAGACCCATCCCATCACGGCATCTGCCAATGAATCATATCGCCATCGTTGGTCCAAATGTACATATCCTGATCCACAACCACCGGATCGGCTAGAATGGGATCGCCAATCTTGTCAAGCCCAAGTACCCGCCCCGACGTCGGATCCAAAGAAAACAACCGCCCCTTGTTGTCCGCAACAAAAATACGATCCTTGAACCGGACCGGAGCCGTCAACAAGCCATCGCTGATATCCCCCCGCCAAAGCTCCAATCCATCATCCATCCCCAAAGCCCGCATGTTGCCATCGACATCGGCGACAAACAAACGATCATTCCATACCAAAGGACGACGGATCGCAGAAAGATCATTGTTCCATATCCTTCTCCCCGCATCCCGCGACATCGCCACCAAGCGTCCCTGATGACTAACCGCAAAAACAAATCGATTCTGTGACCCCACATTCAACCGACCATCGGTGACAACAGAAGCATCCACATCCTGAAGCATGTCAAGCTCCGTCCGACCACCCACCACCGTCAGATTGTCACTCCACAGCAATTTACCATCCGCCGTTGAAACCGCATGGACATCCCCAGACGAATAACCCACATAAAGACGATCCTGATCCACCGTCGGCGTCGCCGCCCCCATGATGACCAACGCCTCTGGCGCATTGTTGTTCACCCACAATATGGCTCCCGTACCGGCATCCAACGCATAAAGCCTGTTATCCAACGTGGTGAAAAAAACCTTCCCATCCACAACCACCGGCGCAGATGATACCGACGTTGAAACCCGTTGCCGCCAAACCTCCGCACCATCGGCCCGCAGGATAGCGGTCATTTCACCATCCTCAGTCCCCGAATAAACCCGCGTATCATCCACCGCAACGCCACCCTTGATGGACTCGGCAATCTCCTTCTTCCATACAACAGCCCCATCTTTCCTGGCCAGCCGCACGACCGATCCCTGATAGGTTGCCACAAACAAATCATTCCCAGTCACCACAAACCGCCCAGGATGAAAAAAATGACTGTCCGGTTTTCCCGCCACCGATCGGCTCCAAGATTCCACCAACCCCGTGGCTTGACCCGGTTCAGCGACCAAAGATTTCCGAATCGCTTCCGATTTGTTGTCTTTGTCATCCGAAAACCAACTTCCAGGGCTGGCACAACCAGACAACACCGCCAGCAGCAGCACCATCATCCCCCGTCCCAACCCAACATTCCATCTGCGCATGGTCATCACTCTTTAACCTGTTTCCCCAACCGCTCCAGCCGACGGTCAACCCGTGTACGCAAAACACCTTTGGCCCCCAACTCAATCGATTTCTGATAATAAATGGCGGCATTTTTCACATCGTTTTCTTTGTGCGCCAACAATCCTAAAATCTCCAAGGCATGGCTGCGAAAGGGAGAATCATCCGAGATCCGACCCAACAGTTTCTTTGCCCGTTCGCCATCAGCGTCCACAATCGCCAAGGCGGCATTGTAAAGAGCCAAGTCGCGCAACGAATCATCTTTGGATTGGTCGGCAAAACGCTCCATTTTACTGGATGCCTCTTGGGTCTGACCCATCTCGGCCATGGCCCGCGCCTCCACCATTTGCGCCAATATCCCATAACCGTGATCCCCGTATTGCTTCAATACCGGCTGGATCAACTTTTCCGCCTCACTCCAAGTTCCCTGTTCATAGGGTTTCATCGCCGCCATATACAAATCACTGGCAGCGGCATCCTGCTGTTTTCGATGCTCATCCCAACCGACGTAGGCAAACAGACTCAGAAAAAAAACGATGACACCACCGATAATCCAAGGGCGATTTTTTTCCCACTGTTTCCGCAACCGCTCGGCATCCAGTTCTTCGTCGATCTGTTCAAAAAGATTATCCATGGTAGCGGCTGCCCTTCAATACCCTCTCGTGTTGATGGCCGTGGCCTCCAAAGGGGGAAAACCACAAAAAAAATCCGTAACAAATAAACACTATGACCCGGTTCACAAACGAGTCAACAGGTAATCCATGATCTCAGACCGGGCAACCTCCTGCTGCACCCCCTCGGCCATATCCTTGATGATGACCGATCTTTTTTCAATTTCCGTATCACCCAGCATCACCGTAAACCGCGCCTGGGCACGATCAGCACGTTTCATTTGGCTCTTCAGCGATCCCCCGCCCAGGTTTAATTCCACCGAAATTCCACCCCGACGCAAGGTTTCCGCCAAAACCAAGCCCGCATTTTCTGCCGACGCACCCAAAGTTGCCAAATAAACATCCATCCCCCTGGCGAGAATCTTCTGGCGATCCAGCAACAACACCAGCCGCTCCATCCCCATGGCAAACCCAATGGCCGGGGTCGAAGTCCCCCCCATCTGTTCAACCAAGCCGTCATAACGGCCACCCGCTGCCACTGCGTTCTGTGCCCCCAATCCCACCGAAGTCACCTCAAAGGCGGTACGGTTATAATAATCCAACCCCCGCACCATTCTGGGGTTGACAACATAGGGGACTCCCAAAGTTTCCAAATGCCCTTTGAGTTGATAAAAATGATCCCTGCAACCCAGACAAAGATGATCCAACATGATCGGAGCCGCCGTCACGGTCGCACGACACGTCTCCCGTTTGCAATCGAGAACACGCAAAGGGTTGCGTTCCATCCGATGATTACAATCTTCGCACAGATGTGCCGCCGCTTGACGCAGGGCCGCGATCAAAAGTGCGCGGTATGGGGTGCGACACGCCAAGCAACCCAAAGAGTTGATTTCGAGTACCAGTGCCGCCTGCAACCCCACGTCCCCCAGATAATGCATCACCATGGCCATCAATTCGGCATCGGCCAGGGGACCCACAGGTCCAAACAGTTCACAGCCAATCTGGTGAAACTGCCGTTGACGACCTTTCTGGGGTCGTTCATACCGAAACATCGGACCCCGATACCACACTTTCCAGGGAAGTTGCCGATGCAGGCTTTGCTGGACAAAGGATCGCACCACCGAAGCGGTCCCTTCGGGACGCAAACTTAAAGAATCTCCCCCACGGTCGGCAAAGGTGTACATCTCCTTTTCGACAATATCGGTGGTCGCGCCAACGGCCCGCGCAAACAATTCGGTTTTTTCAAACAAAGGGGACCGAATTTCCGTAAAACCGTACAATCCGAAGATGGTCAACGCCTTGGCTTCCAAAAACTGCCAGATGGCGACCTCATCGGGGAGGATGTCATGAACACCACGGAC
This sequence comes from Magnetococcales bacterium, assembly GCA_015228925.1. GTDB lineage: Bacteria > Pseudomonadota > Magnetococcia > Magnetococcales > UBA8363 > UBA8363. The sequence goes on along the minus strand of JADGCQ010000016.1, from coordinate 16,919 downwards.
CGTTTGCATCATGAGTTGGATGTATCCTGTTTGCCCTGCCGCATCAAAGCTGCCACCTGTTCCACTTCCGCCACCAGACGGGACACCATATCCGCCGCATTGATTTTGCCACAGGGGCTGCCATGCCGATAGAGCAGATGTCCCCCCTGACCTCCCACCAACCCGACGGCAGTCTCCTTGGCCTCGCCGGGGCCGTTGACCACACAACCGATGACCGACAACGGCACCGGTTCCCGAATATGCGCCAACTGCCGTTCCAGTTGCGCGACGACTTCGATCACATTGAATTCCTGACGTGAACAGGTGGGACAGGAGATGATGTTGACGCCATGACTGCGCAGTTGCAAGGATTTGAGAATCTCAAAGCCGACTCTGACCTCTTCCACCGGATCCGCCGTCAGGGAAACACGCAAGGTATCACCAATCCCCTCCGCCAAAAGCAATCCCAAACCAACCGCCGATTTGACCGCACCCGGCAACAACCCGCCCGCTTCGGTAATCCCCAAATGGAGCGGATAATCCACCTGACTGGCCAACAGCCGATAGGCCGCCACGGTCATCCCCACGGAACTCGCCTTCAAACTCACCTTGATCTGACGAAAATCCATCTCTTCCAGGATGCGAATATGTCCCATGGCCGAATCCACCATCGCCTGGGGAGATGGTTCGCCATAACGGGCCAAAAGTTCCTTTTCCAAAGAACCGGCATTGACCCCTATCCGAATGGAAGCACCACAATCCCTGGCGGCATGAACCACTTCCATAATCCGATGCCGCGCACCAATATTACCCGGATTGATACGCAACCCCTGGACACCCTGCTTCAATGCGGTCAGGGCCAAGCGATAATCAAAATGAATATCGGCAATGAGCGGAACACCGGCACCACGGACCAATGGCCCCATGGCCAGCGCAGCCTCCCTATCGGGACACGAAACCCGGACGATATCGGCACCCGCCTCGGCCAGTGCCGCGATCTGCCGCGCCGTGGCCGCAACATCGCTGGTGGTGGTATTCGTCATGGATTGAACGCTGATCGGGGCATTCCCACCAACGACCACATCACCCACACGAATCGCCCGCGTCACACGTCTGGGGGCGGTAATGGCGTGTCTGATCATCCCTACAATCCCTGTACCCGTTTCTTCAACGCATCCGGCGACAACTCCAAATCCTGGATGACCTCGCCCGCCTCGCCCAGGAACGGGAGGGCCTTATCGCCAACCCGCACCTGCACGCTGCTGGCATTGCCCAAAATCGCATAGAAGGTCTCCCCTTCGGGGATATGAAATACATGGCCCGGCTGCATGACCATATCCTTCAAAACAAGGCCATCCTTGTCCTGAATCTGTATCCAGACCAACTCCTTAGCCACCAAGGCAATGGCACCAGGATCGGGCGTCTGACCCGCAGAATCACTATAAACAGGAACAGGGTGCGCATCGATGACACGTTCCCGTGCCGTATTTTTGGGATTACCGCCGGGAGGGGCGGGGGCGGGTGCTGGCACGGACGCCTCTTGGGGCGGAGACGCAACTTCCGGGACCACCTCCGGTACTGCCGACGATGCCGGTACCGATACCACCGGCACCGACGGAATCGCTGGTGCTATCTCCTGACTGCCAGAGGGAGAAACAACCAAGGTCTCAACCGGAGGTAAACCGGCGTCACTTCGGGGTAACCGTGGACGCGGAGAAACTTCGGGAAGTGCCGGACTCGCCGCAATCGGTGCCGTTGAAGATTCCGCAGATCCAGGGGTGGTCACCACCGCTTCCGTGTTGTCCGACGTTGGTACAGAAGCGGGGGTGGTTGTCGCAGAAGCGGGCGCAGGGGCGGAAACGGATGCAGGAGCAGACGTGGAAGGGGCCTCCGGCCACTGCTGGGTCGATCGGGAGGCGGCAAGCCCCCCATCCGGCGTCGTGGCAGACTGCAAAGCGGCATTATCAAAATCTCCCGGAGTATCCTCCTCCTCTCCCATCCCCGTGGGGCCGACATCCGTAGCAAGACCCTCATCCCCTTCGGGAGGGATCGAAGATTCCTGAGAAACATCGGCCTTGGGGACCACCTCAGGTTCCGCTTTCGGTTTCATGGCATCGGCGGCCTGGTCCCAAAAGGAAAAAAACGACCGTACCGAACTCTGTGGCTCGGTCTTGGCCTCCCCGTCCCCACTGGAGGGTGGAACAGGTTTTGCGGCAACAACGGGAACTTTAGCCTCCTCGACGGGTGCCACGTTGACGGTCGCCGGCGCAGACTCCTCCCGGACGACATCCGCCGTCGCAGCATCTTCTACAAAAACATCGCCTTCCTGCGACGAAGACTCCACACGCAACGGTGCCGCCGCCGGGATCGCCGGAGTCGGGGCAAGGGGAGAAAAATAACGTTCATAGCCGATGAAACCGGCCAAGAGGACGATGATGCCCAAAAGTATGAGGCTGACATTGGGGCGGTGACTCGCCTTGGTGGGTGCCGGAAAATGTTCCATCTGCAACCCCTGCCGCTTTTGGTCCAACGTCTCCAAAAATGATTCGATGGGGTCGGTGTCTTCGATGTTCAAATGGCGCGCGTACAACCGCATGAAACCGGCAACAAAGGTAATCCCTGGCAATCGGTCGATGGCACCCGACTCCAGGGCCTGAAGGTGGAGATCACGAATATGGGTGATCTCTGATAGTTCATGGATGCTCTTCCCCTGCCCCTTCCTGGCTTCGGCCAAAAGTTTGCCAACACTCTCGGCGGTATGTGGAGGCGATACCGGGGTCACTGGAGAAACTTTATCCGGGATAACCCGATCCGGGACATGCGGCTCAGACAGGGGAGGATCTTCCAGGTAACGCTGCTGAACACCCGGAACACCTCCCAGGTGATCCGGTTTCCGAATGGGGGCCGCAGCCGGTTTGTTGGCGCGAATACCGCCACCTCTGTTGACCAAGTTCAGTCGGGGTTTCTTTATCATGGCTGTTCGATTTCCAAAAGGCGTCCACGTAATCGCTGGGTTGCGGGGAGGTCTGGATTGGTTTGCATCAATTGTCTGAAAATAGACGCCGCCTGATCTTTCCGACCACTGGCTGCCCAATTGATCCCCAACAACTCCAAGGTATCAACATCACCGGGATCAAGTTGGATGATGGTTTCCAGATGGTGCCGTTCCTGGTCCAGTTCGTGGATATGACGATAATGCGCAGCCAGAGTCTTATGAGAAGCCACATGAGACGGATCGACCCGAATCGCTTCCTGAAGTGCCGCCACCATTCTATCCTGCTGAACTTTCCGCTGATAAACAAGGGCAAGATTATACCAAGCACTCGCCTGATTATTAAAATCAGCGGCCAGGGTCGCTTTGGTCAAAAATAACTCGGCGTTCTCCAAATCCCCTTCCTGAAAATAGGCCACCCCCAAATTATGTGAAATTCCAGGATCATCCGGTTTGAGTGCATCGGCCCTTTGCAGCGCATCCAAAGCAGACTGCGATTGCCCCAGAGCGGAAAAAGCCATGGCCATCGTCGTCAGCAAAGCGGGATTATCAGGATGAATTCTTTGCGCCTCCCGCAAAGCTGGCAGGGCCTGCTGCGGTTTGTTGCGCTCCATATAGGCCTGACCTTTGGTGAGAAAAACCTGGAATTCCGTCTCCCGATCCACCCCCGGATCGTGACCCACGCAACCGCCCACCAAAGCGGTCCACAACGCCGCCCCGACGGTATAACCAAACCAGGATCTTTCAAAATTCATGATACCTTAAACCCGTTGGTGATAGGGTAGCGCCGATCTTTACCAAAAGCCCGGCGGGTGACGCGAACCCCTGGAGAGGATTGTCGTCTTTTGTATTCATTGCGGTCAACCATCCCGATAACGCGCATGGCCGTGGCACTGTCGATACCCTGTGCAATCATCTCTTCCAATCCCTTTTCCTGCTCCACATAAAGTGCCAAAATGCGATCAAGAACCGGGTAAGGTGGCAAAGAATCGGTATCTTTTTGATTGAATTTCAGCTCCGCAGTGGGTGGTTTCTCAAGAATACGCAACGGAATCGGAGGGGTAAGCCCTTGGATTTCGGCCCAACGGTTGCGCCATCGGGACAATCGATACACCATTTCCTTGAGAAGATCCTTCAATACCGAAAACCCCCCGGCCATGTCGCCATACAGCGTCGCATAACCCACACTCACCTCACTCTTATTGCCAGTCGTAACCAAAAGAGACCCTTTTTTATTGGAGAGTGCCATGAGCAAAGTCGCCCGAATACGGGGTTGCATGTTCTCCTCGGTGACATCCTCACCCAATCCCTGAAACAATGGGGCCAGTTGGGCACGAAACGTTTCAAAAATGGCGGTGATGGCGACCGTATTCAAGGCAACCCCCATCCGTCTGGCCCCCTCAGCGGCATCCTCCAGACTCTCTTGCGACGTAAAAGGGGAAGGCATCATCAACGCTTCCACCCGGTCACTTCCCAAAGCATCGGCGCAAATCACCAGCGTCAAAGCGGAATCGATCCCCCCCGAAAGCCCGAGGACAACCCCCTTGAAATGGTTTTTGCGGACATAATCACGCATCCCCAGGCACAAGGCTTCATAGATCTCCGCCTCTTGCTCCAGGGGCGGCACAACGGTTCCCTGCAAAAAATGCACCAGTTGACCCGGCTGACGACTCACCCGGACCAGAGAAAGGGTTTCCCGCATCAAAGGTTCCCGGTGTGCAATCTGGCCATCCACGTTCATGGCAAAAGAACCACCGTCAAAAATCAATTCGTCCTGCCCCCCCACTAGGTTGACATAAACCATGGGCAGCCCACATTCCAGCACCCGTTCCTGCGCCATCGCCTCCCGTTCCGGTTGTTTGCCGACATGGTAGGGCGAAGCGTTGAGGTGGAGAATCAACGAAGCTCCCGCACGCGCCAATTTGGGCAGCGGGCCGCCAGGATGCCAAATATCCTCGCAGATGGTGATACCAAAAGGAAAACCCTTGTAGGGAAAAATGCGAATATTCTTTGAGGGGACAAAATAGCGCAACTCATCGAAAACCCCATAATTGGGCAACCGCCGTTTCCCGGAAAATCCAACCTCGACGCCATCCTGGACAAACACCCCCGCATTAAGAAGCCCCATGGCATCACGGCGTACCGTGCCATAAACCGCATCAATGCCAATCTGGCCCAACGCTTGGTGCAACCGCCCCTCGACCTGCGCCAGCCTTTGCAAAAATAACGGTTTATGCAACAAATCTTCTGGGGGATATCCGGTCAGTACCAATTCTGGGAATACCACCAGGACGGCACCCCGTTCGTGCGCCTCACGGGCCGCCTGGATCATCCGCTCCAGATTGTCCTCAAGGGCACCCACGTGTGTATTGATCTGGGACAAAGCCAATAATAGTTCCATGTGCGTTTCCGAATGGCGGAGGACAATTTTAAAACGGACCTATTCTACGACATGCCCTGACAATTTCAATGCATTGCGGCAAAATGGTTTGCACCGTTGCCGATCGTTGTCATTCATCACCCAGGACCGAGGTTACCAGCACCATGGATCCCACCTGCTTCATCCGCCCCAATGTGGCGGCCATGACCGGATATGTCCCCGGAGAACAACCCGCGCCAACCCGGAATCTGATCAAGCTCAACACCAACGAAAACCCCCAAGAACCACCGCCTCGGGTCAAAAAAGCCCTGGAAGAGGCCATGGACATCTCTTGCCGCCGTTATCCCGATCCCAGTGCCACGGCGGTCCGGGAATTGGCTTGCCGCGTCTACGGTCATCGATTGACCCCAGAACAGGTGATCGTCGGCAATGGTTCCGATGACCTCTTGACCATGATCATGCGAACCTTTATCGATCCCGGAGAACTGGTCGTCGCACCAGGACCGACCTATAGCCTCTATGAGGCACTCACCCGACTCCAGGGGGGAAATTACCGCGATATTCCCTGGAACGAAGGTGGAGGACTCCCCGTCGCAGCATTGGTCACATCTGGGGCCAAGGTCATTTTGGTCGTGCGCCCCAATGCCCCAACCGGACATGTCGTCGATTTGGAAGATGTCGCCCGTCTCTGCCGTGAATTTCGGGGGATCGTCGTTCTGGATGAGGCCTATGTCGATTTTGCCGAAGAACATGGGCTGGGTCTGCTCCACAACCATCCCAACCTGATCATTATCCGCACCTTTTCAAAATCCATGGCCATGGCCGCCTTGCGCATCGGTTTGGGATTCATGGATCCCCGTTTGGCCATGGCATTTCACAAGGTCCGGGATTCCTACAACATCAACGCCATCTCGCAACTGGCCGCCCGTGCGGCACTGGAACACCATGCCGACTACCAACCCCTATGGCAGGCGATCAAAGAGCAACGCCATCGTCTCACCAAAGCACTGCGCCACCGCCGGTTCACCGTCCCGGACAGCCAAGCCAATTTTATCCTGGCCCAGGTGCCAACCCCCGGCCCCGACGCCACTTGGTGGCTTGCCCAACTCAAAGAACGTGGCATCTATGTGCGCTATTTTCCCAACGATCCGCGTTTATCCAACAAGTTGCGCATCACCATCGGCCAACCCTCGGAAATCGATCAGCTACTCGCGGCCATCGATCAACTCGCAACCACCCGACAAACGACCGGATAAAACAGACCGGTCCCATACAAGAAGAATGACAAAAAAACTGGGGGCTTCGCCCCCCAGTGATGCAATCATTGCAACCAAGCCAAGCAGACCTGTCTGAAGTCAGCTTACGGATCCTTCCGCAATAATTTCAACGCCTTTTCCAATGCCGCCTCGACGCTGATCCCCAACTCGTCCATGACCCTCTTGTAAGGACCAGAGGCCCCAAAACGGTCAAGACCCACAACATCGCCCCGACTGCCCACCCATTCGCGCCAGCCCAGGGTTGTCCCCGCCTCGATGGCAAGACGTGCATGAACGCGCTTGGGCAGAATCTCCTCACGGTAAGCGGCAGGCTGTTCCTTGAACAATTCCCAGGAGGGCATCGAGATAACGCGAACGCGATCATGACCCAGTTCAGCCAATTTTTGTTTGGTCTCCACCCCGATATGAACCTCCGAACCACTGGCCAGGATAATCAGCTCCGGTTCCCCAACACACTCGTCCAGGACATAAGCTCCCTTGGCCACCTTGTCCACGGAATCTGGGGTCAACACGGGGACCGCCTGCCGGGTCAAACACAGAACAACCGGACTTTTTCGAGTGACCGCCACCTTCCACGCTCCGACCATCTCGTAGGCATCCGCTGGTCGCAGTGTCGTCAGATGGGGAATTAACCGCAAACTCATCACATGCTCGATGGGTTGATGGGTTGGACCATCCTCGCCCACACCAATGCTGTCATGACTCAGAATGAAAATAACATGCGTCCCCATGACCGAAGCCAACCGGATGGATCCCCGCATATAATCGGAAAAAACCAGAAATGTCCCGCAGAAAGCCAAGGTTCCGCCATGTCTGGCAATGCCGTTGGTGATGGCCCCCATGGCATGTTCGCGGACACCAAAGTGGATATAACGGTCTTCGGCATCCCAAATCCAGGTTTGGTTGGAATCGGTCAGGTCAGCCGAACCACCAATCAGGAAAGGGAGATTACGGGCAATGGCGTTGAGTGCCTTCCCCGAAGCTTGGCGGGTCGTCACCATTTTTCCGCCAAAATCAATGGTGTATAACCCATCATCCCAATTAGCCGGAAGCAAGCCCGCCATCCAATCGCGCAATTTTTGCGCCTCTTCGGGAAAACAACTGGCAAATGCCCCCATGCGCGCTTCCCATTCTCCGACATGCTCCCGCCCCCGGGCGACCATTCGGCGACAATGGGCCAAAGCTTCCGGGGGAACATGAAAAGGGGTCTCCGGCCAATTGAAAAACTGGCGTGTCACCACCATATCCACGGTTCCCAATGGTGCGCCATGGCTGGCACTTGTCCCCGCCTTGGGGGAACCATAACCAATCTGGGTACGCACCATGATCAATGAGGGCCGTTCCTCTTCCGCCTGGGCCAAACGGATCGCCCTTTCAATGGCTTCCAGATCTTCACCATCATCCACCCTTAAGACCTGCCATTGATACGCCTCAAAACGGGCCTTGACATCTTCACTAAAAGCAAGGCTGGTCGGACCATCGATGGTGACCCGATTGTCATCGTAAAGATAAATCAGCTTGCCCAGACACAAATGTCCCGCAAGCGAAGCCGCTTCGGACCCCAAGCCAACCATCAGATCACCATCCGAAACGATGGCGTAGGTAAAATGATCGACAATCGGAAGGAATTCCTGCCGGTTAAAGTTCTGCGCCAGATGGCGTTCCGCAATCGCCATCCCCACCCCCATGGCCAACCCCTGTCCCAACGGCCCCGTGGTGGTTTCAACCCCAGGGGTCACACCAAATTCGGGATGACCCGGCGTGCGACTGCCCCATTGGCGAAATTGTTTTAATTCATCCAGTTCCAAGCCAAAACCCATCATATACAACAATCCATAGAGCAAGGTAGAACCGTGCCCTGGGGAGAGGATAAAACGGTCACGATCCGGCCAGGATGGGTCTTCGGGGTTATAGCGCATGATCCGCGACCACAGGACGTAGGCCATGGGGGCGGCCCCCAGGGGCATGCCTGGGTGACCCGAATGGGCCTGTTCCACTTGATCGACGGCGAGCATTCGCAGTGTGGTAACGCAGAGTCGGTCAAGATCATTGAATGCTGGGGATGACTGATTTACGGCGGCAACAATCGGTGCGGATTTGTCTTTCATTTTCGGTCCAAACAAACGTTATTCGTGAACTATTCATGAGGGGTTCCTCAACAGGCTCCGCATGGAACATCGAATATCACATCCTCTGCCCCAAAAGATCACCCATACTTAGGAATCGATCACGCTCCGGTAAATCTGGCTAATAGAGCCAAAAAAGGTTTAAAGTAACCCAAAGACCCCAGGGTGGTCCAGTTGAGAAATGCAGCAAAAGGCCATCATGATCGTTTTTTCAATTACCCAAACCATTCCATCTCAAAGAGCCTTGACCACAACCCAATCCTCTTTTAACCCGTTTTTTTGGGGAACAATGATTGAGAACACTTCAATCCGCTCGAAGAAATGGTTATAGTGGGGCCGTCATGTTCCATGCCCAAAACATACCCATCCACTTGGAGAACGATTTTCACTATTGTCGTGAAATCGTGCGCAAAAGTTCCGATCAGCACTCCTTGGAATCACTCCTGGTTCCACGTTGGCTGAGGCCGTTCCTGTTTGCCATTTTTGCCTTCGCCAAAACTGCCGATGATTTTACCGGCCTCCCAGGACGCGACGACGCCGCACGCCTGCGGCTCCTGGACGATTGGTCACGCCGCTTGCTGCAAGCGGAAAACGGTACGCCAGACCATCCCATCTTCCGTGCCCTGTCCCACACCCTGGATGTGACCGCACTCCCCTCGGTTTACCTGCATGAACTCCTGATTGCCTGCCGAATGAACATCACCAACAAACGCTACGACAGCATCATGGAGTTAGAGGAATATTGCCGTTATGCCGCCAATCCCATCGGCAGAATCATCATGCACCTTGCCGGCGAGGTCACCCAAGAACACCACCAACCCATTCCTCTCAAAATCCGTTTCTCCGATGCCAACTGTACCGCGATCATGCTCACCCATCTCTGGCAAAACCTGGGTCAGGATCCCTGGAGTGGCCGACCTCTCTACCTCCCCATCGATGAAATGAGCCATTTCGGCGTCACCGAAGAGACCATCCTCACCAGGCGATTCACCCCCATGCTGGGTGAAATGATGCTGCACCTAGTCAGCGAAACACGTCTCCTGTTTGATCGTGGTCGGCCTTTGCTGGATATGCTCCAATGGCCACTCAAACTGGAACTGGCGACCATCCTGGAACAAGAATTGGCTATTTTGGACAAAATCGAAGCCAATGGCGGCAACACTCTCCGTTCCAAACCACACCTTTCCTCTTGGACACGGGCCAGTTGCCTGTTACGCGCCCTGACCCGTTCCACATCCCCTGCCCCAACCAGCCCCAAGCTGATCGATCCCCCAAACACTTCCCAGGAAAAAAAATAGCCTGCACCCGTTTTAATCCATCTCCAACTTCATCTCATCGTGAAGATTGGTGTAGTGCCCAACCAATTTTTTAAGGATCTGTTTTTCCAGCGTGGGCAGGGGAATCTCTTTCATAAGTTTTTCCATCCCCCGTTCACGACACGCCGTCGCCTGATCGAGCAAAAGGCGGCGGAGGGGCATAATGCGCTGGGGATCCTGGATGATCCATTGCCCAAGGCGTTCCTTATCCAAACCGGCTGCCGTCAGCATCTCTTCGGGAATGGTCACCAAGCGTTTGGAGCGGGCCACATCACGCGCTAAATCCCGAAGAATATGGATCACATAACAAAAAATCGCCATACCCCGAACCTTCTCCCGGTAAAAAATGGGCGATTCGGGGGTTTTAAAAACACCCTTTTGGAAACGACTGGCGAGAATATACACAAAAACTGTTGCGGGTGCGACAGTGGCCCCTTCTGAATAGGTTAAAAAATCACCCCAAGTTTCCATCGGTTGGCCATCGATGTCCGCTTTCATCGAAGTCGCCAGTGCATTCCATGGCCACTCCCCCAGATTGGAACAACCCACCGTCAGATTGAGTGCCTCAAATACCTGCGGCTCGTAAGAAGCTTCCGTGGATTGAAACATTCCATGGGCCGCTTCACACGCCTGTTGACGCCAACATTCCACCTGTCCATGAACCGATGCCGCCAAAACCCCTTCAGGATCGGATTGGACTAAAAATTGTTCATCCACAAGATCATCGACCAACCGCATGGCGGCATAGGACGCCAAAAACAACCGTCTTTTTTCCCGAGGAAACAGCCGGGAGACTTGAAATAACGGAGAACGGTTGAACGCAGCGATTTCAAGGCATCGGTCAAAGGGACTGGTCTTCATGGAGCCAACGACTGCGAAAAAGGAAAAATAACAATCCAGGAAGCGATCCCAGGATCATAAACATACGATTGATCAAAAACACCGTACCGAAAGCCACCGTTGCCGAAGCGGGCGATAACCATTGGCATACCTGGTCAAAAGCGGCTTCCCCCACCCCAAGCCCTCCCGGTGAAATGGGTAAAATATTAGCGACCCAAGCCCACGGACCAGCAACAAAAAACGCCTCCATCGGTATCACCAAGATCGACAATTTATAAGCGATCCAAATCAGGGAGACAATCAAAATCATTTGGCTGACCATGGAAACAACCAGTGCCCAAAAAACCTGCTTCTTCCCTGAACGAAAATAATAAGAAAACTCTTTTGTCAATCGAAAAACGCGATCCCTGAGTCCCCCAGGTTTGCCTTGCAACCACCGTGGCAGATCTTGACTCCGCCCCACCAGCCAAAAAAACAACAACAGGATCGGTGGGCCAACCAGCACGAGAAGAATCGTCGAGGTCGCCAGCAACGTCAAAGGTGGCGAAGCAAGGATTGGGGCAAGCGACAATACAGAGAACAGTGCCGCGATGAGCAACAAGGAAAACAGTCCCAAAAACCGATCCAAAACAACCGTCAACGCCGCTTGCCCTTTCCGCGCATTGGGTTGTTTCAGCACAAAAGCGAGCCGTAAGGCATCACCCCCAATACCGCCGGGAATGATCTGATTAAAAAACGCCGTCACATACGTCAGATGATGGACAAACAAAAATGGCAAGGAAACACCTTGCCCCTTGAGGAGAAAATTCCAGCGTACCGCCGCCATGGAAACAAGAATCAGATTACATGCAAGCCCCACCACAATCACCGATGGCGACATGGCCCCTTCCAAAATCAGACCCCAATGAAGCTTACCACCTTTAAACAGCCAGTACAAAACAGCCCCGGCAACAACAAATTTAAGAAGGTGAACCATCCAACGGACGTATGGTTTATTCATGGGTTGATCAATCTCGATGAAAAAAATGGGGACACCACCGACGCAACCCATCCGACATCTTGCAGGATACCCTTGGACCGGCTGGCCACACCGACACACTGAGAAAAAAGCGGTTCAATGGAGCGTTTTCAACCAAGCAATCAGATCCCGGCGGTTTGTGGGACTCTCCATCCCCTCAAAGGCCAGGGGATGTTCGGAGGTATGTTGCGCCATTTGAATCTGGGGGATAATCGCCACAGGATTCGTCACGAACCGCTCAAGATTTTCTTCCGTCCAAATCAGCGGATTTTCACGAATCCGATCCATAAAAGGGCCGCTGTAGGGGAAATCAACGGAACCAGCAGGTCGGTTGACGATTCCCCAAAGATAGGGCCCTTTTTCAGTTTGCTTCGCACGGGTCAGGTCGTGACAAACATCGCAATTGTTTTTTGCCAACAACTCCCCAATATGCACATCGGGTTGCATACGAATCCAAAAACCGGCAACCAGTGCAAGCGACGCCAGCATCACCAACCCACCAACAACACCCCGCCACTTATTCATTCACCAGGCTCTCCATTGTTTAAATGCACCCAGGTCACACAGCATCCCACCCTTCCCCCCACCACAGCCCGTCTGCTCGCAGTATGCCATAGGAAAGGGTACGGATAAACGGCATTGATCACCCGCGAAACAGTTTCAGAGGTACAAACCCGGGAAAGTCTCGTTATAACGGACAAACATGCATCGAAACAATGTTTTGAACAAAGAAAAAACAAAGTATCTCCATTCGGCGGGGGGCAGTGCCTACCATCGTGGACACCGCTTCTGGGTATTCTCCAAACTTTGGGGTGAATCCAACTGGGCATGAGCCGACTCCAAACGGCTCTTCAGGGTTGCCAACAAGGGCTTGGTCTGCCGTTGAATCTGGCCAAGAATTTTTTTCTGGGTAAGCGTTGGCGTTCTAGAAAGGGTCGGAGGAATCGTGGCGACCCGTGCTGAAAGCTCTTTCTTAATCCAATCGTGCATCTCCTTCCCTTTTTGGTTCAAAATGGAAACATGACCATTCTCATGGTCAAAAATCGCCTTGAATGGACAACTCCCAGATCGATAGCGTCGATCAATGAAAACCGGTGTCGCCCCAAATCCATACTCCAGGGTTACATGGGACAGGACAATACAGATCTCTTGGATATCGCTCCGGGATATGGCGGTAAATCGCGTGGAAACATTCCAGTACAACACCGACTTGGTCAGTCCCACCGAGTGAACACCCACTTGTTGTTTCGGCATCATCGCCCCAATAGCACCCCGCGAAAGCTGGGTCTCATATTCGGGACGGGCTTTTTCAAAACGGACGGTGACACGAACCTGCGGTATGGAATCGGGACAGGGGGCAATGGCATAGGAATTTTCTGCTCCCAATAAAACCAGGAGGCACAGCACCATGAGCCGAGGCCTTGCCATACCCTGTCCCGCCCTAATCCAAAAAAACGTCCAACGGAGGTTCTTCCATCAAGGCCATTTGCTCACGCAAAGAAAGGATATGATTATCCCAAAACCGCCCCTCGGCAAACCAAGGAAACGCCAAGGGAAACGCAGGATCGTTCCAGCGCATGGCAACCCACGCCGTATAGTGGATCATTCTCAATGTCCGTAATGGCTCCAACAGGTGCAGTTGTCGCAGATCAAAATCATAAAACTGCCGATAGCCGCCCAGGAGGGCATGTATCTGGCGCATCCGCTCTTCTCTGTTTCCCGACAAGCACATCCATAAATCCTGGATCGCTGGCCCCATACGGGCATCGTCAAAATCGACGAAACAAGGGCCGCTATCGGTCCAAAGCATGTTGCCGCTGTGACAGTCACCATGCAGGCGGATAGGATGGACGGGGGCGGCCCGTTCAAATCCCATAACGACCAGGGATAAGAGTTCGGTCACCAACTCACGATAGCTTTGAGACCAATGGGGAGGAATCCACTGGCTTTCCAATAGATAGCGGCTGGGCGCGACACCAAAAGTTTCGGGATTCAGATGGGGACGATGGTGAAACGGCCTGACCGCAGCAGCGGCATGGATACGCCCAAGAAACCGTCCCAATCGTTCCAAAATGTCCAGATCTTCCAGGTCAGGGGTCCGACCGCCCTGACGCGGATAAACCGCAAAACGAAATCCCTGATATGCGTGCAGCGTTTTCCCCGCCACCGCCAATGGCGCGACAGCGGCAATCTCCAAATCGGCCAACTCCTGGGAAAACTGATGCTCCTCCACAATGGCGGCGTCTGCCCAACGACCGGGACGATAAAATTTGACGACAACCGGGGGATGATCCTCCAATCCAATTTGATAAACGCGGTTTTCATAGCTGTTCAACCCCAAAAGATGACCATCACAACGCCATCCCACCGACTCCACCGCGTTCAAGATGAGGTCGGGTTTCAGGTCACCGTAGGGAACCTCCTGTGTTATCGTGTTCACGGACAAGTTTTTCTCCCCCCGATGTTAATCTGGAATCGCCTCAAGTGCTTCCCATCTTTGGAAAGTTTCTGCCAATGTCTGCTCCAATAATTGTTCTTTTTGCTGGATAGCGGCAACCTCATGGCCCTGGGCATTTTTATAAAAATGAGGGTCCGCCATGGTCTGGTGCAAAGATGCCAACTGCTCCTCCAACGATTCAATGCGACCAGGCAAAGAAGCCAATTCCTTCCTTTCCGAAAAACTTTTCCGACGTTCCCTATTTTTTTCAACCGTTTTCTTAACTTTCTCAACCGTTTTAACCTTACCAACCTCTTCCAAAACCGGACGTTGCGCCAGCCAGTCATCATACCCGCCGACATATTCCCCAATCTCCCCCACCCCCTCAAACACCAAGGTTGACGTGACGACATTGTTGAGAAAAGTCCGATCATGGGAAACCAAAATCAGCGTCCCTTCAAACTCTCCGACGACCCCTTCCAGAAGTTCCAAGGTTTCCACATCCAAATCGTTGGTCGGTTCGTCCATGACAAGCAAATTGGCCGGTTGCAAAAACAACCGTGCCAAGAGCAGACGGTTGCGTTCGCCACCAGACAACGCCTTGACCGGCATACGGGCACGATCGGGGGAGAACAAAAAATCTTCCAAATAGCCGATGATATGGCGGCTCCGTCCCGCAAACTCCACCTGCTGCCTGCCGTTGGCAACGTTATCGGCAACGGTTTTTTCTTCATCCAATGTTGCACGCAACTGATCAAAATAGGCCACCTCCAAGCGCGTCCCCTGACGAATGTGACCCGCCACCGGAGTCAGCTTACCCAGCAGAAGACCCAGGAGGGTGCTTTTCCCACAACCATTGGGACCAATGATGCCGACACGATCACCACGTTGGATGATGGTGGAAAAATCTTTGATAATGGAAACACCCTCGTATTGATAACTCACATGCTCCGCTTCGATGACCAATTTACCTGACTTTTCCGCCTCTTCCAGGCGTAAGCGGACGTTACCCATCCGCTCCCGACGGACCCGTCGCGTCTCACGCAATTTTTCCAAGGCACGAACCCGGCCCATGTTGCGGGTACGCCGCGCCTTGATCCCTTGACGAATCCACACCTCTTCAGATTTAAGTTTTTTATCGAATAGGGCGTCCTGTTGCGCTTCGGTTTGCAGCCGGAGTTCACGCAAACGCAAATATTCGGCATAATTCCCGGGCCAATCGGTCAATTGGCCACGGTCCAGTTCAAAAATACGGGTCGCCACCTTGTCGGCAAACATCCGATCATGGGTGACAAAAACCAAACAACCCGAATACTCGGAACATATTTTTTCCAATCCGGCGATGGCGGTAATATCCAGATGGTTGGTCGGTTCATCCAGCAACAAAATATCGGGATGACTCACCAAAGTACGCGCCAAAAGAACCCGACGTTTCAACCCCCCGGAGAGGGTAGAAAAATCCTTATCGCCATCAAGATCCAACCGGGTCAGCAGGGTATTAACCCGCACCGAAACATCCCACTCCTGGGACAACTCCAAAGTCGTCGGATCTGATTCGGAGTGTCCCTGTGTTCGGGACAGTGACCCCACGATACCCGACGCAATGATCGTGCGCGTCGTCCCCGAAAATCCAGAGGGAACTTCCTGAGGAAGATAACGAATTTGACTGCCAGGTTGGACGAGAACTTTGCCACCATCTGGAGGTAAATCGCCGGCCAAAACACGCAGCAGGGTACTTTTCCCCACCCCGTTGCGCCCCACCAGACAGACCCGATCACCCGAATCGATGGCAAAATCAACACCATCCAACAGGGCAGGTCCACCAAGGCTAAGATGAAGATTGTGTCCTTTAATCCAGGCCATAACCGGCGACCGTCCGCGTCATGCAAACATGTGAGTCCAAGCCCTGGTCACGTCACGGCTTGTCCGAAAAAAACATCATCCAGAGATTTGGCATCCAAAATTCGGTCCATCCACTCTTCAAGCTTGTGTAGAGTCGCAGCGGAGAGTCTGGACTCCACTTCAGCATTGAGAAAAGATCCAAATTTTTTCCGAAGTTGCCGACGGAGCATCGTGACTGCCTCTTCCTGTCGTCCTTCCTCTCGTCCTTTCTCCAGTCCTTTCTCCAGTCCTTCCTCTCGCCCTTCCTCTCGCCCTTCCCGCCTCGCCAGTTTCACCCGTCCCCGTGCATCGGCGATGGCGATTCCAGCCTTATCGTACAACTCCAACTCTTCCTGAGTCATGTTGGCCATCATGGCCTTCTCGAACGCATGCCGAAAGGGTGGAAGATCCAGTTGTTCCGGCACCCGGTCCAGAGACTCCGCATATCGGATGAAATAGATCCATTTTTCAAGAATTCCACAACAGGCGTCCAAAGTTTTCTTGAATTTGGGTAACTCTATAAAATAATGAACAATATCATTAAGATAGATATTTTTCGTTATCGTTTCACACGATTCATGGCGAGAAGTGCAATGATCAAAGTCGGGGAACAAAATAAAATCGGTGATGGTCACAAAACTGGCAATGATGATCACATAAGCGGGAATGCGCA
>JADGCQ010000169.1 GCA_015228925.1 Magnetococcales bacterium | reverse complement strand
ATCAAAACCCTGGGGGCAATCCCCCAGACCCCTTTTTTCTTTTAATAATTTTTATCCTCTGATACCCAATACCCCCTCCCCTACAAAAAACCCCGGCACTGGGCCGGGGCATTTTGTAACAAAAACCTCAATCAAGCTGACGCCAACCTACCCAACCTACCCGTGCGCCTTAACCCACGTCGCAATGGCCGGAGGAACCTCCGCCATGGAACGTCCCGACGTGAAAATACCAATGTGACCACCCTTGAAAGGAAATTCAGAATAGTCTTTGCTATTGGAATACTTCCCCAACGCCTGCGATGCCGGAGGAGGCACCAAATGATCCTTGGTGGCAAATACATTGAACACAGGCATGGTGATGTTCTTCATGTCCACCCGCTTGCCGCCAATGCGCACCTCTCCCTTGATCAACTTGTTGTCCTGGAAGAAATCTTTGACAAACTGGCGGAAAGTCTCACCCGGCTGATCCGGTGAATCAAAAATCCACTTCTCCATCCGCAAAAAGTTCATCAACCCAACCGGATCTTCCAATACCGGAATCATATCCAGATATTTTTGACCCGTCAGGCGATAAGGACTCATGGACAAGAAGGTGAAATTCAACAAATCACCAGCCACATTGCCCATGCCATCCACAATCAGGTCAACATCCAAATCCTTACCCCAGGAACCCAACACATTCTTGCCACCGTGAAAATCAACCGGCGTCACAACCGTCACCAAATTCTTGACCTTCTCAGGGTAAAGCGACGTAAAACAAATACTGAACGTACCACCCTGGCAAATGCCCAAAATGTTGATGCTCGGCAGGTCATAACGGGCACAAATAAAATCAACACAGTGCCGCACGTAGCCGTTGATATGATCATCAAGCTCTTGATACCGATCCGAGGCGTCGGGATAACCCCAGTCGATGATGTAAACATCCAATCCCTGATCCAATAACCCACGAATCAAAGACCGATCTTCCTGCATGTCCGCCACATAAGGGCGATTCACCAGGGCATAAATCACCAACACAGGAATGCCGTGGGGCTTCTCTACCCTCGGGGTGTAATGATACAGGACAACCTTGTCCTCTTCATACACCGCCTCCTTACCGCTGATCCCCTCGGAAATAGGCCCCAATTCACTCAAGGTCTTCATCCCGGCAGACAATTGCTTATAATAAGCGTTTAATTCCTTGGCAGCCGCTTCAGGTTTGATGTCGAACGGAAACATGGGTTAGGCTCCTTTCTTCTCGGTTTCATCCTTGGCAACGCCGGTCTTTTTACGGCCCATCTTCTTTTCACTGACCGGAACCGCACCCAGGGTCTTCTCAACATGCGCCTGAAGTGCTTCAAGATCAATGCGCACATTCTCCGCATCCATGTTGGACAATGTCTCCTGAATCTGCTTCAATTCGCCACTTCCACTGCTGCCACCACCACCGCCACCGGCACGAAGTTCCTTGAGTTCCTCTTCAATCTCACGCACCTGACGCTTCAAAATCTGAATCTTTTTGTAGGCCGCATCCACTTCACGACGACTCGGAATATTCATCGCCGACAACATATCGTCGGTGATTTCCTGTATCGTGATACGGAAGTTCATCATATCTTTGACCATTTTTGCATTGATCTCAAGATATTTGTCGGTGACAACCAATTCCCCATGCGCTTCCTCAAGACAATCGATCAAAAGAACAAACGCCCCACGCAAGGTGTCAATTTTCTTCTCACCCTTGCCCAACTCGATAAGCTTGGCTTGCAACTTCTCCAACGCCTTGACCTTCATCCCATTCTTCAAAGACTGATATTCGGTGAAGGATTTCTGAAATTCCATGCCGAAAGAGATGGCGCGTTGAAACAACTCCTGCTTCTCACGACCAATGCCAACGCCGGGAAAACCCAATACCGTCTGCAACATCGCGTAAGGATTGTTGGACGACCCAAGACTGCCGCTCAGTTGCGAAAAGAACGGATTGCCAGCCAGCATCTGGTTGAACGATTCCAGCGTCTGGTTCATCGGTCCCATGGGATTGAAAAAAGGAAAAGCAAATGGATTGTCGGAGGCATTCGCCATCATCCCGCGAAACTGCTCCATCGTCTTCTCCACCATCGCCGTCCAATCCCCGGTCTTGGAAATATCTCCCATGGATTGCAGCAGCGATAAAATGGTCTGGCCCATCTGGGTAAAACCATTCATGGATGACATCATGTTCTTCATGAACATATCTTGTGTGCCAGCCGATTGCATCGATTGCATCATGGCGAGCGGATTCATCATCGGGTTCATCGTACCCATGGCCTTGGTAAAAAAGTCCATCGGCATGTTCGGCATGCTCGGCATATTCGGCATGACCGTCTTCCACCAGCCATTCTGGGTCATGTTGGTCGAGTCCTGCCAAAACTTTTGCTGAAGCTCCACCCAACTTCGCATCCAGTCCGTTGATGAAAACGGTGAATTTCCCATTGTTTTCTCCTTGAAAGGCCTAGGCATTTATTCTGGTTTTTAAATGGATGTTGCAAACTGTACCATAAACAACAACACCCGATTCCCACTGAAGGGTCGGGTATGGTTGGAAGGCGCGTCCCTGCGCCAAATACACGGGCTTTGCTGCCATCTTCTCCCCACAGGAGAGGAGACGTCCCCGCAACCGGATCGGTTGAAACGTCCTTATTCCGTCCCGGTCTAACTACTTGCCACCTGTCTTGGCTCTCTCCATCAATTCCTTGATGTTTTGATCAATCAGGTTCTTAAGTTCGGCTTGGCCACGGGTCAACACTTCCATGCTCTTCTGCGCATTGGAAAGAATCATCTTGCCAACCTCGGAGGCCAACTCGGCTTGGTTGGACACCGCATCCTGAACCGTCTTGATGCTGCCCATGTTCTTCATCTGCTCGGAACCCGACTTGATGAAATTCTCCGCCGCTTCAAGCTGCTGCTTGGCCAAATCCTGGACGGTGCGATCATTTATTTTTTGCAAAGTGGTGACGGTATCCATCATCTTTTGTGAAAGTTCCGTCAACTGATCAGCGATCTTCTTATCCATAATCTCTCTCCCTTAAGGCCCTCTTCAAAGGACCGGTTCGGTATGCTGCGCTGCAACAATGTTGCGTTGCAGCATAAACGGGTTTGATTGCCATGTCAACGATATATTTTCAACCCTACCAAAAAAACTTCCTGCGGAAAACAGACCATTTCAAGCGGTGGCTTAAGAATGAAAAAATTGTATGTTATCTTATAATTACGCAATCTTGTCAATTTTTTCTATTGGATTTGGACGACCCAGGGAGAAAATTATTCCAAAAATTAAGGCTCCTGTTGGTCATCTCCGACATCAGGGCGATGGGATCCGCCGCTGCCCGGATACGATTTTGCTGATCCAGAAAAAAATCCATGCTCTGTTGCAAATATTCCCCAAGAATACCTTGCGATTGCAGAGAGTCTCCATAAAAACGGATGATACTCTGGAGCAGATCGGTCGTAAATACCGGTGCCCCCTTCTCTTCGCGTTCACTGATGATTTGCAGCAGAATGGCACGGGTGATATCCACACCTGTCTTATTATCCACCACCTTGAAGGGAGATCCGGTCAAAACAAGCCGCCGGATCCCCTCCAAGGTTATGTATGCAGAAGACTCGGTGTCATACAGACGCCGATTGGGATATTTTTTAATAATGCGCGTGTTTTCGGTCATGGTCCGCCCGATTGTCCGGTGACAGTCTGTTGATGACGGTCAGTTGACCGGATTGCGCCTTAATATCCCCAAGATGTCAATAGCTGGTGTATTGGGCACCGTTGACATCAATGTTGGTACCATTGATAAACCCTGCATTATCGTCCGCCAAGAACGTCACGACGCGGGCGATTTCCGCCGGTTCAGCCATGCGACCTGCGGGAATCTGGGCCAAAATCCCCTGCATGACCTTTTCGGGAATGGTTTTCATCATGGCGGTGGCGGTGTAACCCGGGCAAACGGTATTGCTGGTCACATTCTTCTTGGCACCCTCCAAGGCGATGGACATGGAAAAACCGCCCATGCCCGACTTGGTGGCGGCATAGTTGGCCTGACCAAACATCCCCCGGCGACCGTTCATGGAGGAAATGTGAATGATCCGCCCAAAACCACGATCCACCATGCCGGAAAATACCTGCTTGGTCATGTTGAAAATGCTGTTCAGATTGACGTTGATCACCGCATTCCAAGCAGCCGCTTCCATCTTCTTGAGGGAAGAGTCCTTGGTGATACCGGCACAGTTGACCAAAATATCGATAGGACCAAGCTTGTCTTCGAGTTCTTTGACCGCTTTGACACAGGAATCAAAATTGGACACATCACATTCAGCCAGGGTGCAGTCAATCCCTTCCTTCTTCAACCCGGCGGTCCAGGCAGGAATATTGTCTTTTTCAAACGAAGCGTAGGTCGATGCGACCACTCTGCCGGCTTTGGCAAGATCCCGAATGATGTCGGTTCCAATACCACCCATACCACCCGTGATCAACGCAACTCTCTTTGTCATGATTCTCTCCTTCGGACGACGTAAAAATTTGGTTATTTCCAAACTGTTGAGATTAGTCTCTTTCGACCGCAATGGCAATACCCTGACCACCGCCGATGCACAACGTCGCCAACCCTTTTTTGGCGTTGCGGCGTTGCATCTCGAACAACAAGGTCACAATGACCCGGCATCCAGAGGCACCCACCGGATGACCCAGGGCAATGGCACCACCATTGACGTTGACCTTGCTGAGATCCCAGGCCAGATCATTGTTGACCTTGATAGCTTGGGCAGCAAACGCCTCATTCGCTTCGATCAGGTCCAGATCGGCAACCGTCCAACCCGCCTTTTTCAAACACAAGCGGCTGGCAGGAATCGGTCCGGTACCCATGATGGAGGGATCGACACCGGCACTGGCGTAGGCCACCACACGCGCCAACGGCTTAATACCCAACTGGGTCGCTTTCTCTTTGGACATGAGGACAACGGCTGCGGCACCATCATTGATGCCCGATGCGTTACCCGCAGAGACACTGCCACCCTTCTTGAAAGCCGCCGGAATCTTGGCAATCCCTTCGACTGTGGCACCCTTGCGGATAAATTCGTCGGTGTCAAAAACCAGGGGTGGTTTGTTGCGCCCTTGGGGAATTTCGATGGGGATGATCTCATCCTTGAAGCGTCCAGCTTTCTGCGCCGCTTCCGCCTTGTTCTGGGAGATGACGGCAAACTTATCCTGTTCATCCTTGGAAATCTTGTTCTGCTCAGCGATATTCTCGGCAGTGACTCCCATGTGATATTCGTTGAACACGTCCGTCAAACCGTCATAAATCAAACTATCTTCCATCCGCCCTGGACCCATGCGGGTTCCGGTGCGTCCATCCAGAATCAGGTGCGGGGCCAAGGTCATGTTTTCCTGACCGCCGGCGACGATGATGTCGGCATCGCCCAATTTGATGGCCTGGGTGGCCAAATGCACCGACTTCATACCACTGCCACACAGCTTGTCCACCGTCATGGCGGGTGTGGTATTGGGAATCCCTGCGCCCATGGAGGATTGACGGGCAGGGTTTTGGCGCGCTCCCGCAGTCAAAATCTGACCCATGATCACTTCTTCAACCTGTTCCGGCTTGATCCCAGCGCGCTCAATGACGGCAGCAATGACTTTGGATCCGAGAACCGTGGCAGGCACTTTTGACAATGCGCCCAAAAAATTTCCCACCGCAGTGCGACCAGCGGCAACGATGACGACCTCTTTCATCTAGTATCCTCCTGACGTAAAAATGTTCAAATTGTCTGGAACCATGATCTGCCGGAACAGCCTCGGATGCAGGCTGACAGCCCATGGGATCCAAACAGGTATAGTGCAAACGATGATACACACCGACTCATTCTGTTACCATGTTTGCCGACGTTTTGGAAGGGTAACCTGAAAAACAACACATGCACAACGATTATTAGCGGATATGAATAACTCATTTTTTTTGTATTATTCAAAAAAAATTATTAAAAGAAAAAAGGGGTCTGGGGGATTGCCCCCAGGGTTTTG
>JADGCQ010000168.1 GCA_015228925.1 Magnetococcales bacterium | reverse complement strand
GGGGCAATCCCCCAGACCCCTTTTTTCTTTTAATAATTTTATCGAATGTCAACACACCCTGGAAGATTATTAATTTTGCGCAGTCACTCCCACCTTCTCAACAACCATTCCAACATTCTTTGCGTCAGAACCCTTTGCAGCATGGCCGCCACATGGGTTGGAAAGGTGACCCCGTAACGCAAGCGGGGACGAGGGCTTTCCAGGGCATGGATGACCTTTTTGACGACCGCCTGGGCCGGTAACGAAAACAAACCCTGAGATTTTCCTTCGGTTGCATCCTCCCGCAACCATCGGTCATATTTTGCCGTGTGAACGCTGGTTGCAATCGGGATATTTTCCAAAAAAGCCTTGCGGGCATTGGCACGAAACAGGGTATCGATGGGGCCGGGTTGCATGATGATAAAATGGATTCCGCTCCCCTGCATCTCCAGGCGCATCGCCTGAGTCAGCCCCTCCAAAGCAAACTTGGTCGCCACATAAGCCCCACGATAGGGGAGGGCGACAAAACCAAGAATCGAGCTATTTTGCACGACTCGCCCGCCACCCTGGCGGCGCATAACTGGCAACAGCAACCGCGTCAGTTCGTGGGTACCAAAAAGGTTGGTTTCAAACTGTCGCCGTAACGCCTCCCTGGAGAGATCTTCCATCGCCCCCGGTTGACCATAGGCCCCATTGTTGAACAGTGCCTCCAAGCGACCCTGAGTTAAAGACAAAACCTGCCCCACCGCCTCATGGATGGTCTCTGAATCGGCAAGATCCAACACAAAGGATTCAAAACCCTCCCCACGCAACCGCGCCACATCCCCAGGCTGGCGGGCTGTGGCAAAAACACGCCACCCCCGCTGCCGGAGGGTGTTCGCACTGGCGTACCCGATACCACTGGAACAACCGGTAATCAGAATGCTCTTCTGGATCGCAGCCATCAACGGGGGTCTCTTCACTCAAGGACAAATCATTCTCAAGATCATTGTTAAAATGACGGTTGCCCACGCCCACTATTATTGCTGGCTTCCTGGAGCAACGCATCAAACGATGCATCCTCCGTCATGGCGTCTCCCGTTACAGCATCCACCAATCCTTGTTCCGCCGCCTGACCGGCACCATTCTGGTCACCAAACAAAGTTTCCATGAAAAGACGTGCCATGCTCCAACGGACGACCTCTTCGTTCACCAACAACTGCGGCATGGCCACCGCCTGGTCACTTCCCACCACTTGCGCCAACGCCGCAGCAGAAATATCCACCGAATCGGCCCGATGGGTACTCACACCCCCCGTGCCAACCGTCCCCTGCCCCATTTTTGCCTTCAAATAGGACAGTAATGCCACCTGTCCATTGCCATCGATGACCATAATAACCCCTCCAAAAATCTTTTTTTGTAGAAAAAATCGGCCAACCTCACACACGTTCTTGTCGGGAGGCGCAGATCGGTCTAGTATCCTTTGCATGATACACGGTTCTTATCGACAGCCACTTCATAAAGCTTGAATGCGTTCATGCTCCGACTTGTCCAAAAGTTTGGAATCAACGAACACATCATCCTTTCGGTGGTGGCCATCGCCATCGGCTTGGTGGTGGGTTATGGAGCCATCGTATTTCGCATCCTCACCGAATCATTTCAGTTTATCTTCATGCAAAATGGCCACGAAAATGTGGCTGAGATCGTCCGTAACCTTTCCTGGTGGCACATCCTGTTCATGCCGGTCCTGGGAGGGGCCATCATCGGACCTTTGATCCACTTTTTCTTCCCTGGATCTCGAGGCGATGGCGTGCCGGAAGTCATTTCCGCCGTCGCGTTGCGTGGTGGCAAGTTGGACGTGCGCGATACCTTGGGAAAAATGCTCTCCTGCTCCCTTTCCATCGGTTGCGGCAGTTCGGTGGGACGGGAAGGGCCGGTCGTCCATCTGGGGGCCACCCTCGCCTCCTGGTTCGGCTCCCTCATGCCCAGTTTCAGCAACCATATGCGTACCATCGTCGGCTGTGGTGCCGCCGCCGGGATCGCCGCCTCCTTCAACGCCCCCATTGCCGGAGTCATGTTCGCGCTGGAGGTCATCCTCGCCGATTACGGATTGGCCACCTTCTCTCCCATCGTCCTGTCGTCGGTCATCGCCACGGTCATCGCACGGATGCACCTGGGAGATTTCCCCGCCTTTATCGTCCCCAATTATACCCTGGTTTCCGCCTGGGAAATACCCGCCTATGTCGGGCTGGGTGTCGTCTGTGGCCTGACCGGTATCCTGTTCATGTCCACCCTCTTCAAGGTGGAGGATCTTTTTAAACGGATCACCATCATACCCATCTATCTGAAACCGATCATCGGCGGTTTCGGGATCGGAATCATCGCCCTGGCTTTTCCCGAAATCATGGGGGTGGGTTATGATGTCATGAACCACGCCTTGCTGGAGGAAATGGCCGGTTGGACCATGATCGCCCTGGTTTTTGCCAAGATCCTCGCCACCTCCATCGCCCTGGGCAGCGGATTTTCCGGCGGCGTCTTCACCCCCAGTCTGTTCCTCGGAGCGATGGTGGGTGGCGGTTTTGGCACCATCGCCCATTCCATCTTTCCCTCCTTTTCCGCCGGTCCCGGTGCCTATACCCTGGTGGGGATGGGGGCCATGGCCGCTTCGGTTTTGGGGGCACCCATCACCGCCATTTTGATTTTATTTGAATTGACCGGCGATTATCGCATCATGTTGGCTCTGATGGTGGCCTCCATCATCGCCACCCTCCTGATTAACCAGATTTATCGCGAATCGGTCTACACCAAAACTCTCAAACGCAAAAAAATTGACCTGCGCCAGGGTCGGGAAGCCAATTTACTGCGTCATATCTCCGTCGAATCCATTGTGCGTACAGAATACGCTTCTGTCCTGGAATCGACCAACATTCGTCAATTCAAAGATATTTTGCGACAATCCCGTCAGGATTGTTTTGTTGTTGTCGATGCCGGTGGCCATCTGAAGGGGATGATCACCTTTCAAAATATTTGCGAAGTGGCCTTTGAAGAAGGGGGATTCAATGAATTAGCCCTGATCAAAGACCTCAGCATCCACGATCCGAAGACCATCACCCCCCATGAAACTCTCTACGATGCTTTTTTGCACTTTGAGGCCAGCAATGTTGAACAAATCCCCGTGGTCGATCCGAAGGATCCTTCCATGGTCATCGGCATGATTTCCAACCAAGACATGATCCGCGCCTACAACATGGCCCTTCTCAGTCAACACAGCTCACGCGATTAAACATCCATGTCTTCTGACCTGCTCGATCAACTCAACCCGCCCCAAACCGCAGCGGTCACCGCCGCCGACGGCCCTGTCATGATTTTGGCCGGGGCCGGTTCTGGAAAAACCAGAGTCCTAACCCGACGACTTGCCTGGCTGATCGTCGAACATGGAATATCCCCCGAAGAAATCCTGGCGGTAACCTTCACCAATAAAGCGGCCAGGGAGATGCGTGAGCGGGTGGCGCAGTGGATTGCCATGGATCCACAAACCTCCCGACGACTTTGGGTGGGGACGTTTCATGGCATGGGGGCACGCATACTGCGGCAAAATGCGGATAAAATTGGCTTTACGTCCGATTTTCTGATCCTTGACGCCTCCGACCAGGAGCGGATCATTCGCAAACAAACTGAGGAACTTCAGTTTTCCGATGTTTATTGGACCCCCAAACGTTTGGCCAATACCTTTTCTCGCTGGAAAGATGCCGGATTGGGACCGGAGGAGATTACCGAAGAACATTTACGCAATCCCCGGGATCGGACGCGGATATCTTCTTTATTTGCCAAATATCAGGAGGGATTGAGGAAAACCAACTGTATGGATTTTGGTGATCTTCTGGTCAATTGCCTGCGGCTATGGCGCAATCATCCTGAAACTTTGGATCGTTACCGTTTCCGTTTTCGCCATATTTTGGTCGATGAATACCAGGATACCAATCAGGTACAGTATGATTGGATGCGGGCCTTGGCCAGCCATCATGGCAATCTGTGCGTGGTGGGCGATGATGATCAATCCATCTATAGCTGGCGTGGTGCCCGTTTGGATAACATTTTAAATTTTGAAAAAGATTTCCCCAACACCCAGATCATCCGGTTGGAACAAAATTATCGTTCTACCGGCAATATTCTCAAGGCGGCCAGTCGGCTCATCGATCACAATCAAGGACGGATGGGAAAAACCTTGTGGACCGACAGCCCCGACGGTCCCAAACTGGTCCGTTATACCGCCGAGGATGGTGAGGATGAAGCGCGGTTTGTCGCGGCGGAGATTGCACGCGGGTTTGGTGTTGGCGGCTCTTGCAATCAGGCTGCAATTTTGGTGCGGGCAGCCCACCAGACGCGCATTATTGAAGAGGCCCTGAACCGACAAAGAATTCCCTATCGGGTTGTCGGAGGGTTGCGCTTTATGGAGCGGGCGGAAATCAAGGATGCCATCGCCTATTTGCGTCTTGCCCATTCGCAGGTGGATGATTTAGCTTTTGAACGCATTATCAACACCCCCAAACGCAAGCTGGGGGATAAAGCGTTAGCCACCATCCAGATGGCGGCACAGGAGGCGGATGCAAGCCTGTTCGCGGGGGCGAAAACGGTTATTGAAGAAAATCGGTTGGGCAAAGCCACCATGGCACCCCTTGTGGCGTTTGTCACGTTGATTGAAAAAGCGTCCTCCGAACTGGACGCTGGATTTTTGGTGGGTGAAGTTTTGGATCGTCTTTTGGAGGGGAGTGGTTATCGCGATTTCTTGCAAGCGGGCGAGCGGGGTGAGGAAAAAATTGAAAACCTTGATGAATTAAGATCTTTTCTCCGTCAGGAGACCGATATCACCGGCTTTCTGGAACGGGCCACTTTGGATTCCGATCCTGCGGATGAAGCCAAATCGGCTACCGAGGGGGTGGTCATTTCCACCCTACACGCCGCCAAGGGGTTGGAATTTCCCTTGGTCTTTCTGGTTGGGATGGAAGAGGGTTTGCTGCCCCACAAGTTGGCTTTGGATGGTGGTGATACTGCCGGATTGGAGGAAGAGAGACGACTGACTTATGTGGGGATGACCCGCGCCAAAGAAAAGCTGTATCTTTGCCATGCCCGACGCCGTTTTATGTACAACCATTACGAACCCGCATTGCCTTCGCGATTTCTCAAGGAACTTCCTGACGAGGTGGTGGAGATCAACGGGTTGCGGGTATCGACCCGTTTGGGGACTGGGGGGTTTTCTTCGCGGAGCCGTTTTCCCCGGCGTTAAAATTTTATCTGATTCAACACTACCATCGGAGCGCATCATGGCCAAACTGGAAACGATAGAAAAGCATTTGGCGCAATTGCTCAATGTCGATCAATTTTCCGATTATTGTCCCAACGGAGTCCAAGTTCGTGGCCGCCGCAAAATCAAACGTATTGTCACTGGGGTATCCGCCTGTCTGGAGTTGTTTCAAGCCGCCGCCGACCAAGAAGCAGACCTGATACTGGTCCATCACGGGCTGTTTTGGGAAAAAGATTCCCGAATTATCCAAGGCTCCCTGAAAAAACGGCTCCAAATACTCATGAAACACAATCTCTCCCTGATGGCGTTTCATCTGCCGTTGGATGCCCATCCAAAACTTGGAAATAACGCCCAATTGTTACGCCGTTTAGGCATTCACGAAAAAAAACCGTTCGGATTTTACCACCATCAATCCATTTCATTCATGGGTCGGCTGGATGAAGCACGATCCATGGGTCAGCTGACCCGACGCATTATCAAAAAACTCCATGCTTACACCCCCATCATTCTCCCCTATGGCCCCAAAAAAATCAGCCGGGTAGCCGTATGCAGTGGTGGTGCCCCAGAATTAATCCGCGAAGCCAAAGAAAAGGGGGCAGACCTGTTTTTGACAGGAGAAGCCAACGAACCGTTGTACTATTTTGCCCGCGAAGAAAAGATCCACTGCATTGCCGCCGGACACCACAATACCGAAACCCTTGGTGTGCGTGCCTTGGGAAACCACCTCGCCCAACACTTCAAAATCGAACACGCATTCTTCGATAGCCGCAACCCACTTTAAAAACATCGGAAAATGATTATCACCAGAAAGTCCGGGCAATTTCCCTGGGTCGTGTTGACATGCAATCATTTATTGCCCCCCTGAAAAATTATTAAAAGAAAAAAGGGGTCTGGGGGATTGCCCCCAG
>JADGCQ010000167.1 GCA_015228925.1 Magnetococcales bacterium | reverse complement strand
CTTGATCAGCCAGGGGATGCAATGCCGGTTCCGAGGCGACTAGGGGGGATGGCATTCATGGTCTGATTCCTCAATGGTAATCTACGATCTCTAACGTTGTATACGCCGTTATCTGACCAGACGAAAGACGAAGTTGACGTGCTACTATTTTGTCGATGACAGGATCAGTTTGATGGGCTGGACGTAGGGTTTGAACTGACGCAGACGTGGTGGCAATCGCTCAATATCCCAGCGGGCTTTGGCGTAGGAGCTATAGTCGCTGAAGTAAACGGTGTAGTGGGGTTTGTTATTGATCATGAGAGGTTTGACGTAAAATTTCCCCCCCAGATCGGATTCGGCGATGATCATATCCTGAAGCCAATTGTCCAGACTGTTGGCGATGAGCATCAGTTGCAGGGTGTAATGTTCGGGATTGGCTGTCTTCAACCATTGGTCGGTATCGGCCAGTTTTTGGTCCATGAACTGGCTACGCTCCTCTTTGGAAAGGGGATAAATCTTCCTTTCCGTAGAGGTTTCGGTCGTCACTGCCGCTTGGGGGGCGGAGGATGGTCCTCCTGCTTCGATCCGGGTGGCATGACGGGGTTTTACGTTGGGCAATGGTGGATTGGTCACCGATAAAACCTGCTGGGGTGGTTCCGGTGAGAGGGTTGGAACGGCACTATCTCCCCGGGGCGGTTGCGGTGCTGGAACAGAGGGTGCAACCGCATTGGCATCGGTGTTTGGGACAGATGCTGGGTCCGGCTTGGGATTTGTGGGGGGCGGCGGGGAGGCGTCGGTTGATGCAGCCACGGGGAGGATCATGATACCATCGCGGGCCGGTTCGATCTCCGGTTGTTTGACGGGTGGGATAACGCTGGGGTGCTGTTGGACCGATTGCGGTTGGAGAGCGACCTGCGTCACTTCATCCATGGCAGAGAGAGACCGTTGCTCTGCGGCGATTTCGCCTTGGGATGTTGGTTGGGTCGTGGTGACATAGAGTTGGGTGTGTTGTCGGATCAGATCAGCCAGGAAAAAGCCGACGCCGCCCGCAATCGGAACGCCGAGCAGGGCTACCAGGGTGGCCAACCGGGTCGTGCGTCGCCAATCACGAACCGTGGTAAAGGTGCTTTCGGAGGCGGCTTGGTTGACATGCCGGGCAGTCACCCGGTCTTTCTTATCGATGTAGGCGGCCAGCAAAGCCTTGTCGGCCAAAAGGTTGATGCGGCGCGTCAGCCCCCCGGAGAGTTTCCAAATGCGGCGACAGGCCCGGGGGTAAAACGGGGTCGGGCCGCGATAACCCGCAGAACGCATACGCATCATGAGGTATTCTTCGACATCCTCCGGGGAAAAAGGGGGGAGATAAAATTGATAGGAAATCCGTTCCTTGAGTTGCCGGATCGAAGGGACCGATAGATTGATGTCCAATTCGGGTTGACCAAAAAGGATCAATTGCAGAAGTTTGGAACGGGTGGTTTCCAGATTGCTTAAAAGGCGGATTTCTTCCAGGGTGGCCAATGGCATCCCCTGCGCCTCTTCCACCAGAACCACGACGTGACGGCCAGAAGCGTGCTTTTTGAGCAGGTAACTCTGTAGAGATTGAAGAATCTGAAATTTGTCTGTTTTGTCGCCAAGTTCGATGCGGAGTTCCACCGCGATGGCGTGAAAAATATTTTCCGGTGTCAAGCTGGGATTGGCGATGAAAACCGTCTCGATCTTTCCGCTCAGGCGCGATTCCAGCATACGGCACAACATGGTCTTGCCACTGCCGACCTCGCCCACCACCTTGACGATCCCCTCTCCTTGGAGGACAGCATACTCCAGGGCTTCAAGGATAGCACCGCGCTTGCACCCGGGGTAAAAAACACGGGTATCCGGGGTGTTGCGGAACGGTGGTTGACTCAGCCCAAAATTTTCGTGGTACATGCATGGAGCCTTGTTTATGGGAGCGGTAACCTGAAATATAACATAATTCCGAAAGGAACCAACAGTCCGTTATTTCAGAGTTTCATCATTTCCAACGTTCAGATATGTATTCCTTGATTTTATTAAAAGATCTTTAGGAGTCTCCGTCACAAAGATTCACCTTTTTCGAAACGTGTCATGGCGGTTGCCCATCGTTTTCCTGGGCTTCTTTTCAAGTTGAAGTTGCCAACGGCCAAGAACTCATGTAACAAAGTCATATCAGTTCCATTTCAGCGAACCCTCTATAAGATGTCCGGGTGGCTCATTAACAGGTGAATGTCAGCTCATGTCCCAGTTCATGCCCCAGTTCATGCCCCAGTCCATGTCATGGACAACCGCACTATTTGACAATCCCCGCAACCTGCTGCCGGAGCGCAAAGCCGATTCCACCCTGATGCTGATCTCCCGGGAAATGTTGGTGGTGTTCCATTGGGCCAACGGATTGTTCAAAGAACAAGATCGCTTTCCCCAAAATAGCGATGGACATGGCCGTTTTAGGGCGTTCTTGACCATAGCGGGGAAAACACATCCCGTCTTCGTACTGGTGGATGTGATCGAAGAGGAAATGAAGGGGGAGCTGATTCCCCGTTTGCGAGGGATGGATCGCAATCGACTTTTAAATCGCCGTCTGGAACGGGTGTTTGCCGCAACGCCCTACCGTCGCGCCGTATCCCAGGGGAAGGGAAAGGAGGGGGAACAGATTCTTCTTTCCGGTCTGGTCAACCCTGGGCTGATCACGCCATGGTTGGCGGAACTGAAAGAAATGAAGGCATGGGTGGTTGGGTTGTGGTCACAGCAACTCCTGATGCGCCAATTATTGCGTCAGATCGATCGTGGTTCGGAACGGACGTTGTTGGCAGTATTGAATTCCTTCGGATTGCGGCAAACCTACTTTGTCCGTGGTCGGACAAAAATCAGCCGTATGTCCCCCATCAGCCAGTTTACGGGTGGGGACCAGGCGGGCAAACTGTTCGAGGAGTTGGTCCGTACCCAACGTTATTTGTCCAGTCTGCGCATTTTGGATCGCGGTCAATCGTTTGATCTGTTCTACCTGGACTCTGGCCGGTCGTCAGAAGGGGTGACGCCCTTGGCCGCATCCTTGGAGGGGGCACGCTTTACGGCGGTCAATGTGGAAGCCCTGGCCCGCAAGTTGGGAATCAAGGAGGGGTGGCAGGCTGGCGGTTTGGAACTATTGACGGCACAACTCTTGTTGCGACGACCTCCCAAAAGCCATTATGGTAACTTGGACGAGTTTCGCGGAAAACCTGTTGGCATCAAAAGGTTTCTTAACCTTTGGCACCAATGGCGTGGGGATGAATCGCCTCAGGCAGTGGCGGATATGGCAACGCCCCATGGGGTGAAACCAGGACGGCGATTGGGGGATATCTTGTTGGAGCGTGGGTTGATCACCCAGGATCAGTTGCAGACGGCACTGGCGGAACAAAGACGATCTTCGGAAACCTTGGGGCGCATCGTGGTCGCGTTGGGATTGGTGGCTGAAACGGTCATGCGTAATGTCCTGGCCGAAGCCCTGAACCAGGAAGCGGTAGACTTGGTGGAAATCGTTCCGCAGGCGGAAGCCTTGGCGATGGTCCCCAAAGCGTTTGCCCAACGCCATGGTATCTGCCCCATACTGTATGACCCGATCAAAAAACGGATGGTTGTGGCCATGTCCAACCCCATGAATGTTTCGGTGTTGGACTTATTGCAGGCCCGTCTGGAGGAGGGGGCGACACTCTCTCCCAGGTTGGCCGGTGAAGCCGATGTTGCAACCGCCATCGATCATTATTATGGCCATGAACTGTCGGTGGAAGGTATCTTGCGGGAATTGGAAACGGGTGAGATGGATGTGGAATCCTTGACCGATTCCACGGAGGAATTCAGCCATCCCATGGTGCGATTGTTGAACGCGGTATTATCGGATGCCGTCAAACGGGAAGCGTCCGATATTCATATCGGCCCGACTGCTGGTTTCGTCCGTGTGCGCTATCGCATCGATGGCGTCTTGCGCCCCATCCACAGTTTCCACAAACATCTCCTCGGAAGCCTGATGGTCCGCATCAAGGTTATGGGCGGGATGAACATGGCGGAATCTCGCATTCCCCAGGATGGCACCATTCACTTTGATGTCAATGGGCAAAAGGTGAGTTTCCGGGTCTCCATCCAGCCGACCATCCATGGAGAAAATGCGGTCCTGCGCATTTTGGATTTGCGTCGTGAAATTCGTTCCATGGCGGAATTGGGGTTGACCCAGCACAATCTTGAAGAACTCCATCGCGCTCTGCATCGCAATATGGGCTTGGTGTTGGTGACCGGTCCCACCGGAAGCGGAAAAACCACGACGCTGTATTCCATGATCAATCATGTCAACAATGTCGGTATCAACGTCATGACGCTGGAAGATCCTGTGGAATATCCCATGGGGACCGTCCTGCAAACCAGCGTCAACAAAGCGGTGGGCCTGGACTACGCCGCTGGAATACGCTCCCTGCTGTGGCAGGATCCCGACGTGATCCTGGTGGGTGAAATCCATGACAGTGAGACCGCCAACATGGCACTGCAAGCGGCCATGACCGGGCATCAGGTTATGACAACTTTACATGCCAACTCCACTCTGGGGGCGATTCCCAGGTTGATTAACTTGGGAACGCACAGAGATTCTATCATCGGCAACATCAATTGCATCGTTGCCCAAAGATTGGTACGACGGTTATGCCCCCAGTGCCGACGCCCTTCGCGGGCGACCGATGTGGAATGCAGTATCCTCGGCTTGGATGGTAGCGATGAAAACCTGATCTATCGGGCCGTGGGGTGTGAAGCGTGTTTTGGTTCGGGGTATCGGGGGCGGTTGCCGGTAATGGAGGTGTTGCGGGTCGATGAAACCTTCGATGAATTGATCTATACCGGGGCACCCCGCAAAGAATTCATGGCCCATGGCCAAACCTTGGGATTGCGAACCATGGCCCTGGATGGCATCGAACGGGTAAAAAATGGTCAGACCACCTTGGATGAATTGGTCCGTGTCGTCGATCTGATGGAAGTGGGTGATCGGGTGTTGGAGTTGAATCATGCCTGAATTTACCTACCGGGCTGCAAACCATCGGGGCAAAATCTCCCAAGGGAGGATCCAAGCCCTGAACACTAAGGATCTGGAACTTAAATTAACCCGCATGGGGCTTTGGTTAATCGATGCCCGCAGTGATGGTCATCAAGATCTCCGTATTTTCCATCGCCGTGTCATTTCGCGGAAACTCCTGATTCTTTTTTGCATCCATATGGAACAACTGTTGAAAGCGGGAACCTCCATCCCGGATGCCCTGAATGAACTTCGCCTTTCCATCCCCCATCCACGTTTTCGTGATGTTATGGCGGCTATTTCCGAAGATATCCAGGGGGGCAAAGGGTTGTCGGAAGCGATGTTCCCTTATCCTGAAATATTTCCAAACATTTTTTCCAGCTTGGTCAAGGTGGGGGAGAAAACGGGAAAATTGGTTTATATCTTCCGGGCTTTGGCCAATAATCTGAAATGGGAGGATGAACTGGCCGCACGGGGGGTGCAGGCGGTGCGCTATCCCCTTGTTGTGGGGGTGGTGGTGATGGCGTTGTTCTTTTTTTTGATGATCTTTCTGGCACCCCGACTTATGGAGTTTATCCCAAAAATGGGAGGGGAAATCCCATTTTATACCCTGGTATTGTTTGCGGTGAGTCGGTTTGTGGTGCAATGGTGGTGGCTGATGATCGTACTACCGGTAGGATTGTTTTTTGGCATCGGGGTAGGATTGCGTTTGCATCCAGAACTGGATGAATGGATCGGGCGCATGTGGCTGCGCACATGGTTTGTGGGGCCATTGATTCAAAAATTTTTTTTGGTCCGTTTTACCACCAATTTTACCTTGATGTACCGTTCAGGGGTTTCGGTTCTCGATTCTTTGGTCATCCTATCGGGGCTTACCAACAACAAGGCATTGGTGCGACTGATCAACAGGGTCCATGACCGGGTGGCGGAAGGGCAATCGGTGAGTGCGGCTCTGAGTGAGGAAGGGTTGTTGTCGCCACCATTGCCCCGTCTGCTGGAAGCGGGAGAGGCGAATGGTCAATTGGATCATGCCATGGAAAATGTCGGATATTTCCTGGAGC
This sequence comes from Magnetococcales bacterium, assembly GCA_015228925.1. Lineage (GTDB taxonomy): Bacteria > Pseudomonadota > Magnetococcia > Magnetococcales > UBA8363 > UBA8363. The sequence goes on along the minus strand of JADGCQ010000167.1, from coordinate 206 downwards.
GGGAGGTACGTGAAACCATCGATAATTTGCAGTCCATGGTGGAGCCGGTTTTGACCTTGGTGATGGGGATGCTTTTGGGATGGGTGATTTTATCGGTTTTTGGTCCCATTTATGAAACCATCAGCCATGTCAGATTTTAATGTATGTCAGGCTAGGGCGTATTGACATTCAATAAAATTATTAAAAGAAAAAAGGGGTCTGGGGGA
>JADGCQ010000166.1 GCA_015228925.1 Magnetococcales bacterium | reverse complement strand
GGCAATCCCCCAGACCCCTTTTTTCTTTTAATAATTTATCTTTTCCGAGGCATTTGGACGAGCCAATTTCAAATGCGATTGCCCTGGGGTTAATGATGCTTGGCTTGTTTTTATCGGGGGAAAGGTGCAGAATCGGCCTGTGATGCGGTGGCGTAAGATGTGGAAAATGGGGTCGAAGGAGATGGCGTGATGTTCAGATGGATGGAAAAGATGACGGGTGGTGGAACGCAGCCGACCCCATTGTCTGCACAAGAGATTTTTTGGTCCTGGTGCGGCTCATTCCTGGGGATCGGGGCCGTGGCTGTGCTTCACGAAAGAGTGTTGGCCCCCCACGATTTGATCATGATCATCGGTTCGTTTGGAGCGTCCGCCGTGCTGATTTATGGCGCGATCACTTCGCCTTTGGCCCAGCCACGCAATTTATTGGGAGGACATCTGTTATCAGGACTTGTCGGGGTGGGGGTGTACCAAACGTTGGGACAATTTCCCTGGCTGGCGGCGGCTCTGGCGGTGTCTCTTGCAATCGTCGTCATGCAGATGACCCGCACTCTACACCCTCCCGGTGGTGCGACGGCACTGATTGCCATCATAGGATCCGACGAGGTTCATGCCCTGGGATGGCTCTACCCGGTGGTTCCCGCATTTTCTGGGGCATTGGTCATGCTCCTGGTGGCACTTCTGGTCAATAATCTTGCCCCGGCACGTCGCTACCCTCTTTATTGGTAAAAAAGGACCATGCCACCAGGAGTTTTTTGCCTAGTTCTAAGGGACAGTGGTTAACAACCAAGCCGTTGTCAGGAGGGCAATGGTTAGGGGAAGCAGGAGAAGTGTCGAGACTATCTTGTTGAACTTGCGTTCTTTTTCTAGTTCTAAAAGAGGGGTTGGTTGCATGTTTTTTCTCCAGTAGGGTCAGTATTTCAAGACAGCAATACCCTTCTGATAAGAAAAATGGGTGCCAAGATGGAAACAACGGAGGGGGCAAAATTTTTGTTTGGTTAATCTGCCTATTTTTAACAAAAACACCCACCCACCCCCGTTTACCGAACCGGGACGGGGGAGGGCGTTATCTTTGTTCGGTCAGGTCGGTTTTACGCGCCCGCCGCTTCCACCCTTTCGCGTATCAGGGTTTGCAGTCTACGCATGGCTCGGCTAAGATTTTCGGTGGATTCGTTGAGCAGGAAATTATCCAATCCCCCAGCGAAGTCCAAGGTGCGAATCATGCAGGTCGGCATGGACAGACGGATATTTTTATCCAAGGCGATGCTGTAGACGGCCTTCCGCTGCATGTTCGGGAGCCATTTTCTGCGCGACTTCCTGTTGGAGTGGGAGACTTTGTTGCCGGATTGGGGGGCTTTGCCTCCGAGGACGTGTTTTCTGGCCACGGTGCTTTCCTCTTGCTGTTAATGTAAATTTGCCTGGAAGAAGTAAGTAAAAGGGTGTACGATACCAGCCTTGTTGATTGATTGCAAGTCTGATTGCACAATGGATTACATGAGCAGGGTATTTCCCGGTATCGTGGGCAATGGGCGTCCTAGCAGATGAAGTGGCGCATCATGGGTTGATGAACTCCGATGGATGAGGTGCTGACGTGTCCAACCTCGACATGAACAAGAATATGGCGCAACTCATACGTGAAAATCCGCAATTGGCGGAAATATTGCGGAAGAGGGGGATTGATTGCGCCTCCTGCCTCGCTTCGCAGGTCGATACCTTGGCGGATGTTGTGCGAACTTACAATGTGGATCTCCAGTCCCTCCTGACCGAGTTGGAAGCGTTGGGGAAATAGGGGCATGAGATCGGGATGCTTGCGCGTGGCTGATGGAATTGAAGGGGTGTATTTTTTCGACTTTCAATCATTTACCATTTCCAAGGCAATCCAAATGTTCGATAATCGCAGTGGTGGTGTGGTTTGTGGTCTGTTGTGACTGAAAGTGGCAGGTTCGCTGGGATGGTTTTGGGTGCCCACTGTGTGTGATGCAACGTGAGTATGGCACCTGTGACGATTGGACGGGTGTGTTTGACGCGAATCTGGCTTAGGACAATTGGATAACTTGGATAACTTGGACAACTTTGGATGATGGTTTCCCGACCTCTGCCTGTGCGGCAATTCACGAAGCGTTTTTTCGGTATCGTCATTGTATTTCTTGTGTTTCTGGGGGCGTGTGTTGGAACGACACCCGCTGCGGATCCTGTTGCTGCTGGTGAACCGGAACTTGGCGTGTCAACTGAAGAGGGTGGCGAAGATAGCCAGGATGGGTTGGTTTACGAGGGGCAGGATGAATTGCTTCCGGGTGATAGCACGGACGAATTGTCTACCGAGGAGACCCTTGGAGATCCCGAAATCGAGATTTCCGAGGATGCTGAGCAGACATCGGATGATGTCGATCCATTCGCCAATCTGGATAAAAACACGGATACGACCTACTTTTATGTGTTGGGCCAGCTTTATCTGCGTGAAAATAAATGGAAGCTTGCGGAGAAAGCTTTCATGTACGTCGCGGAAGCCGATCCCGAATCCATCGAGGCAAGTCTTATTGTTGCGCACTTGGCGACGCAACGTGGTGATTTGGATCGGGCAGTCCGCTATACCACCGAGGTGGTGAAACGGGCACCGGATCATCGCAAAGCCAGATTCTTGCTGGCGGGTTTGTTGACCGCGCGCAAAGAGTATGACAAGGCGGTGGAACATTACGAGATATTGCTCAAGGGTGAACCGGAACATCATTCGGCACGGCTTTTGTTGGCACAGCTCTACGGAAAGATTCGGAAGATTGATAAGGCCGAGGAGATTTTGTCGCCGCTTTTCCAGAATAAGGAGTGGGAGTGGAAAGCCCAATTGGCTCTTGGGCGGGCTTATGTCAACGTACCGGATATGGAAAAAGCCTTGCTGGCGTTTCAGGCGGCGCGTGCGGCTGATCCCGATGAAATTGAGCCGGTTTTGGCCGTTGGTGCCGCTTTGCAGGAGATGAAACGGGGCGAAGAGGCCGAACGGTTGTATCGGGAATTCTTGGGTGCGCATCCCGATAACAAAGCGATTCATGGAAGGTTGGGGCGTTTGTTGCTTAAACGTAATGATCGGGTGGGTGCTTTGGAAGAGTTTCGCGCCATCTCCAAGTTGGCACCGGACTCTCTGCAAGCTCGGTTGACGACTGGGCTGTTGCTGGTCAGTGAGAAAAAATACGAGGAGGCCATTGCGGAATTACGTTTGGTCGAAGCGTTGCAGCCGGATAACAGCACTGTCATGTATTATCTGGGGCAGGCGTTGGAAGCGATCAATCGGGATGATGAAGCGTCGTTGTCTTATGAAAAGGTCAAGAAGGGGGATCCTTTTTTTGCCGAGGCCCAGTTGCGTCTGGCCTTTTTGGATGTTTCCAAGGGAAACTTGGATGGCGGCATCAAGAGAATTCAGCAACTCCTTGATGAAGATAAGAAAAACGTTGACCTTTACGGGGCTTTGAGCATACTTCAACTGCAAGCGAACCAATATGAAGCGGTTGTCAAGACCTGCACGGAGGGGATGGCGTTGGATCCGGGGTATGATCGGTTGCTGTTCAATCGCGCCATGGCACTGGATAAGTTGAAACGTTGGTCGGAAGCGGAGAGGGATCTCAAGCTCTATGTGGAACGGAACCCTGAGGATGCCCATGGTTTGAATTATTTGGGGTATAGTTGGGCGGACCGTGGTGAGAATCTACAGGAGGCGTATAAACTAGTCCAAAAGGCGGCCCTGTTGGCTCCTGGCGATGGTTTCATTTCCGACAGTCTGGGCTGGGTTTTGTACCGGCTCAACAGGTTGGAGGAATCGTTGGTCAAGATGCGGGAGGCGGTCCACATGGAGGCGGATGATCCGACGATTCGCGAGCATTTGGGGGATGTGTTGTTTGCCATGGGAAAAAAAGAGGAAGCCCTTGAGGTATGGAAAAAGGCATTGGCTTTGGATGGGAATAATGATGAGTTGAAAAATAAAATCAAACGTAACGAAGTTAAAAAGTGATATGTTCATCGATTCTTTGAGAAGATTGCGTCGTGTTTTCCCTGGAGCGGTTTTGTTGCTGCTGCTTTTGGGATTTGCTGGGTGCGCGAACGGACCGGACCAGGCAGGTACAGTGGGGGGGCTGACGGGTCGGGGGGGGATGGAGCGCGGCAAGGTGCTTCAGGATTTTCGCCGGGACCAGGAAAAAAGGGGTCAGTTACCGATTTGGTGGCGAGTCGGTGGGCATGTGGAAATGAAACTCAAGGACGACGCAAGACGCTATCGCATGGAATTGGTTGGTAAACGGGGTGATTTTTTCCGTATGATTGTGTTTGGTCCCTTCAAGAATGTGGTCATGTCACTGACCCTGGGGGAGGAATGGTTGCAATTGGTCAACTCCAGCGATCATGCCATTTTGGAGGTCGCCGCAGATAGTCGTGGGATGGAGGCATTGACGGGGATGGCCTTTAATCCGGCCTGGATGCAACCGGCACTGATGGGGTGTGTGGGTGATTTGGGGGAAGGGGTTTCTGTTGATGGTGGGGTATTGTCGGGTGTCAGCGGGGCTGGAGAGAAGGTATGGATGGATGCGGTCAGCGGTTTATTGCAACGTCGTAGTCGGCAGGGGGTGGATGGGAAAAATTTTCTTGTTGATTATGTGTGGCCCGAGGCATCAAGTCGGTCTGGTGGGCAGCCGCTCATGCCCGAACAGGTGGATATTCGTCTGGATCAGGATTCCAAATTGACGATGTATTTAAAAGATTGGAACTTTTATTCCAGTCGCCCGGATAATTTTCCTGATCAGGAGCGATTGCCCGCGTTTCCGATACTCTATCCTGAAATTGGTGATGGAATTGCGCCATGATGCGAAGGTTTTCGGCCCCTGCCAAGGTTAATCTTTATCTTCGGATTGTGGGGCGCAGGGGGGATGGGTATCACCTGCTTGAAAGTGGCATGACTTTTTTCCCGTGGTTTGATTCCCTGGAGGTGCAGTGTGCGGGGGAGGAGGGGATAGCGTTGGTGTGTCGGCCTGAGGTGACGGCGTCCAGCGCAGACAATCTGGTGTATCGGGCTGCGCGAATGTTGCAGAGTGAGGCAGGAGTTGTCCAGGGGGCACGGCTTTGTTTGACCAAGGCGATTCCTCATGGGGCGGGTTTGGGTGGGGGATCTTCCGATGCGGCGACGGTTTTGTTGGCGTTGAACCGTATGTGGGGGTTGGATTGGCCGATCGGGAGACTGTGTGAATTGGGTTTGAAATTAGGGGCGGATATTCCATTTTTTTTGGGTGGGGGATCGGCCAGGGTGGGTGGCGTTGGTGATCTGTTGACCCCTTATCCTGAGTGTCCGCAACTGGAACTGGTGGTTGTCTATCCCAACTTGGCGTTGGCGACCGCTTCGGTCTACCGGGGGGTGACGCCACAGATGATTGCGACGGGGTTTCAGCGGGGGTTGGAGCCGGTTCAGGGGTTGGTGTTTCAGAATGATCTGGAACAGGTGGCACGCGGGGTGGCTCCAGTCATTGATACGGCGTGCGCGATTTTACGGCGTTTAGGGGCGTCGGTGACGCTGATGTCGGGGAGTGGTTCCGCAGTGTTTGGTGTATTTGATCATGCTACGCAGGCGTTGCGGGCGTCTCAGGCCATCGCCGAGGAACATTCGACCTGGAAGGTGCAACAAGGACGCACTTTCAATGTGCATCCATTTGACCTGGAGTGGCAATCTGGTATATAAGAGGCAGGAGTTTTTTTTTGGGCCGTCGCCAAGCGGTAAGGCACCGGATTTTGATTCCGGTATACCTAGGTTCGAATCCTAGCGGCCCAGCCAATCAATCAACGAATGATAAGATGGATGCCGGAACTGTATCATTCGGGGAGGCTCGTTATACTTGAGTAGCCCAATCAAACGGCGTTGAAGACAGTCACATTGATTTCACCTGCCCTGTGTTTTGTTTCCCAGAGATCATAGATCATTTGCTGTGACAGCCAACTTTCCGGGCTGCCTCCGAACGCTTTGGAAAGGCGGATGGCCATTTCCGGGGAAATGCCGGATCGGCCATTCAGAAGGGAGGAAAGCGTTTTCCGGGTGACACCCAACCCCTCCGCCGCTTTGGTCACGGAAAGTTCCAGTGGGGTGAGACACAATTCCCGAATCACTTCACCCGGATGTGGTGGATTGTGCATGCGCATGGGTATCTCCCATTCCTTAATGATAATCCAGATCCGGGGTATCCATTTAACCGGACTGGTGCTACGACTGGCCCGCTCGTGTTGTAAACTGTGTGACGCCGCATAGAATCCTTCGTCTTGAATCTGCGCGAATCTGCGAA
>JADGCQ010000165.1 GCA_015228925.1 Magnetococcales bacterium | reverse complement strand
ACGTCCCCCCCCCGGGGCGTTTGATCGCTAAGTTATCGGCAGAAAACAGGGTGCCCGCCGCAATGGCGGTTGCCGCCATGAGACTTTTTCGGGCAACCTTGGCGTTTTCCAATTCACTCCCCAAGGGACGCTTGGTGCCATCACCCAGGGCTTTTTCAACATTGCGGATCCCGGCGACCAGGGCAACCAGTTCTTCGGGTTCAATGGAAGCCTGATGATCGGGGCCTTCAAGGTTGCGATCCAATGTAAAATGTTTTTCCACCACCGTCGCACCCAAAGCGGTTGCGGCCATGGCGATGGCAATCCCCCCGGTATGATCCGAATAACCCACTGCAACGCCAAATCGCTCTCTCAGCGTCACCATCGCCCGCAGATTGGCCTCATGAAACGGGGTTGGATAGGCGGTCGTGCAGTGCAATAACGTCACACGAGCCACCAAATCCGCAAACGTCATGGATGAATCATGATCCCCAGAAAACTCTGAAGGGACACCCCCCTCAAACCCAAGGCGGACAACCTGGAGTGCCACAGCCACCTCTTCGGGAGTCGCCATGCCGGTGGAGATGATCATGGGTTTGCCGGTGCGGGCCGCCTCGTACAACAACGGACCATGGGTCAACTCACCAGAGGGAATTTTGATACGTTGCACAAGGTCGTTATCGACCAAAAAACGTAAACTCGCCAAATCAAAAGGGGTGGATAAAAACTCAATCTTTTTTTCCCGACACCGCTCCGCCAAAACGAAATGATCGCTTTCTCGCAACTCCAAAGCCTTGAGCATCGCCAACTGTGAGCCGCTACGTGTGGTCTTGACTTGATAGGCCGCCTTGGGGCTGCTGTGCGTCACCAAGCTTTCCGCTTTGAATGTCTGGAACTTAACGGCATCGGCACCCGCCTGGGCAGCACAATCCACCATGGCCTTTGCCCGGCCCAAATCCCCGTTATGGTTGACCCCCGCCTCGGCAATGATAAAAACCTTCTTCAATGGTCCCATTCCATCCTGTTTTTATTGATCATTATTCCGCAGGCATGAAGTGTACCGCCAGGGGATCGGTCGAGGTAACCTCCCGGCCCAACCCGATGACCCCTTGGCCGGACAGAATATGTTCATCCCGATGTACCAGATATTTTTCACCTGTGGTCGTCAATACAAAGGTGCCGTTGGTACTTTGATCCACCAGGTAGGTACGACCGCGACGCAGTTCAATTTTGGCATGGTTTCGGGAGGACATGCTGTCGGGAACGATAAAGGTGTTATCCTTGCCACGTCCCATGCTCACCGCTCCAGAAGACTCACTGACGATGACCTCCTTGCGTTGAAACACCGCCTTCACAGACTCCGTGGTTGGCCCTGGGGCCTCCGTAGGGGCACCTCCCATGATGGTCAGTTCTTCCTCTTCGCCCCAAGTCAACTCGCAAATCCGAATCGGCTCGGACTTACCCTTGACGTGGGCCTTGATCAACTCACGGCCATCGACACGCAGATGGGGACTCAGGATGTCCAGGGTCTCGCCCGTCGTGATGATCTGATCCGCCTTGGCCTGAGCCGCCATCCGTGCCGCTAGGTTGACCGCATCACCAAAAACATCGCCATTTTCTTCGATGACATCGCCAAAATGAAAACCAACCCGGATACGCAGTTTCGATCCCCAATCGTGTTCGCTTTCTTCAACCCCCTCTTGCATCCTGACAGCGGCCTCGGCAGCCAAATCAGCGGAGGGAAACGTACACATGACCTCATCACCGATGGTTTTGATGACCACCCCCTGATAGTCTCGCGTGACAGAAGCCATGAGGGCGATACACTGGGAGGTCAACTCTCTGGCTTTGGCATCGCCAACGGTTTCATACAGCTTGGTACTACCGGCGATGTCGGCGAACATGATGGCCAGTTGATTTTGCACGCTCATAATGACCTCCCTCTTAAGTCATTGCCTCTTGGTCGCTTCCGTTATAACAATACGCACGTTGGAATACCGTGTCCACGGTAAAACTTTGGATACTTGGCCAGTATCTACGGGATAAAAAGACCAAGAATCAAGGTGATATTATCTTTGCCGCCACCATCCCTGGCCATGGTGACAAGTTCTTTGGCCAAATGGTCCAAATTGGTATCATTCGCCCTGGCCAGAGTCTGAGCAATCTGTTCTTGGGCAATCATTCCATAGAGACCATCGGAACATAAAAGGATCACATCCCCCGGTGCAACCTCTTGGAAACGGATATCGGGCGTCAGGTTGATAGAAGGTCCGATGGCCTGGAGCAAGATATTTTGCGAGGGGCGCGGCCCTTTTTTCCCCATAGAGAGCCATTGTTGATACATGGAATGGTCCCTGGTAACCTGGACAAGTTTTCGGTCGCGCAGAATATAGAGCCGACTGTCTCCCACATGGAACACCACCGGACAATCGCTGAACGGGGGGAGCCAGAGTCCCACCACGGTCGTCCCCATGCCGGTGCCATTATCAAACCCTTTTTCCTGGTTGGTCAGGTTGACATCGGCATTGGCGGCATTGATGGCATCGCGGACCATGTGGTAAACAGGGTTAGGAACTTCGTCGAGGGTTGGCTCGTCGGCGTCGTGATCAAGAACTTGGTCAAGCGAGGCGGTGGTGCAGGTGGCGGGTGGTGCGTTCATCATCCGATCCAGGTGTTCATGAATCAATGCGACAACCCGGGCACTGGCGATTTCTCCCGCTTCATGTCCCCCCATGCCATCGGCGACGAGCAACAGGGCCGATCGTTGATCGATGAGAAAACAATCTTCGTTGAGTGTTCGTACACACCCGACGTCCGTTTGACCCGCAACAACCAGACGATCACCAATAAGCTGTGTCATGGAATTTTTTCCCGGACAGGTTTCCGTTTTTAAGTCTGCGGGGCAGATTCATTTGGGCGTCACCAACGTGAAGGCCCGTTGGCTCCAGTCCCCCAGGGATGTTAGTCTAACCTTTATCGAAAGAAAACGCATGAAAAAAAATGAACCACTTCTTTCATAGTCAAAATTGTCACAGCCCCACTGAACCTTCAACGCGCTCGAGGCCGAACATGTCCCATCCACCCATTCCCATTCGGCGTCCCAGACGTTTGCGGATCACCCCCGCCATCCGCAATCTGGTCCGTGAAACCCAACTGGATACCCATGATTTGATCCAACCCCTGTTTATCGTACCCGGAAAGGCGATCCGTAAACCGATCTCCTCCATGCCTGGAATATTTCAGGTATCGGTGGACCAAGCGGTTCTGGATGTCCGCCGGGCGATGGCCTTGAATCTCGGTGGAGTGATTTTGTTCGGTATCCCCGCCACCAAAGATGAAGTCGGATCGGATGCCTGGCGTGAATCCGGCATCATCCAACAAGCGATTCGCACCTTGCGGGGAGAATTTCCCGATTTGGCAATCCTTGCGGATACCTGTTTGTGCGAGTACACCAACCATGGACATTGTGGTCCCGTGAGGCACGGTGGGATAGCCAACGATGAAACATTGGAACTGTTGGGTCGCACCGCCGTCGCCCAGGCGCAGGCTGGGGCTGACGTGGTCGCCCCCTCTGGAATGATGGATGGGATGGTGGCCGCCATCCGCGATGCCCTGGATGGGGAAGGATTCAGCCGTGTTTCCATCTTGTCCTATGCGGTCAAGTACGCCTCGGCCTATTATGGCCCGTTTCGGGATGCGGCGGAAAATACCCCAACCTTTGGGGATCGCCGGTCCTATCAGATGGATCCGGCCAACCGCCGTGAGGCGATGATCGAGGCCCAGTTGGACATGGATGAAGGGGCCGACATGATCATGGTCAAGCCCGGTCTGGCCTATATGGATGTTCTGGCCTCTCTGCGTCAGGTCGTCGATTTGCCATTGGCCATCTACAGCGTCAGCGGCGAATATGCCATGATCAAGGCGGCAGCCGAACGGGGATGGATTGATGAAAAAAGGATCGTCATGGAAACACTGACTGGTTTTAAACGGGCTGGTGCCGATATTATCATCACCTATCATGCAACCCAGGCGGCAGAGTGGTTGATGGAAAAATGACCCATGCATCGATAGAAAAAACCGGAGTCATTCGTGCCCTGGGGTTGTTGTCGGGGGGGTTGGACAGCACTTTGGCGGCCCGACTGCTCCTGGAGCAGGGAATCGAGGTCGGATGCGTCAATTTCCATACCGGATTTTGCATTCAATCCCATACCAGTGCCATACGCAATCCCAAACCGGGGGCACCGCCCCCCCGTCATGATGCCCTGCACGCCGCCCAATCTTTGGGGGTAAAATTGCACATGGTGGACATTTCCAGCGATTACGTGCGCATCGTCACCGATCCCAAACATGGTTATGGGAAAAATCTCAACCCATGCCTCGACTGCAAGATTTTTATGGTCGCCAAGGCGTGGGCCATGGCCAAAGAATTGGGGTATCATTTTATTTTCTCCGGTGAGGTTTTGGGACAACGGCCCATGAGCCAACGACGCGACACCTTCCCGGTGATCGACCGGGAAGCGGGGGTCAAAGGATGGTTGCTCCGCCCATTGACCGCTTTGCGTATGCCGGAAACCGAACCGGAAAAAATGGGCTGGGTGGATCGCAGCCGACTCGAAGGATTTAACGGGCGCGGGCGCAAACCGCAGATGGCATTGGCGAAAAAATTGGCCATCACCGATTATCCCAGTCCCGCTGGCGGTTGCTGTTTTTTAACAGACGAAAACTACACTCGAAAATTGCGCGATTTGTGGGCCTATCGCAACAATCGGGATTATTCCATGGAAGATATTTTGCTGTTGAAAGCGGGACGCCATATCCGACCCGCACCCCATTTTAAGCTGATGATCGGACGTGACCAATCGGAAAATTTGTTTCTTTCCGGTTTCCGCAAGGGGCGGATGACGATTCAGACAAAAAACACCCCCGGCCCGTTGACCCTGGTGGAAGGGGAGATCACCGCCGCCGAGGATCGGTTATTGGCTTGTCGCATCGCCGCCCGTTACAGCAAAGGGAAAGATTTACCGACGGTACAACTGACGGTGGATGATGGCAACGTCACCGAAGTCGTGGAAGTCACCCCGTTACCAGCCCACGAACTCCCGGATCACTGGCATGTCTGACTATGATCTGGAAGTCGATGCCCGTGGGTTATTGTGTCCCCTCCCCATTTTAAAAAGTGATCAGGCGATGACCACCCTACCGACGCAGGGAAAAATCTGTGTTTTGGCCACCGACCCCGGCATCGAGCGCGATTTGCCCGCATGGTGTGCCGTCAATGGCCATATCCTGGTCTCGATGACCCAACAAGGACGGCACTGGCGTGCCATTGTGGAAAAAGGATCATGAACGGAGGAATTTTTTGCGCCGTCTCCGGGCATGGTTATGGACACCTTTCTCAGGTCGCGCCTATTCTCAACCATCTTGGCACATTGGACCCTGGGCTGAGAATCATGGTTGCGGGCAAGCTGGACCGGGCGGTGTTGGAAAAGTTTGTCCGGGTTTCATTTTCCTCGGACCCTGCCGTTCGGGATATTGGTCTGGTACAAAACGATCCCTTGGTGGTCGATCTTGAAGCCACACGCTTAAGCTATATCGCCATGCAGCACCGCTGGGAGGAACTGGTTACGGCGGAAATGGCGCGACTACGGGCCTTTAACACCAACTTGGTATTGGTGGATATCCCCTGTGTAACCATTGCCGCCGCCCACCGCCTCAACATTCCCAGCGTTGCCATCGCCTCTTTAAGCTGGGATCATATCATCAAGGCTTATTTTTCGCTGGATGATCCCATCAACAGGGGGTGGTGGCTCAGGATGCGCGAAAACTATGCAAAAACAACATTAGCATTGCTCCCCCAACCCGCCATTATGGGCGATACCTTTCCCCACTATGAGGTGATTCCGCCATTGGCCTCACCGGGACGGACACGAAAAGGGGAACTCCGCCAAGCACTGGGAATTGCCACGGAGGATGAACGTCCGCTGATCATGGTCAACCTGGGTGGTATGCCGTCGAATACCCTGCCGTTGGAGAAAATTTTTCAGGAAATCCGTTATCATTGGCTCTTCAAGGAGACCCAATTGCCATCCATGGATCATGTCCATGCCATCCATGCCGTCGAACCGTGGCCGTTTGAGGATATTTTGGGTTCCGTGAATGCGGTAGTCAGCAAACCTGGCTATGGAACGGCTGTCCATTCGGCGGTTTTGGGCATTCCCATGCTCTATGTACGCCGCAGAGTGTTTCCCGATGAAGACCCCATCTGCACTTGGCTGTCCGAATACGGCATCGCCCTGGAAATCGATGCGGAAACCTTTGCTTCAGGCCAATGGCATACCCCCCTGCAAACCCTTTTCCGCCAAGTACCCCCACCACGCCCCCGGTGTAACGGTGCCGAGGTGGCGGCAAAAAAAATTATGGAACTTCTAGGGCGTATTGACATTCAATAAAATTATTAAAAGAAAAAAGGGGTCTGGGGGATTGCCCCCAG
>JADGCQ010000164.1 GCA_015228925.1 Magnetococcales bacterium | reverse complement strand
CCTGGGGGCAATCCCCCAGACCCCTTTTTTCTTTTAATAATTGATCATTTTCGGGTATTTGTACATGCCAATTTCAAATGCGATTACCCTGGGGCGGCAGCATTATTGGGGGACGATCCGGGCGATTGCCAAAGTGACGCTTTTGGAGGGGGTACGGACGCGGTTGCCGGGGTTGGTCTTGGTGCTGCTTGGGGTGAGTGTGACTTTGGCCTTGTTTGCGGGGTCGCTGGCGGTCATGGAGGTGCGGGAAATCCAGGCGGCGGTTTTGGGATTGTTTTTGCGCCTTGGCGGGGTATTGGTCATGGTGCTGTTTGTTTTGACCGCCCAGGTGCGGGAGTTCCATGATAAGGGGGTGGATCTGGTGTTGTCCCTCCCGATACCGCGGGCGGGCTATTTTTTTGGGCGTCTTTTGGGATTTTCCATCATCGCCTTGATGGTGGCGATTGTTTTTGCGGGGACGACGCTGTTTTTTGCCCCGGTGTTTCAGGGGATGTTGTGGGGGGTATCGCTCTTTTTTGAACTGTTGTTGGTCACCACGTTGTCGCTGTTGTGTCTGTTGACCTTCAACCAAGTCCCCGCCGCTTTTTCCATGGTGATGGCGGTTTATCTTTTGGCACGCACGGTGGCGATCCTGCAATGGGTGGGGGAGGGGCCGATCATGCCCAAAGGGGTCATCACGGTTTGGTTGATGAACCGTTTCATCGATGGCTTGGCGTTTGTCTTGCCCGCTTTGGATCGGTTCACCCGGAGCGATTGGCTGGTGTATGGCGATGGTGGCTGGGGAGATTTGCTTTTTGTGATGGTCCAGGGGAGCATTTATTGGGCGTTGCTTTCGGCGGCGGCCTTGATCGATTTATACCGGAAAAATTTTTAATGGCTTTGGCTCTTAAATCTTTGGCGGGGCGGGATCGTCCGTGGCGTTGTGTCCCCAGGGTGGTTTGGTGGCTGGGGTTGGTGAGTTTCAGTTTGCAGTTGGCGTTTCATGGTTTATCGCCCCGCCCTGTGGCGCGGATGGATCACCTTCCCCAGGCCCCAGGCCATGGGGTGTTGGCATTGTTCTCTCTGGGCGATCCTGTGGCATTGAATAAACTGGTCATGCTGTGGCTTCAAGCTTTTGATTATCAATCGGGGGTGAGTGTGGCGTTCAAGGATTTGGATCCATGGCGGTTGCGCCAATGGCTCCAGGCGTTGCTTGATTTGGACCCCAGGTCGCAGTATCCCTTGATGGCCGCCAGCCGTTTTTATGCCGACATTGACCGGGAAGATTCCCAAAGAATTCTTTCCGATTTTGTTTTTGAGGCGTTTCATCGGGATCCCAATCGGCGATGGCGTTGGTTGGGGCATGTGGCCATCATCGCCAAACATCGTCTGCACGATCTTCCCTTGGCTCTCCGGTATGCCCGGGCGATTCGGTTAGAGGGGGCGACCGACGCTTCGATCCCTGCGTGGGCCAAGCAGATGGAACTAGCCATTTTGGAGGATATGGGGGAATTGGAACAGGCCCGTTTGTTTATCGGTGGTCTGCTGGCCAGCCAACAGGTGGGAAGCCCCCAGGAGGTCCATTTTTTGAATGAGCGTTTGGAACAACTGGAAGCGCGGGAAAAAGGGACAAAAAATTAAGGAAAAGTATATTTATTTGGGCAATGTGTGCATACCGTTATTTCAATGTGCGGGGAACAGCCTGAAAAAGGTGAGGATCAATCCAGTCTGGGCTAGGAGAAGACCAACCATCCATTTGATGGTTTCGGCCTTCGCTTCGGCGATTTTCACCTCCAGTTCTTTGAGACCCTGCTTGGTGGCCGATTCCAGTTCCTTGATATCCCGTTTGGTGGCCAATTCCAGTTCCTTGAGATCCCGTCGCGTGGCGAGTTCATCCAGGTTCGTCTTGAAAATGCTGGACAGGGTTTTGGACTGTACCTCGGCCTGCTCTTCGGTGAACCCGACAGCTTTCAATTCCTTGATGTATGCATGCGTGTCGAAGGTGATGGCGGTCATGTTCATATCTCCAGAAAAATTGACGACGGAGCCAGCATATCACACCCCAATCCAGATTTGAAAAGAATCGTTGAATACGGATTGCAGCGGCATCTTTCTTTTCCAGAAGATGTGTGGTAATAAGAACCCTGAGTGTACATAGGTTATTGAGAACGGGGTTGTATTGCGATAGGGTAGCAGGGGTGGTTTTCGGATTCATCTTTGGGCGACATCCATGGGGTGTCCCTTGACATGGAGGGGTACTATGTTTGATCAAAACGGGAAGAAACACCGGCACGCTGGCGGTTTTACACTGATTGAAATCGCCATCGTCGTGGTGATCATCGGTTTGTTGTTGGGGGGTGTCCTCAAGGGGCAGGAGATGATCCGCAATGCCCGCGCCCATAACGTCGCTGACCAGGGGAATGCCGTCAAGGCCGCCATCCTCGGCTTTTCCGACCGCTATCGGGCATTGCCGGGGGACTATAGCGCGGCGTTTGACAATATTCCCGGTTTGTTGGCAGATGCTCCTTCGTCCAATGGTGATGGGAACAGCCGTATCGGCTTTGATGACAGCGCGTCCACAGGGGTGCCAGACGCGGCGAACCGTGCCAAGGAACTGGGTCTGACCTGGTTGCACCTGTCGCGTGCCGGTTTTATCTCTGGTAATTTTGTTGGAACCAGTTTTGCCACGGGTACGGGAGGTTCCGGGGGTGACGAGTCAAGCTGGTCATGCCCGGTCGATACGTGTCTGGTCAACGCTTTTAATGGACCGATGATTTTGGCTTACAGTTCTGAGCAAACGGGTCTTTCCAAGGTCGCCGATGAGGCCAGATCCAATGAACTGTATTCGGGCAAGGGGATCCCTGTTGAGATCATTGCTGAGTTGGACCGGAAGGTGGATGATGGTCGGCCTGGGACGGGGAGTTTTCGGGTCGGTGATGGTTTTATCGGAAAAGCGACGGGTAGTGTGGGGCATCTGTGCGCCGATGATGGTTCGGAAACGGTGGGGGTCGCCCCAAATATGACAGAGACTTGGCCCCAAAGATGGACCATCACCAGTCAGGTGACCGATTGTGGTGGGGTTTACCAATTCTGATGTATGGCCGCTGTCTGTTGCGGTTTTGTAAGTGATAGGGGAAAAACCCGCCGATTTGGCGGGTTTTTTTATATGCTTTCTTGTGATATTCATCCAAGTGGGGCCTATGTATGGATAGTCTCAGGTTTGAGGGGGTCAGGAAGCGTTTTGCCAGCCATGAGGTGTTGCAGGGGTTAAGTTTTTCGGTAAGGCGGGGAGAGTTTTTTGCTTTTGTGGGAGCCAACGGTCAGGGGAAGACGACGCTGATCAAGGGGTTATTGGATTTTATCCGCATGGATGGGGGGCAGATCTGTATCCATGGCATCGATCATCGGGAGACTCGGGCGCGGGGGGGATTGGCGTATTTGCCGGAACGGTTCACCCCCCCTTATTTTCTCAAAGGGGGGGAATTTTTACGCTATGTCACGCAACTGCACCGGCAGCCTTTCGATTGGGACCGGGTTGTTGAGACCCTGACCGCCCTGGATTTGGATGTGGCTGCATTGGAACAGCCGGTCCGTTCTTATTCCAAAGGGATGACGCAAAAATTGGGCTTGGCCGGGGCTTTTTTAAGTGGACGTGAACTCTTGGTGTTGGACGAACCCATGAGTGGGTTGGATCCCAAGGCCAGGGTTCTCCTCAAACGGCGTCTTTTGGCCCTCAAAGGGGAGGGACGGACATTATTTTTTTCCACCCACCTGTTGGCCGATGTCGAGGAGTTGTGTGATCGGATGGCGATTTTGCACCAGGGGCATCTCCGTTTTGATGGGTCACCCGCCGCCTGCCGCAGCGATTATCCCGGAAATACTTTGGAAGAATCGTTCATTCGGTGTATCAGTAGCGAACGAAAGGAAATGAGTTGTGAATCAGCGTAAAGGAATCATCCTTGCGGGTGGATCGGCAACCCGGTTATATCCCATTACCCGTGGAGTCAGCAAACAGTTATTGCCCATTTATGATAAACCCATGATCTATTATCCTTTGTCGGTACTTATGCTGGCGGGGATTCGGGAGATTTTGATTATTTCCACACCATATGATTTGCCTAATTTTCAGCGTCTTTTGGGGGATGGATCGGACTGGGGGCTTTGTTTTCACTATGTCCCACAGCCGGTCCCCGAAGGGTTGGCCCAGGTTTTTATTATCGGCCAGGATTTTCTTGGCACCTCTCCCTGCGTTTTGATCCTGGGGGACAACATATATGGTGGCCTGTCCCGAAGAGATTGCCTACCGCTTGGGTTATATTGATCGGGATCAAGCCCCTCGAAAAAGTGCCCTATGGCCGTTATCTGAAACAACTCTCGGTCGAGGATCTACTCTCTGGATAAGGGGGTGATCAAATGACATCCTGATCGATTTGACCATCTGACCTCTGTGGAGACGCGCCATCATGGTTCGCACCATTGCCATCATCACCGGATCACGCGCCGAGTATGGTTTGTTGCAACCGCTGATGACGGCGGTGCGGGAGGATCCTCGAACCGATTTGGCGTTGATTGTCACCGGAATGCATCTGGATCCCCGTTTTGGTGCAACCGTCACGACCATCGCAGCGGATGGTTTTGATATTGCCGCCCAAGTGGCGTTCCCTTTGGCGGGGGATTCCCCTATGGCGGTGGCCCGTGCTATGGGGGTGGGATTGCCGGGGATTGCCGAAGTGTTGGAGCGGATCAAACCTGCCATCCTGGTGATCTTGGGGGATCGCTATGAAATGTTGTGTGCCGCCCAGGCAGCATTGCTGACCAACGTTCCCATCGCCCATATCCATGGTGGCGAATCCAGCGAAGGGGCCATGGATGAAGCGATACGCCATGCCATCAGCAAATTATCCCATCTGCATTTCACGGCGGCTGAACCGTATCGCAATCGGGTGATCCAAATGGGGGAAGACCCCGCCAGGGTGTGGAACGTGGGGGCGTTGGGGTTGGAAACCATCCGTACATTGCAGCCCATGTCGCGCCAGGCATTGGAAGAGTCCCTCCAGTTTGTCCTGGGGGAACACTATTTTTTGATCACCATCCACCCCGAAACCTTGTCGCAGGATCTTTTCTTACACCAAGTGGCAGAACTGCTGGATGCCTTTGCCGCTTTTCCCGACTATAAACTCTTGTTCACCGGGGTCAATGCCGATCCCGGACATGTCGCCATCGACCAGATGATCACCTGTTTCTGCGATAAGTATCCACAACGGACTTTGCAGGTACAGTCTCTCGGCCAACTCCGATACCTCTCGGCCATGCACTATTGCTCTGCGGTGGTGGGTAATTCATCCAGTGGTATACTCGAAGCCCCAGCCATGAAAGTACCCACCGTCAATGTGGGGAGGCGGCAACAGGGGCGTTTGCGTGCCAAAAGTGTCCTGGATTGCGATGGCGCGGGTGATTCTATCGTCAAAACGTTGGAAAAAGCCCTTTCGCCAGATTTTAAAGCCATGGTCCAAAGGGCCAGTCATCCTTTTGGCGATGGTCATTGTGTGGAAAAAATCATGGACGTGCTGACGACGCAACATTGGGATAACCTGCTTGTCAAACGATTTTATGATCTTTGAGAAGATCCTATGAATCCTTATCGACCCGAACCCCTGCCACTACAGGATTTGGACTATCGGCGGCTATTGCCGTTGGTGGGGCAGGCCAATGCTGCATTGGCGCGTTATGATGGCCTGTTGCAGGGCATCCCCAACCCGGCAGTGATGCTTTCTCCACTGACCACCCAGGAAGCGGTCCTCTCGTCCAGAATTGAAGGCACCCAGGCTACCGTGGACGAAGTGCTGGAACAGGAAGCAGGTTTGCTGAAAGAAGGCGAGAAATATCAGGATATTCTGGAAATTTCCAATTATCGGCGGGCGTTGTTTGCTGCACGGGAATATTTGCAAGATTACCCGATTCGCTTGGGCTTTGTGCGTGAGTTACACCGCATTCTGATGGACAGTGTGCGCGGTAAAGAAAAAATGCCGGGTGAATTTCGCAAAGACCAGAATTGGATCGGAAAACATGGCTGCACCATCGAACAGGCCACCTTCGTCCCGTCCAACCCCCTCCAGTTACCCGATTTTTTGCAAGAATGGGAACACTATCTGGACAGTAAGGATATCGATTATCTTCTGCAAACCGCCGTCGTACACGCGCAATTTGAGTTGCTCCATCCCTTCAAGGATGGCAATGGGCGTATCGGACGTATTTTGATTCCATTATTTCTCTATCAGAAACAAATCTTATCGCAGCCGATGTTCTATCTGTCAGAATATCTGGAAAGTCACCGAGATGACTACTATGCCCGTCTGAAGGAGATTTCCGCTGGGCAGGGCTGGAACAACTGGATTGCCTTTTTTCTGCAAGCGGTGATTGAACAGGCGACTTGGAATAGTGTGCGCGTCGTGGCCATTCAGGCGTTGTACAAGACCATGAAGGAAAAAATCCACACGCTCACCCATTCCCAATACACGGTCCATCTGCTGGATGCGATTTTCGACCGACCAACTTTTGCCACGACCGATTTTATCGAGCGAACGCAGATTCATAAACCGACTGCCATGGGGCTGATCCGACAACTGAAAGCCGGAAATATCCTCAGGGAACTTCGGCCCGGCAGCGGGAGACGGGCTGCGGTATTGTGTTTCCCGGAGTTGTTGAACATCGTGGAGGGGAGACACATCGTGTGAACCCTTTTTGTGTATCGTCTGGCATTCTCTAGGACGATTGTGTATCGCTGTTTGTTGATTACGATACACAAATAGCTTTGTGGCTGGCAGAACATCCACAAACTTTCCCCGTATTGATATTCGATAATTTGTGACACTCCCTAAAAAAATTATTAAAAGAAAAAAGGGGTCTGGGGGATTGCCCCCAGGGTTT
>JADGCQ010000163.1 GCA_015228925.1 Magnetococcales bacterium | reverse complement strand
TCCCGTGCCTTTTCTTTTAAAGGGAAAAATGCGCAGGCGCGCGCCTTGGTTTGCCCTTTTTCGCGGTTTTTGCGAAAAAGGGCAAACACAATGCAATGTTGAAGGTGTTAAAACATGGCATTATGCGTGATATTTTTCGCAGAAGGCGCGAAAAATATCACGCTAAGGCGTGCGCCTGCGCATTTTTCCCTCAAAAAGAAAAAGCACGGGAAAAATGCTTCGGGAGAAGGGGCGCATGGAAAAGCAAAGTCAAAAACAAAGTCAAAAGCAAAGTCAAAACCCTGGGGGCAATCCCCCAGACCCCTTTTTTCTTTTAATAATTTTTTTTAGGGAGTGTCACAAATTATCGAATATCAATACGCCCTAACGTCAAGGGATTCCCCATGCAATTGCCCTGGTAGTGATCCATTGCCTACAATACGTTAACGCCGTTATCCTGTGTTATGAATCCCTTCAAGCACCTTTTTGGACAGTCTTCCAGGAATTTCCCGCGCTAGTCTGGGAACCGCATACCCCCCAAGGCGATCCCGCAAACCCTGTACCAATTGCCGGGCATGGGATTCATCCACATAAAAATGGGCCGCCCCCGCTACCGGATCCAACAAATGCAAATAATAAGGGAGAACCCTGTTTTGTAGCAATTTCTCCGATAACGCCTCCAACACATCCACGCTATCGTTAACCCCCTTCAGCAAAACCGACTGATTCAATAAGGTAATCCCGGCGTCTGCCAACCGTCCCAAAGCAGCGCACCCCTCCCGCCCCAACTCTGCGGGATGATTGACGTGGATGACGATGAAGGTCAACATGTTTGTGGAAGTCAACCATTCCAAGAGGCTATCGTTAACCCGCCCTGGGCTGCAAACAGGCATCCGTGTGTGTATGCGCAGACGCCGAACATGACCGATGGCCGCAATGCGTGCCGAAAGTTCTGCCAGTTGACCATTGGCAAGCATCAGCGGATCGCCGCCGGAAAAAATCACCTCACGAATTGCCGTATCTCTGGCAATCCACTCCAGGGCAGGTTGCCATTCACCCATCTCTTTTGGGATATCCCCAAAGGAGTCGTGCCGTCTGAAACAATACCGGCAATGTATGGGACATGCCCCGGTGAGGCGTAATAAAACACGCCCCGGATATTTGGCCACCAACCCCGGCACCCGTAAATAATGATGTTCATCGAGGGGATTCTGGGTGTACCCTTCGGGGATAATGAGTTCCTTGGCCGAAGGGATGACCTGAAGCAATAGCGGATCGTCCGCATTCTGCCAGTCGATCAGCGAGGCAAAAACCGGGGGAACACGAAATGAAAACGCTTGGGCCGCCTTCAAGGCTCCCGTATCCGTCAACTGCCCACCACTGGAAACCGGACTCAATCCCGATTTAAAACAATCTGGCTCCGCAAGGGGGTGATTGAGGTGAGAATTTGCGTTAGAATGGTCGCTGGGTTTCAAAAGACAATTCCATTATGAACGGTCATCCGACTTAAGTTACAGGAAAAATCAAGAACATGCTGACTCATAACCAGCTTCGTCAAGGGACGCGCGTAGAAATCGACGATCTGCCATGGATCATTGTTGACGCCCAGTTCGTCAAACCTGGCAAAGGCCAAGCCTTCACAAAGATCAAAATCAAAAATCTTATCGATGGACGGGTCATCGAACGGACTTACAAATCCAGCGAAACGGTCGTCAAAGCCAGCATCGTCGATAAAGACATGCAGTTTCTTTACGGTGACGATGAATTTTGGCACTTCATGGATCCTGCCAGCTACGAGCAGGTCGCCATGACGCACAGTCAAGTCGGCGATGTCAAATATTGGCTCAAGGAACAGGAAAGTTATCAGATTGTCTTCTGGAAAGAAAAACCCATCGCCTTGACCCCGCCGCCGTTTGTGGTATTGACCATAACGCAATGTGAACCGGGCATCAAAGGGGATACCGTTTCCGGGGCCACAAAACCGGCGATCCTGCAAACCGGTGCTACCGTCAAGGTTCCCTTATTCGTCAACGAAGGTGATCGCATCCGGGTCAACACACGCTCCGGCGAATATGTTGAACGTGCCAAGGGTTGATTCCGCTTCCTGGCAGCCATCCGCCTCTCTGGATACTTTGGTGCGCCGAGGAAAGGCACTCCGACAAATCCGGGATTTTTTTGAGCAACGGGGTGTGTTGGAAGTTAACACCCCCGTCTGGCTTCCGGCGGTGGCCCCTGAGCGGCATCAAACGCCACCCGAATGTTCTGGGGGATTTCTGCTCACATCCCCCGAAACCTGCATGAAACGTTTGATTGCTGCGGGGATGGGGGCCGTTTATCAAATTGGCCCTGCATTTCGCAAAGGGGAATGGGGGCGATACCACCATCCCGAATTTACCATGCTCGAATGGTACCGCCCCCAGTGGACTGTGGCGCAATTGATGGTGGAGGTTATTGATCTCGTTAAGATCTTCCTTCCGGTCCCTTCGGTACGGGTGATGACGTTTCAAGAGGTTTTTGTGCAATGGACGGGGATTGACCCATTGACCTCCCCCCTGGAGGTGTTGGCCAAGACCTTGGAACGACCGTTTGCCCCCGATAGCCCACGGTCGCACTGGGTGGATAGGCTGTTTGTCGAACGGTTGGAGCCGGCCATCGCCACATTGGATTGTCTGTTGGTGGTCACCGGATTTCCCCCCTGGGAGCCGGGGATGGCCGAACTGGATTGCGGACCTCCCGAAGTGGCACGTCGTTTTGAAGTTTTTTTTAAGGGTGTTGAACTGGCCAATGGTTATCAGGAGTTGCAAAATCCTGAGGAACAGGAACGGCGTTTGCATACCGCCAATGCCCAAAGGGTGGAAGACGGTGGGGATGCTTTGCCCATCGATGAACATTTTTTAGCGGCCATGCGTGCGGGTTTTCCCCCCTGTGCCGGGGTTGCCTTGGGCTTGGACCGTTTACTCATGCTTGCCTTTGATAAAGAAAATATTTCTGAAGTCATGGCTTTCCGCGAGCATGTCCCCCTACCCTGAAGAGATTCCAGGAGGTAACATTGCCACAGCATTCCTCCACGATTCACCGTGATATCCCCTATAATTACACCTCTTTTTCCGACCGGGAAATTGTGTGTCGATTTTTGGGGGCCGACACATGGAAAGTCCTGGAATCTTTGCAATTGCAACGCAAGACCGGACAATCACAACGGATGCTTTTTGAAATTTTGGGTGATTTGTGGATCATCACCCGAAACCCCATTATCCAGGAAGAACTTCTAGATAATCCCAAGCATCTGGAAGCCTTCATGGCCGACGCCTACCGTCGTGTATGCGCCATCGAGGATCGCTCCCAACAAATACCCACGGTCTCCGGTTTGCTGCACCGAATCCGGGATGCTTTGGACCGGATGTACAAAGAAATTCATGGTTTTAAACAATTGCGGGAAGATCTTCGGCATCTTATGGCCAAGAACAGCCCTGCGACGCATCTGGATTTTTCCATCATCGCCCGGGTTTCTTCGGTCACGGATGCCACCGATTGGCGGGTGGAATATCCCTTTGTGGTGATCACCGCCCAAGCCGAACGCGACCTGCCCCCCATCATTTCCATCTGCAATCAACTGGATCTCATCCTGATTGCCCGGGGGGGAGGGACCGGATATACCGGTGCCGGGGTTCCCCTCTTTCCACGGACCGCCATTCTGAACATGGAACGGCTCAATGGCATCGATCCCGTGCGGCGGATACAACTGCCGGGTTCCACGGTGACTGCGGCGACCATCCGTGTCGAAGCGGGGGCCGTCACCAACCATGTCGCTTTGGCCGCCCAACGAGAGGGGTTGGTCTTTGCGGTGGATCCCACGTCGCGCAACGCCTCGACCATTGGCGGTAATATTGCGATGAATGCCGGGGGAAAAAAGGCGGTCCTGTGGGGGACAACCCTGGATAACCTGGTATCGTGGACCATGGTGACCCCTGACGGTGATTGGATGCAGGTGGAACGCCTGGCACACAACCAGGGAAAAATTCATGACCTTCCACACGCGCAATTCCGTATTTTACGCTGGCAACCTGGGGAACCCATCCACAGGGCTAGGGAAGAAGTTTTGACCATCCCAGCCCATGCATTCAGAAAGCCGGGGTTGGGAAAGGATGTCACCAACAAAGCACTGGGTGGGCTTCCGGGGGTGCAAAAAGAAGGGTGCGATGGTTTAATTACCAGTGCCGTTTTTATCTTGTACCCCAATTTTAAACACATACGGACTGTTTGTTTGGAATTTTTCAGTCCCGATCTGGGTAAGGCGGTTCCGGCCATTGTGGAAATCAAACACTACCTGGATCGTCATTCCCAGGTTGGCTGCGCCGGTCTGGAACACATGGATGCCCGGTATATCCGTGCGGTGGATTACAACACCAAAGCGGCCCGCAATGAACGCCCCCGCATGGTTTTACTGGCCGATATCGTGGGAGATCAAGCCGAGGATTGCGACCTGGCGGCCCAGGAGGTGGTCCGTTTGGCAAAAGCCCGCGAAGGGGAAGGGTTTATTGCGGTCAGTACGGAAGAGCGGCAACGTTTTTGGGCGGATCGTTCCCGTACCGCAGCCATCGCCAAGCATACCAACGCCTTCAAGGTCAATGAGGATATCGTGATCCCGCTGGAAAAACTGGCGGAGTATAATCAGGGCGTCGAGCGGATTAATATTGAACAATCGTTGAAAAACAAGATCTTTATTTTGGAAAGTTTTGTCGAGGAATTGTCGGAAGAACGCTTTGCGCAAAACTTTCCGGGGAATCAGCTTCCCGGCCTGGAGGGGAGCCGCATCGTTGCCGACAAATTGCAGGCGGCCCGTATGTTGTTGGATGATGTGCGGTTACGCTGGTCCACGCTGTTGACCCATCTGGACACCCCTGTCTGCGAGCCTGCGTTTGCCGGGATGGTTGCTTTGGGCAATATTTTAGTTTCTGAAAAGCCATTGATTGATCTGCTTTTGCGTGGAGAGATCATTATTTCTTTTCGCCGCGAGGTCCGGGCACCCCTGCGCGAGCTTTTTTCTGGCGAACACTGGTCGCAATTGCAGATCAATCTGGACACCCTCCATCGTCATGGCCGCTCCCGAAGAATTTTCATTGCGTTGCACATGCATGCGGGTGACGGCAACGTACATACCAATATTCCTGTCAATTCCAACGATTATGAAATGTTGCGCGAAGCGGAACGGATCGTTAACCATATCATGAAGCTGGCGCAAACCTTGGGTGGAAGAATTTCGGGTGAACATGGCATTGGGATGACCAAGTTTGCCCATTTGGACCGGGATATCATCGATGCTTTTGTGGCCTATAAAGAGCGGGTTGATCCCCACCATCGCTTCAACCGGGGAAAGCTGTTGCCGGACGGGACATTTTTCTCCGGCCCCATCATGGACCGTGCCTATACCCCCTCATTACGCCTAGTGCAGCAGGAGGCGATCATTCTGGAAGAGAGTGCCATGGGGGGATTGAATGATGCCATCCGCAATTGTCTGCGTTGTGGCAAGTGTAAAGAGGTGTGTACCACCCATGTTCCCGAATCGGGTTTATTTTATTCACCGCGCAACAAAATTTTGGCCTTGGGGTTGGCTATTGAAGCCTTTCTTTATGAGGAACAAACCCGACGCGGATTATCCACGCGCAACATGGGACCATTTGCCGACTTGGCCGATCATTGTGCCGTCTGTCACCGCTGTTCTGTTCCGTGTCCGGTACACATCGACTTTGGACAGGTGACCATGGCGATGCGTGGTATCCAGGTGACCGGTGAACATCCCTGGTCACGGCTCAACCAAAAGGTTGCGTTAACCTTCTTAACGACAAAAAAGGGGCGATGGATTCGCTATTTTCGCCGATTTTTGCTGGTTCCCGCCTATGATGCGCAACGGTATGCCCATGTTTTTTTCAGGAAAAACGTGGTGGTCGCATGGCTCATGAATCATATGCCTCACGTCCCCCGCTTGCGGCGTCTTATCGCCATCCCCCAGAGTTTGCTCCAAACCCCATTGCCGCAACTGGGTCATGACGGGACATCTCGGACATTGCTGGGTTGGGACGACCAACAGGGGATCCCGTGGATTCCGGTGGCGTCTACCACAGCGGCTCCCATGGAAACTGTCTTTTATTTTCCGGGCTGTGGCTGCGAACGGTTATTCAGCGATGTTGCTCTGGCGACGCTGGCGATGGTTCACCATCTGGGGATACAGACCGTTCTCCCTTCGGAATACATGTGTTGCGGATTTCCGCAAAAAGCGGCGGGGGATGCGGAAAAAAGTCGCAAAATCAGCATGGAAAACCGTGTTCTACTGCATCGGATGGCCAACACCCTGGATTTTCTTTCCATCAAGACGGTGTTGGTCTCTTGTGGCACCTGTCTGAGTCAAATGCAGACGTATCACTTCGAGACGATTTTTCCTGGCTGTCGCGTCATGGATATTCATGAGTTTTTATATGAACGGGGGGTTCGGGTGCATCCCGAAACCGATGCGCATATTTTATTTCACGACCCCTGCCACACCCCCATGCGCCATCATGCGCCGTTGCGTGTTGTGAGTACCTTGACCGGTTCCAAGGTCACCCTGACGGAGCGGTGTTGCAGTGAGGCGGGGACGTTTGCCCTGGCCCATCCCGAAGCGGCCAATCAGGCACGATTGGGCAAGATCCGTGTTTTTCAACAGGCTATGTGTCCACCGATCTCTTTGGCCCAGGATTCTTTTCGGATCATGACCTCTTGCCCCTCCTGTTATCAGGGGTTACACCGTATCGGCGGTCCTATGAAGATTCCGACCGATTTTCTTGTCGTCTTCTTGGCGCGGAAAATTTTGGGAGACGATTGGCGGAATCGTTTCCTGGCTCAAGTGGCAAGCAAAAAAACTGAGCCTATTTTGTTCAATTGATAGGGCGTGTTGACATTCAATAAAATTATTAAAAGAAAAAAGGGGTCTGGGGGAT
>JADGCQ010000162.1 GCA_015228925.1 Magnetococcales bacterium | reverse complement strand
AACCCTGGGGGCAATCCCCCAGACCCCTTTTTTCTTTTAATAATTGATTATTTTCAGTTGTTTGTACGTGCCAATTTTAAATGCGATTGCCCTGGGTTTCCCCCTGAAATTGCAGTGCGTAAAGATTGGCGTACACGCCGTTTTTTGCAATCAGTTCATCATGAGATCCGGTTTCGACGATCATCCCTTTGGCCAGCACCAGGATTCGGTCAACATGGCGTACCGTGCTGAGTCTGTGGGCGATGATGAGGGCGGTTCGGTGTTGCATAAGCCGCTTTAAGGCCTGTTGGATCATCCGTTCACTGATGGTGTCCACCGAACTGGTCGCTTCATCCATGACTAAAATGGCGGGATTGAAGGCAAACATGCGGGTGATTCCCAGGAGTTGCCGTTCACCGGCAGATAGGTTGCCGCCGCGTTCCGCCAAAATAGTGTCGATTCCCAAGGGGAGACGCTCAATAAAAGTGATGGCTCCCGATTCCGTGGCGGCATTGTGAATATCCTGACGGCTGATGCTCGGATCGTTGAGGCTGATGTTGTGTGCGATGGTGCCGGCAAACAAAAAAGTCTCCTGCTGCACCAGACCGACCATTTTGCGTAATACCCGCAGGGGATAATGGTTGACAGGCACACCATCGATGCAGACCTCCCCCTGGGTCGGTTCGTGGATGCGGTTGAGCAGTTTGACCATGCTGGTTTTGCCAGCCCCGGTTGGCCCAACAATGGCAACTTTTTCTCCCGGGGCGATGGTGCCGTGGATTTTCTTTAAGACCAGCGTTTCCCCATAGCCAAAATCGCAGTGAACGTAGCGGATTTCTCCACGAAAAACTGGAAGTGGCAAGGGGTGGGGCGGGTCGCTGATGGCGGCTGGGGTGTCCAGAAGACTGAAAATCCGTTCAAGGGCCGTCATGGCGGCTTGCATGGTGGTAAACTTTCCAGACAAATCACGGATGGGAAAGAATATGCGACGAATATAATCGATGAAAGCGACAATGGTGCCAATGGTGACCTCGCCCTGTTCCACCAAGCCGGCTCCGTACCAAAACAGCAGGGCGATGGTGATCGTGGAAGCGGCATCGATAAAGCTGAACTGTAACGCCTCCAGAAAATTGCTGGAAAGGACGGTATCAAAAAACTCTTGGTTGATCTTTCCAAACTGCTGTCGGCGGTTTTCCTGACAACGGAACAGGCGCAACACTTCCGCCCCCTCGACCTCTTCGGTCATCCTCCCGGCCATACGGGCCTGTAACAGGCGACCTTGACGTTGATTGGTACGCATCTTTCGGGTAATCATGACCGTCCCGATGACGATGACGGGCATGGCCAGCAACGTGACCAGAGAAAGGTTGGGTGCCAGCCAGACCATGGAACCGCCAATCCCCACCAGCAAAAGGAGATCACCGGTCAGGTTGACGAGACCGGAACTGACCATCTGACTGACCGCTTCGGTATCGCTGGTGATCCGATTGGTCAAACGGCCACTGGTCTGGTGGTTGAAGAAACCAGCATCCATGAAGCACAGGTGGGAGAATAGATGTTTGCGAATATCCCGCACCACCCGTTGTCCCAGAACAGTATTGATGATCGACTGGAGGTAGCCAACCAAAAACTGGGAACCTACCAGGAGGGCAAACAGGAGTAGCAACAAGGGAAAACCTTCCATCTTTCCTGTGGTCAGGTGGTGGTCTACCGCTTGTTTGATCAGAACGGGCTGGGCCATTTGAATCAAGGCACCAACGGGGAGAAAGAGCAAGGCTGCGACGATCCAGCGTCGGTAGGGGCGGGCATAGGTCAAGAATCGGGCAAATAATTTCCAATCCATGAAACGGCCATAGCGGGTCTCTTCGGTATCGGCATGGACAGAGGGGGTCATGGCACCGGCTTTGTGATGGGTTCGGGGGCGATAGCCAGGGATGATAAAGCCTCTTTGCGTGCCATCATGGTGTGCAAATTTTGGTAGAGGGGGCTTGAAATCATGAGTTGTGGGTGTGCGCCGGATGCCAAGATTTTTCCTTCGTCCATCAGGTAGATACAATCGGCATGGTGCAATGCCGCCACCCGGTGGCAAACCATGATGATGGTACGCGCATCGGCCATGGCTTTAAGATTCGTCAAAATTTTTTCTTCGGTCCGGGCATCGACGCTGGAAAAGACATCATCCAATAGCAAAATAGCGGGGTTGGCGAGTAACAGCCGTGCCAAGGCTAACCTTTGCCGTTGTCCCCCCGAAAGGGTAATGCCCCGTTCCCCCAGGAGATTGTCCAGCTTATGGGGAAAATCGTTGACCTCAACGTCCAAGGCGACCGTTCTCAAGGCATCCCACATGGTTTCATCGGCGATTTGGCGGTTGCCGGGGTCCAGGTTTTCCCGCACCGATGCGGCAAAGAGAAAACTTTCTTGCGGTGCCATGGCGATATTGGTCCGTAAGTGTTCTTCCGGGATGGTTGTCAGGTCGCGGTCATCCACCCAGATCCGTCCTGGGGGGATGGGGTAGAGGCGGGCCAGGGCGTTGAGTAGCGTGCTTTTTCCTGAGCCGACGCGCCCAATGAGTCCGACGAAACTCCCTGGAGGAATATGCAGGGTGATGGCATGGAGTACTGGAGGGCCGTTGACAAAGGAAAAATCCAGGGCATCGATGCGGATGTCGCCACGCCAGCGTGTTGTCTTATCTTGTTCCCCAGGATGTGTGATGGCGGGTGTCATGAAGGGTTGGGCGTCAAGAATGCGGCCAACCCGTTCCAGGGAGGCCAATCCACGTTGCATGACGGTCAAGATCCAACCAAAGCCGACGGTTGGCCAGATGAGAATGGCCAAATAGCCAGAAAAAGCGACAAAATCTCCAATGGTCATGTTGCCTTCGGCGACTTTATGGCCGCCAAAGAATAACAAAAGAATGGCACCCATGCCGCCACTGAGCATGGTCAGTGGGGAAAAAAGGCTTTGTAGTTTGGCATGAGCCATGTTGGCATCGTAAAGATGATGGGCCTGTGTGGCAAATTGATGACACCAATGTTCTTCGCGTGCATGGGTACGGATCACGGCGATACCCGTGATGGATTCCTGAACAAATCCCGATAATTTTCCAAAACTGTCGGCCACGTTGCGGCTGAGGCGATAGAGGCGTTTGGTCAGGAGTCTGGTGCTACCCAAGACGATGGGAAAAGGTGCAAGGACCAGGAGTGTCAATGAGGGATCGAGACCGATCATGACGGGGAGGGTGATGGCATAGACCATGACGGTATTGGAAACCTGTAGGAATCCCGGTCCGATGAACATGCGGATGGCGGTGATGTCATTGTTGCCACGGGCGACGAGATCGCCGGTTTTTTCACCATCGAAAAAGGGTGCATCCAGTTCCAGAAGGTGGGCGTGATAACGCTGACGCAAGGCAAATTCTACAGATCGGCCAATACCGAAGATATGGGTACGTGCCCGAATGCGGACGGTGGCATTGAGCAAAGCTAGGAAAATCAGTCCCAGGGCCAGTGGGGCGATGTGGAAGGAGGGGTTTGGGCCGGTCAACGCTTCGGTTGTCAATTTCAGCAGATAGGGGATGGTTGCGGCACTGGCATTGGTGAGTGCCAGCAGCAAAAATCCGATGATGAAGGCATGACGGTGGGTTTTTGCGTAGGGGATCACATGACGCAAACGGTAACGCCATGGATTGGGTGAACCCATCGATGGGGGAGGTGGGTTCGTCAGGTTGGACATGAATCGGGTTCGATCATGGCGGTAAGCTGTTAAAAAAATGACGCTGTGGGTGACTCTTCTTACGCATCGGCCTTACCCTAAGGATGAACACTGGCAAGGCTTGTGGCAAGGGATTCATCGGGAGAGACGGTTCAGACGATGGACGGGGATTGGGCGATCATCTGGGTTAGCGTGTTGAAATAATACAGATATATTTAATAGAAGCATCAGGGATTTTTGCGTCTCTTTCACCGCGTTGACCGTTGGGCAAAGTACAATTGGAAACATTCTTGCAAGGATGCTTTAATGGCCAAGGGGATCCTTGGTTTTTCTTAGCTTTAAGTGACGGATCACCAGAAGATACCAGGAGGATACGCATTGACAGTGTCCATAACGTCCAAAATTTTACCGGAATCAGATACCATGGCGTGTTACACCATGAAGACAATCGTTCCTCGTAGTTTTATCCGGTTCATGGTGGCGATTTTTTGCATCACGATTGCAGGATGCAGCAGTTTGCCGCCACCGCAGATTGCCGAAGTGGAGCAAACGCCACCACCCAAATCCAAATCCTATGGGCATGTCAAGTTTGGCAATCCCTATACCATCAATGGCCGAACCTATTATCCCATGAGCGATGAGGAGTCGGAACATTTCGTCGCCGAGGGGATCGCTTCCTGGTACGGTCCCAATTTTCATGGTGAAGATACCGCCAATGGCGAATTCTTTGATATGTATGGGATGACGGCGGCCCATAAGACGTTGCCATTGCCGATGACGGTGCGGGTGACGAATCTTGACAACGGACGGGAAACGGTGGTGCGGGTCAATGATCGTGGACCTTTTATCGGCGATCGAATTATCGACTTGTCCAAATCTGCGGCCAAAGAGTTGGGTTTTCTCGACAAAGGGACCGCCAAGGTGAGAATCGAGGCCTTGGGGATTGCCGATCCTTTGCCGTCCGACCATCCGTATAGCCCTTATAGGCCGCGCACGGTTGCCAGTCGGGCAAAATCTGATAAAAATCACCAACAGGGCTTGCATAACGAAACGAGAAAAGTCCAGAATAAGGGGGGTGTGCCAGGTTCTGGTTACTTTGTTCAGGTGGGGGCCTTCCTGTCGCGCAAGAATGCCGCGACTCTGGCTACCCGGATACAATCGACCGCCAAGGCTGAAGTACGCAAAGGATTAAAAACTGGCGATAATTTCTTCAGGGTTCTTGTGGGTCCGTATCCCTCTCCGGTGGGTGCGGATGTCATGCTGGCCCGCCTGTCAAACCTTGGCCTCAAACAATCACGGATCATTGCGGAGTAATGCGTAGTACCTCTTTTTGTGGAGCCGGAGTTGAATCGGTTATCGTCAAACGCACCGGTGGTGTTTGACTTAGGACTGGGTTGGTGCAACAACCTGGTCAGGGAAAAACCTTGATCAACAGGGGCCCTATTCGTTCGGGGTTGTTCGTCGTGCCAATTATGAAATTATTATTGTTTTCTTTGGTTGCCAGTTTTTTTCTATCGGGGGCAGCCGTTGCCGCCCCGGAAAAAACATCGCCGGAAAAAAGCTCTCTGGATGTGCGGGCTGCATCGTACATCCTGGGAGATATGGATACCGGGATGGTGATGTATGACAAGGATTCCGACAAGAGGGTTCCTCCGGCGTCCTTGACCAAGATCATGACGTTGTTTTTGATCTACGATGCATTGGCCCGTGGTGATCTGACGTTGGAACAAGCACTGCCTGTCAGTGAGAAAGCCTGGCGCACGCCGGGTTCCAAAACGTTTGTACGGGTGGGTGATCAGATCCGGGTAAACGATCTGATTCAGGGGATTGCCGTACAAAGTGGCAATGATGCCTGCGTCGTGGTTGCGGAACATCTGGCGGGTTCGGAAGCGGGATTCGCCGATTTGATGAACGCCAAGGCTAAGGAGTTGGGTATGGTCAACTCCCATTTTATCAATCCAACCGGCCTGCCTCACCCTGAGCATTATACCAGTGCCCACGATTTATTCCTGTTGGCGAGTGCCCTCACGAATCGTTTTCCACAATACGGTTATTTCGTGAAGGAGAAGCAATATACTTTTAGCGGTATCCAACAATATAATCGTAATCGCCTATTATGGCGTGATCCGTCTATTACCGGATTGAAAACGGGCCATACCCGCGAAGCAGGATTTTGCATGGTGGCGACTTCCGATAAAGATGGACAGCGACTGGCAGCGGTTATCATGGGGGCATCCAGCAGCAAGATTCGTGAGGAAGAGGCCCTGCGCTTGTTGCGTCAAGGCAACCGACTGTTTGAGACGGTACGCATTTATGAACCGGGTGCGGTGATTCGTAGTTTGCGCGTGTGGAAGGGGGAGGAAGATTTTGTCGATGCCACGGTGGATCAACCTGCGGTTGTGACCATACCGAGAAAGCAGAGAAGTAGCTTGGAAATTGGGATGGTCTATGAGGAACCCATGGTCGGGCCTTTGGTAAAGGGCCAAAAGATTGGGGCGGTCATTGTCAAACTCAAGGATCGGGAGTTGCTCAACCGTCCCGTTGTCGCGGCCAAGGATATCCCTTCCGGGGGGTTCGTGGGTAACTTTGTGGATACCATCCGACTCTATTTTGGTTGGTAAAATACAAGATAACAATCCAAAACCATGTTGACGGGTCACTGATTCTTGAGGGTGTCTTCCCCACGGGTCGGATGATCCTCATGGGGGGAAAAGAGGGACAATGGCCAAGATCAAGGATGGCACTGCCACGGTTGAAAAAGTGACGCCCAAAACGGGTGGTGGTCAAGGGAAGCCGTCACCTCCCCTGGAGAAGGTTGCATTATCCGAAAGTTTAAAACCTCAGCGATCCGAGTCTTCAGAAATCATCCCAGAAGGGTTGCCGACGGATGATGGTGCCTCCTCCCTATCCATGGAGGAGGTGTTGAGTTCGTTGGAGAGTATGCTGGATGGCGAAGCCCTCGACGAAGAGGAACCATCGGATTCTTTGTCTGATGATCTGCAACCCAAAACGATCAAGATCGACAAGGCCCTTCAGGATTCCAGGGAATCCGCTATTGCGCCATCGATGGATGAGGATGAGGTACTGGATCTGACGGGGATGGAAATTGATTTTCCGACCCCGGTGGATGTTGTGCGCGTTACCGAAGCTGTGGGCGATGAAGCCGACCGCGCCTCTTTGGGCGACGGACTTGACGATGAGGCGGCACTGTCACACCAGGAGGATTTAGAAGACCTTCCCTTGTTGGAATCGTCCGAAGAGGAGGAGGAACGCGCCATCGAGGGAGAAGGGGAATTATCCCTGGATGCGTTGGCAACAGAAGATGAGGAAATCGAGGATCTGGAGGCACTCATGGGGGATCCTGAGGAGGAACCATCTTTGGTTGCGGATGGAGCCTTGGCGGAACCCGATGAGGGGGAAGAAGAAGCATCGCTTGTTGCAGGGGAATCTTCAGACGAGGCGGGTGCAGCGGAGCCGTCCGAGGAAGAGGACGTTGAA
>JADGCQ010000161.1 GCA_015228925.1 Magnetococcales bacterium | reverse complement strand
TCAAAACCCTGGGGGCAATCCCCCAGACCCCTTTTTTCTTTTAATAATTTTTTTATTTTTTATTGATGGCGGTCTTGGGCCTCAAGCGCACGCACCATCTGCTGCACAACCTCCGACCAATCCCCAAAATGCGTCTGACGAAAAAGACGCATGGTGCCAGGATACCACGGTGAATCGGTCCGCCCATGCAACCAACGCCAATCAGTGTTCCACGCCGGTAACAGCACCCAGCACCGCTTCCCCAACGCCCCCGCCAAATGCGCTACCGCCGAATCAATGCTGATGACTAAATCCAAATGGGCCACAATGGCCGCCGTATCGGCAAAATCCATCACCGTCTCACCCAACGGATAAAAAGGTTGCCCCGGCGGCGGATTGCACCCCTCCGCCTCCCCCTTCTGCAAATTGATAAAGATAACCCCAGAAACCGACCAAAGTGGGGCCAACACACGCAAATCGGGTAACGAGCGTTGGGCATCGTTACGATGATTGGCATTCCCCTTCCAAACCAACCCCACGCGCAATAATCCATCCCGCCTAAAATATTTTCCCCATCTGGCGTACCGCTCCTCCGAGACCGAAAGATAAGGGATCCTATCAGGAATGGAATGCAATTGCGTCTGCAACCGGCCCGGAATAGAAAGATAATAGATCCAAAAATCATGGTGATGATCCGTATCGCTCCACTTTTCCAAAACGGCGTCAACCCCGGAAAGCGATGCCAATAACGCCGTGAGGGAAACATCACAAACCACGGTAAGATGCGCAACCCCCATGGATTTTAACAAAGGGACATAACGGCAAAACTGAATCTGATCGCCAAGCCCCTGTTCCGGGATCAGCATCACCGATTTTCCATCAAGACTTTCTCCCTGCCACATGGGAATCGTCGTCGCAACAGGGAGGGTGTTGCGTTGGCTAAAGCGCGGAGATTGGCGGCATTCATACAATGGCCACCCCTCCAGAAACCGCCCCAAAGATAAATAAAGTAAACCCAAATTCCATCGGGCATCGATGAAATCGGCCTGGATGGCCAAGGCTTGTTGGAAAAAAGCCTCCGCTTCTTCAAAGCGTCGAAGCTCCTTGCACAAATTGCCCAAATGATAAGAAGCCTTGGGACACTTGAGAGCAAGCCCCTCGCGATAGCAAGATTCCGCCTCCGCAAAACGTCTCTGTTTGACCAGCAAATTGCCAAGATTGTTGATGGCATCCACAAAGGTTGGATGCGTTTGCATGACCTGGCGATAAGCCGCCTCCGCTTCACCAAACCGTTGCCCCCCTTCCAACAAAACCCCAAGATTGTTGAGGGCATTGCAATGGTTGGGATCTATTTGGAGGGCTTCTCGGTAGTGCATCTGGGCTTTTTCAAATAATTTGAACTCGTCAAAGAGAAGTCCCAGATTATAACAGGCATCGGCATCGCCCGGTTTGAGCTGCAAAAGATGGCGATATGCCCTCTCCGCTTCCTCAAAACGGCGCATCCCCTTGAACAAAGCACCTAAAGTGTTGTAGGCATCGGCATCGTTGGGGTTGATACGCAGTGCCTGGCGTAAGGAGACCTCCGCTTCGTCAAACCGCGATATCCGGTACAGGAGTTTGCCCAGATTGTTATGAACCATCCCATAGTTGGGCTTGAACCAGAGGGCCTGGCGATAAGAAGCCTCGGCCTCTGCAAAACGCTCAAGCTGACAATAAAGATTGCCCAGATTGTTGTGAACATCGCAATAATCAGGTTTGATGACCAACGCCCGCTGCCAATACCGCATGGCGTCTTCCAGATTGCCAAGTTGCATGTGGCACACAGCGGCCAGATTGGCCACCGGAGCATCCGCAGTGAGCGCGTCACGTAGCGTGTCAATCAGGGTAAGGGCTTCCCGGAATCGGCCCTCAGCGTAGAGAACAAACGCGCGTTGCCGGAGATCGGAAAGGTCGGATGGGCGAAGGAGAGGTGATTTACGTCCTTTTTTTTTGAGACTCATAGAGCCGCATCATACCCGAACCATGGAAACCATTTCAAGATGCATGGTTTAAAAAAAATCGCAGGGATCCAGGAGCGAAACTCTGAAAGCTTCATTATCCCGGATCCCTGCGATCCCCCCTCTGAGCTTACCTCGCCGAGGGGGGCGATTCTCCCCCCCCCCTCGTGACTCGTGCTGCTTGTCAGCAAGCGCAGTCAAATCGGGGTTTCCCCAAACTATGGTCAACCGATCAGTCGGTACCACCGGCGTGATAAAAACCTTGTGTGGTCTCGGTAGGTCCATCGGTAACACCGATCAGGCACCGGGGGGTCATGGGAAAATTGGGTGTCAGGTAGTAGGCGTAAGCTGCCTTTTGACCGTCCAGAGTTTTGATGTTGGCGTCGGTATTGGCGGTCTCGTTGCACAGGCCCAAAGCGGTGGTGGCAGTCCCCACGGTGCTGGGGCCGGTATAGGTGAAGTCACCCAGCGTTTTGTTGGAAGGGAGGTTGGCTTGTGTAAAGGTACTCCCGGAAGTGACCAACGTATTCATATCCGCCGACCAATTGCCGAGGGCATTGGTGGTATCGGAGGCATTGCTGGTGGGACGACCGTCTCCCGCCGTGGTGACCACAGAATAACTGGAATAAACACCCTTCTGGATCACGATGGGATAACCATCCTTGGCATAACCCACAATCGTTGCGGTTGCGGGGACGCCACTCCAGTCGTTTTTGCAGATGCCGTTCGTGGTCGTGAACGGTGTTGAAGCCGTGCTGCCACCGCCGGCAATATAGGCGATGCCGCAGGGGATGCCATGATAATGATAGGCGTTGGGATTGAGTTGGGAATGACCATTATGGACGTCAAAACCCAGCCGTCCGGTGGTGTAGTTGCTGCTCGGAGACGATGGGTCTGTCTGAAGCCGTGCCTCCAACCGGTAGGAACACGAGTTGGATGCGGAACGGGCATCACCACCACAAAAGCTGGTCAGGGGATCAAAGGGGATGCCATCCAATGCCACACCAAAATCGTTGGCCAATCCCAGGGGGGTGTAGACGGGGGAACTGGCGTTACCACCATTCAACGCAGGGGTGGCCGGAATGAGGTAGGTGTGTGAAACGGCGGCGGGGGTGTGGTTATAGGGCAACGATGGAAAACCTGCCGCATAGCCACTGCCATAGTAGGGAACCCCATCGCTGGTCACCGTGTAGACATTGAACGATTGGCCGCTGATGGTCAGTGAAGAGGTGGTTGATGAGAGGTCGGCGGCGGCATAGGCCGTCTGGCTTGCGACTGTGCCGAGCAAGGCTCCGAGAAATAGAGTCGTTATACCATGCTTACGGGTCATAATAGTTCCTCCAATTTTAAGGGTACGGACATCAGAGATTTTAGTCTCAATTAATCTCTCATGGAATTCATGATGCGCATGATGGCGTTCTGCTCAAAAAATGTCAAAGCAAAAATAATGAGCCAATCAGAATTTATCTTCGTCAAAGTATGATTTGTTTTGATTTCTTGATGGTTATATCAACGGTAAAATAAGTTGACCATTTGTAACTCAAAAAGATATGCAGGAGTGTTAGGGTGTGCCAAAACGTTCATGTGTACACGGTGGCATGAATCGTAGAAAATATATTTAAGATGATGAATATAAAGGTTAAATACAAGACACCATCTTTTTTGTCACGGGCGATCTTGTGCAAAATTGCACACCCATGAGAGGGCCAATGGAATAATGCCTTCTATGAATTTCCTTTCAGATGATTGAATAATCCCATGGTATTCATGCATGGTACGATTCTTGATGGATCGCTTTTACGTCGGGAATGACATTCTATTATAGAGGAAGATTCCAAGATGGAAAGATTGGATGATAGCCAGTTTTGGAGATCGATACTGTCCTGCAATAGGGTGTGGGGAAATGCGGTCCGTTTTTCTGGTTGACTTCTTGTCTGAAGAACAGCACATTCGATTTCCTTTTTTTGTTGCCATAGGAGTTCTCAATTGATGTCGGTCCAGTCTACCGAAGAACCCATCGGGGAGCCTCCCGCCAACGCCATTGGGGGACGGGTCTGGTCATGGATTGGATCTGGGGTTCACCTGCTTGGGCTGCGCGGCAAGGGGTTGGTATTGATCCTCACCCTGCTGGCCATCGCCTGGATCAGTACCGGCATTTACGAAGTGCAGCCGGATGAACAGGGGGTCGTCCTCCGGTTTGGCAAGTGGGTTGAAACCAGTGAACCGGGCCTGCATTTCCACCTCCCCTATCCCGTCGAGAGCGTTTTGCTCCCCAAGATCACGCAGGTCAATCCGTTGCGGCTGACCAACAAGATCAATGCCCCAGGGGGATTCCTCAGTTCGCGCAACCACCAGATGCTCACGGGGGACGAAAATATCCTGGAGGGGGAATGTACGGTGTTCTGGTGCATCTGCCTCTGTTAATGTACGGAAGTTTGTTTGTCTGCGGTCTGCTGCAACGTCATCCGATGTTGATCCAGGCGGGCGGGGCGTTGTTGGGATGGGTTGCGGGTGGCATCGCGGTCGCCGATCCGGTCATTGCCGATTGGGTCCGTTTGCAAGCCCCAGCCCTGACGGTGATGGTGCCGGTTTTGGTCACCGTGTTCGTGTTGCTCGAAGGCCGCATTATGCGAGAGGCGCGATCTGCCGCTATAACACAAGGAGATGTATCGAAAAAGTAGAAATGATGCCGCCCATACGGGGGGCTGAATAGGCGGGTTTGCCGGACGGATCATTGGGCCGGTTAGTGGCGGCGCAGACATGTCGTTTGTCAATCGGGTTGTGGCCCTGTCTCGCTGGGATATTGACTCATGAACACTGTGGAGAGGATGATGAATGACATCTGTAGAAGGGCGATCACAGGGATGATTGTTTTTGCCGCGCTGGTTCTGTTTTTGCCGGAAAATGTCCATGCGCAGTCCGGGAAACGGATTTGTGGACGCTGGGCGCAAACGGCGGGGGGGGTCGTCGGTTTGCTGATTGAAGTGCAAAATAAAGCCCCTCAGGCCAGTACCGTTTGCGACCAGGTTCGCAAGATTGATCAGGTCGGATACATTCAGTGGATGCAATCGACAGACCCTGCGATGGAGGCCTTGCAAGTGGACGTCAATGGGTTGAACTGGGTTCATCAGAGTTCAACGGCTTGCGAAAATGTTGGAAACATGTTCATGGATAGCAGGTATAAAAGTAACGACATGTGCGATAACATGGAAGGTTATTATATCTATGTCGTCGTGAAAAATAATGGAACAACAACCTATTTCAAGAAAAATGAAGTTTCCGCGCTTGGTGCCTTAGTTTCCGCAAGTGTCAGCATTGCCAAGTCCGAATTGAACGCCATGGCTGCGGCAGCCAAATCGGCCTATTCCAGTGCCGCCAGTGCGGTTCAGGCGGGTTATGAAGAATCGGTCGCCGCGCTCAAATCGGCCTGGACGGCAGCCCTGGAAGCTTTGTTCAGGGAGGTTGGCGGGAAGTTTATCAGCGACAACAAGACCATCCTCAAGAACATCCGCAACGCCTTGAAAAACCTCGATACGGATAGCAAGATGGCCTATACCCGAATCCAACGCGCACTCTCCGATGGGAAGATAACCTCCCAGATGGCCGTGGATATGAAAACCGTGGTGACCGCACTGAAAATGGTATCCAACCAAACGGGGGCCAACATTCCCAGCAATGTCATCAACTCGTCGGTGGGTATTCCCCTGATTGGCGTCGATGCGGGTCTGATCGTCGGTGTTGAATCGAATATAGCCTTTGTAATGAATCTTACACCCGATAGCAGTGGAAAATACGCCTTTGCCATCGTTTCCTATACGGGTGGCACATTGGGTGCTACGTTGAAAGGGGAAGTCGAAGGGGGTGGTCTGGGAATTTCCTGGAGTCCGGGTACTATCGATGACAACCAAGGCTGGTCGGTGGGATTCGGAGTGGGGGCCGCGTTGGAAGCGGGAGCGGATATGGGGTTGTCTTGGGACGTGTCGAAGGGAATGTCCGGTGCTTCCAATGCCATTCCTGGGTTTAGTTTGAGTACCGCCAGTGGTGCTGGCGTCGATGCATCTTTCACGGCTGGGTATACCAAGATCCTGGTGAAATCGACGTTTTAATGTTTGGCTCGGGTGCGTGGCAACCGAGAAAATATGAAATAGGTTAAGAATCACGATTCTAGGGTTTTACGCTGGGTTCTGGTCTTTTCGCGGTTTTTGCGAAAAGACCAGGACAACAGGGGGCAATTTCCCAGATTTTTTCTTTTAATAATTTTCATTGTCTGCTTGGCAGGTTTATTGCTGTACACGTCAAGGTTGTGGTTTTTGGTTTTCAGTTTTCGGGGAAAGTACAGGGTTATCCTCCGGCAATATGAACGGCTTGTTATAATTCAGGGGTGTCCATGGTTATGATGATCGTAAGGCGCTACCTGTCGGTGGTATTGGTGCTGTTGCTGGCGTTAAATGGCTGTGTCGTCCCTGGCAAGATGCCAGGGGGGGAGGAGGTGGCGGAAGATTCGGTGAAGGAGGAGGTCAAATCGCCAGAAAATCGGCGGTTTGATGCGGTGATCGCCGCCCATTTGAAGTCTGGTTCCGAAGCGGACCGGCTGGCAACCGAATCGGTCAAGCTCATCAGTGAGGGCAAGTATGAGGATGCCTCGAAAAAAATCAATCAAGCCCTGCAATTGCGGGTTGACCGCTCCTATTACCACCTGATCAACGGCATGACCTACCATTTGATGGTGCAGGGGGGGAATGGTGGGGCGATGGATCTGGCACAGCAAGGGTATGAATTGGCGATCCAGTTTGACGGTGGCAACTGGATGGCCCACTATCTTTTGGGACGCCTCTATATCGACAAAGGGCGTTATGATTTATCGGTCAAGCATTTTTCCGCCGCCATCGCTTTGCACCCCGATGACCCCGATCTGCTCAACAGTTTTGTCTATGCCAGCTATCGGGCGGGGATGCCCGATCTTGCTGCGGGCGGGGTGAAAGGGTTGGAAAAAATCAATGCTATCAACAGCCCCACCGCCCTGCGCAATGCCTCTATGGTGATGGCTGCTTTGGGTTCTCAGGAGGAATCCAAGGGCTATTTTTCCCAGTTGACCGCAAAAGCGGAAGATCCGCATATGGTGCAGTTGGTGGATCGTCGCCTTCAGGAATGGGATGGTTTTCATGACAAACTGTCCACGGCACCCAAGTTTGAGAAGGTGATCTCCTTTGGGGCCGCCGTGATGGGGGGAGGTGGGATGGGGGGCGGTGGGTGCCGAG
>JADGCQ010000160.1 GCA_015228925.1 Magnetococcales bacterium | reverse complement strand
ACCCTGGGGGCAATCCCCCAGACCCCTTTTTTCTTTTAATAATTTTCTAGGGTGTGTCTCAAGTTATCGGATACCAACACGCCCTAATGTCAAGGGATTCCAAATGCAATTGCCCTGGGGGGCGGTGGCTCATGGGGGCTGGGAACTTTTTTTTTGTCTCGGTGACTTACGAAGTGTGACTGTTGTGCCGGAAGCGTGATGGTACTTCAAATAGAGAGCTTTGAGGAGAGAATCCATGAAAAGGACGGGTGGTTTACTGGCCATGGCGGCGGCTTTGGGGATGGTGTTCAACTCAGGCGTTGCACGGGCCGGCAACATTGACCCCGTGAGTGGGATGATCACCGGTGCCCTCATCGGATCGATATTCGGGCCGGATAAAAGGCATCGCGCTCAGAATGCCTTGATCGGGGCGGTATCGGGGGCGTTTATCGGTAGCCAAGTCTCCGGTGCCGAAAATGATCGCGCTCCATCCCGTTCCTATAGCAGCCGTGATTCCGATTGGGATGATTCCTATCCGCGTCGTCACCACCATCACCATGATCGGCGTCATGTTACCGTCATCGAGCAGGTTCCGGTGCGAGAGACCATCATCGTGCGGCCCGAACCCAGGACCGAGACCTATATCGTGGACCGGTATGGACAAACCAAGGTTGTTGTTGTCGAACCGCAACCGACTCGGACCTATATCACCACCCCTTCGGACCGCCGGATCCGTTATCATACCATCGGTTATGATCGGTGATTCCCGGTCCCGTTCGTCGCTGATGGTTTGCGCGTGATGATGCGATGAACAGGGCATTGAGGCGGCGTCAGGGCAAACTGGCAAAAAACAATCGACCAATACCGGGCCAGCCTCAAAGTCCAGAGATGTTGGTCCGATTGGCCATGGCTTGTCAGGCTGACGGTAACCAGGGGGAAGCGGAGGCGTGTTATGAACGGGCGATTGCGCTACGCCCGGATTATTTTGAGGCGTTGTTTCACCTGGGTAATCTGTTCATGATGCTGGGTCGGTTTGCGGAGGCGGCGCAAAGGTATCGCCGTGCCTTGCAGATCAATCCCCGTTCTGTGGAAGTATTGGCCAATTTGGGCAGTGCCTATTTAAAAAGGGGTCAGTGGGAAGATGCGCGCCTCAGTTTTCTACGTGCCCTTGAAATCCGTCCCTTTGAGCCGGGAATCCTGACCAATCTGGCGACGGTGCAGCATAAAATGGGTCATGGTGATCAGGCGATGGCGACCTATGATCGCGTTTTGTCCCTGGTCCCCGATTTTCCCGATGCTCTGCTGAATCGGGGACATGTTGCCCATGAATGGAATCGTTTGGATGAAGCAGAGACCTCTTATCGGCGTGCTTTGGTGGTGCGACCCGACTTTCCCGAAGCGATGACAGGACTGGGTATCGTCGCCCACAAAAGGGGCCAGTTTGATTCGGCGTTGGGATGGTTTCATTCCGCTTTGCAGCGCAATCCAAATCTGGCGACAGCCCATTACAATGCAAGCTTGACCCGGTTGTTGACGGGAGACCTGGCAGCGGGTTGGGCACAATACGAATGGCGGTGGTTGACGGAAGAGATGCCTCCCCATGGGTTTATGCAACCATTATGGGGTGGTGATGTGGTTACGGGGCAAACTATTTTGCTCCATTGTGAACAGGGGTTTGGTGACAGTATTCAGTTGATCCGGTATGCTCCCGTCGTTCAGGTGCTGGGGATGCGGGTTGCTGTTTTTTGTCCGCCGCCGCTCAAACGCCTGTTTGCGACCGTTCGTGGTATTGATCATCTGGCGTCGGCGTCTCCAGAATTGCCACCCTGCCATTATCAGGCACCCCTGATGAGTTTACCCTATCTGCTGGGTTCCACGTTGGCGTCCATACCGTGCAATACCCCCTATCTTTTTTCCGAGGAGGCCAAAAAAGAATATTTCCGAGAGCTTTTGGCACCCATCGTCGGTTTGAAAGTTGGTTTGGCTTGGTCTGGCAATCCCAGGCACGTCAACGACCGCAATCGTTCCATGGATCCAGAAATCATGGCACGTTTGTGTGCGCTTTCCAAAATGAATTTTATTCCATTGCAGAAGGAACTTTCGGCCAGGGAACGGGCGATTTTTTCTAAAAATGCTAATTTCTTTGATTTTTGTCGTCAATTGGAGGATTTTGCTGATACGGCGGCTTTGGTATCTCAGTTGGATTTGGTGATCTGTGTGGATACCGCAGTCGCCCACCTTGCCGGGGCTATGGCCAAACCGGGATGGGTGTTGCTTCCAAAAATAGCCGATTGGCGTTGGTTGTTGGACCGCGATGATTCTCCCTGGTATCCCTCGTTGCGGGTGTTTCGACAATCGGACGATGGGGATTGGCATACCGTCATTTCCCAGGTGATGTCGGTGTTGATTCATTTTTCATTGTGACCTCTAATGAAGTCTTTTGCCAATAGCGATATCTTGTTTGACCGACTCTCCGGGTTGGTCTTTTTGGTGTTGGCGGTGATTTTATTGATCACTTGTCGGGACTATGGGTACAGCTATGATGAGGTGTGGCAAAATCGGTATTATGGAAAAGCGGTTGTTAGTTTCTATGTGACCTTGGGTGTTGATGACAGAGCGACGCATTATCTGGATTTTTACCTGTTTGGTGGACTCTACGATGCCATTTCAGAGATGATTGCATGGCTTTTGCCGGTAGATGGCCATACAACGCGACGTTTGATCAATGCCCTGACCGGTTTTGTTTGCTTGGTCGGGGCTTGGAAAACCGGACGGCATATGGCGGGGCCAAAAGGTGGGTTTTGGTCTTTGATCTGCTTGGCGTCGATTCCGGTTTTTTATGGCCACATGTTCATCAACGCCAAAGATATCCCGGTGGCGACCGGTACCATTTGGACCCTCTATTTTTTGATCCGTGCCGCAGAAAATCCCCTCCGTGTACCCAATAGCCTGCTCATTAAGCTTGGATTGGCCATGGCTTTGGCCTTGGGGGTCCGTATTGGTACGATTATCCTGCTGGCTTATGCCGGGCTGGCGTTGATTTTCGGGTTGACGATCTATGGTCGCCAAAACAACGGTAAATATAACTTTTTGTCATTACTCAAGGCGGCTGCGCTGCCCCGAATCATCGGGCTTCCCTTATTGGTC
This sequence comes from Magnetococcales bacterium, assembly GCA_015228925.1. GTDB lineage: Bacteria > Pseudomonadota > Magnetococcia > Magnetococcales > UBA8363 > UBA8363. The sequence continues at coordinate 4,161 of JADGCQ010000160.1, read as the reverse complement.
ACTTTTTCTATGGTGACGGTCTTCTGGCCGGCATTTCTTGTCAATCCTTCGGTGATCTTTGCTGCCCTGGATACTTCCATGCGCCATCCTTGGGGAAAAACTGTTCTGTTCAAGGGGGCCTATGTCCCTTCCTCCGATTTACCCTGGGATTATCTGCCGGTCTATATCGCGGTAAACCTGCCGGATATTTTGACGATTTTGGCGGTGCCAATCCTGGTTTGGTCCATGATGGCCTCCTACCGATCCTGGCAACGGTTGCATGCCCGACAGGCCGTCGGATGGTCTCTGCTCCTGGTGGCGACTCTCCTGCCGCCGCTGATTATCATCACACAGCATACGATGATCTACGATGGTATGCGCCATATGTTGTTCATTGTGCCACCATTTGCAGTTTTGACGGGAATTGCGTTGGCGTCGTGGGGAGAAATCCTGGCACGTTCTCGGAGGGGGTTACGCATTGTGCTGGTAGGAAGCTTAAGCGTCTATTTCCTTCACCATGTGTTCATCATGATCCAACTGCATCCCTATGAATACACGTTTTATAATCATTTTGCCGGCGGTATGCCCCGTGCGGCTACACAGTTCGAGACCGATTATTGGATTACCTCCTATCGTGAGGCTGCTTTAAAAATAATTGACCATGCCCGTGAAATTGCCGAAAAGGAAAAGGTGGTCTTTGAAAAACGTCCTTTTACGGTTGGGGTGCTGTATGTTCCCGAAAACCTGAAGCCGTTTTTGCCGGGAAACTTTTCCGTGGTTGAACTATCTAAAAACAACGAATGCGATTTTCTGGTTGCCACAACCCGATGGCGGGGAGATAAAACGTCTCCTCCATGGCCGATTATTGATCGCGTCGAAAGGTTAGGGATGACGTTTGCGGTGATTAAATCGCGGTTGTTGGGACAGGTTCCGGGGTCATGACCATGAAGAGGGATCGCCATGCGTAAGTTTATCGTGTTGACGCCTCTTTTTAACGATTGGGATTGTCTGCAAAAGTTGGTGGAGGAGATCAACGCCTTGCCGGTCCATGGGATTGGTTTTCATATCATCGTCATCAATGATGGTTCCACCCTCCCGGAAACCTTGAATACGGATGTTTTGGCAAATCAATCAGGATGTGTTCATGGGGTGGAAACCTGGAATCTCATTTGCAATTTGGGCAACCAAAGGGCGATTTCCATGGGGTTGGCGCACCTTGAAAAGAAACATTGGGATTTTGAAGCGGTCATCGTCATGGATTCCGATGGTGAAGACAACCCTTTATCCATTCCCGACCTGATCCGTTTGCATGAGGAGAAGCCGACGGATATCTGGGTTTGTCGTCGCGTTGACCGTACCGAAAGCACCTTGTTTAAGATCGGTTATTTTTTTTATCGCCTTCTTTTTAACATGCTGGCGGGGAAGGTGATTAACTTTGGCAATTTCAGCCTGATCCCCAGGAGTCGGATCCTCAGTCTGGTCACTCGTCCCGAACTGTGGCAACATTATCCCGCCGCCATCATCCGCTCCAGAATTCCTTACCATGCCGTTGATTCCAAACGAGGCCGTCGTTATTCCGGTCAATCCTCACAAAATTTGGGTAATCTTCTGATCCATGGTTTGAATGGTCTTTCCATTTTTGGTGCCATCATCTATGCGCGCATCTTTTTTTCGTTGCTGGCGGTGGTTTTTGCGACGTTGGTGGGTATTGGCGTCGTTGTGTTTGTCCGTTATGGGACTGATTTGTCAACGCCAGGATGGGCCACCAACCTTGTTGGGGACATGTTGACGATCCTGGGGATGGTGTTCTTGTTCATTTTGATGATGTCGTTGCAATTTCTCAATATGAACATGAACGTTCAGGTGATTCCAAAGCTTCATTTCCAGGATTATATCGAAGAGGGATCCGTCCTTTTTGATCGGTAGGATTATCGCGCTTTATACGTCGATAAAAGGCGTTTTTGGGTTTCGGTGAGGGCGTCCGCCGACATCCCTCGGGTTTGGACGACGATTTCGGAAGACCCTTGGGCTCCTTTGTAGAAGCCTTTTTTTAAATCAGGGTTTTGCGTCAACATTAAATCGATATCTGTATCTCCTGCATCCATGCGTCGGCGAATCTCGGTCCCGGAATAGGGAAAAAAAATGGTCATGTCAAAATCATTGTGAATGATTTTTCCGTTATAAGCGGTGATTTTTTGTTCCATGAGAAAATGGAGGAAGCGTTCGGTTTCGGCGATACTTTCGGCGTTTTCTCCCGGCAGGCCAAGAATAAAGAACGCCTTGACGCGGATGCCACGGGCATTGCAGGTGAGAACATACTGTCGATTTTGTTCCACCGTGGTTTTTTTTTGGACCGCATCCAGGATGCGCTGCGAGCCGGTTTCCATGCCGACTCCGGTTTCGATACAGCCCGCTTTTTTGAGCATATCGGCAATTTCTCCGGTCATGGTGCGGGCGTGACCGAAACAGCGGAAAAATATCTCATGCTTGGCAATTTCCTGGGTGAGATCACGAACCCGTTTTTTGGATAAGGTCATCACATCGTCAAAGAACATGATCCCTTGGTAACCCGCTTCCTTGATTTCTTTGATTTGCACACCCACATAGTCTGGGCTGTACATGCGTACCCGCGTCCGTGCGTCCTCGCAGAAGGTACAGGACATGGGGCATCCTTTGGCGGTGAGGATGGTTGAAGCGCGTATCCCCTGAAAATGGAATGCGTATTGATTCAGAAATTCCTTTCCCCGAAAAGGGGGGGGGAAGGTATTCATTTGTTGTTCGGTGATGTTGTACTCAAGAACTTTTTGTCCCCCCGCACGGCCCGACAAAATTTCTTCCAGGGCCAATTCGCCATCGCCGACGACGATGTAATCGAAGGGTTGGGTTTTGCATTCTTCGAGATAAAAACTGGCGTGCGGTCCGCCGATGACGACGGCAGTTTTGGGGAGATTGCGTTTGACTGCTTGGAGTATGGCGTAGGCCTCGCTTTTTTGCGGAGTCATGCAGGAGATGCAGATATGACTGTAGGAACGGTAGTGTTCCATCGCGTTCAGGTCAAAATTATTTTCTATCTTCGAGGGGATATTGCGACTCATCAGATAGGCGTGCAAGGCCATGATCCCCATGGGGGGCATGATCCGGTCCGAATCCAAAAAGGGATCTCGTAGCGCAACCAGCAATGCGTTGGGTGTCCGACCAAGTTGTGCCACGGGGTAACGGTTCATATCCCCTCTCATTGCATTGATTCACGATGAATGATTTTTGCAACCGCCTATTTGATGATCAAGCGAATCCCAATCAAAACCAAGAATATGCCAAATCCTCGTTTTAACTGACTTTGTGGGAGGGTGTGGGCCAAGCGAACCCCGATGGGGGTTGTCAGGAGGGTGCCACACACAATGCCAAAAAAAGCGGAGGGCAACACAAAACCAAACGCCCCCGCAGGGAGGTTGGCGTGATTCCAACCCGATTGAATGTAACCCAACGCCCCGGAACATGCCAGAAAAAAGCCCATGGCCGATGCCGATCCCACCGCCTTGATCATGGACAAACCGCGCAAAAGGTTCAAGACCGGCACCGCCAAGGTACCACCGCCAATGCCAAACAAACTGGAGATGGTACCAATCACCAAACCCAACGCTGGATTGAAAAATCCTGGAAGCAACGGTGTCGCCACTCCCCCCTCTTTTTTTCCACGCAACATTTGCAGACCTACCGCGACTTCAAAACAGCCAAACAACAATCGCAATACCGCCCCATTCATGATAGCCGCGACTTGCGCCCCCAACCAAGCACCCAATAAAATTCCCGGGGTGAATTGGATCACATGCTTCCAATCAACCCCCCCACGACGATGATGATTGAGTGTGGAGGAGATGTTGGTTACGACGATGGTGGCCAACGAAGTCCCCACCGCCAAATGCATGATCACTTCGGGATTGATTTCATAATGGGCAAACAAAAACAACAAGGCAGGGACGATGATGATACCACCGCCCACACCAAAAAGGCCGGCGACAACCCCGGCCAGCAACCCGGTGATCATGGCGGCGACAAACAACATGGAGATCATCCCAAGGTTCTCCTTAAAAAGAAAATTCCGCTCATGTTGCAAGCTGTGTGACGCTGCATGGAATCCTGAGGAATTCCAACGTCACTTTTCTAATTCTACATTGCCGCACC
>JADGCQ010000015.1 GCA_015228925.1 Magnetococcales bacterium | reverse complement strand
CCCCTTTTTTCTTTTAATAATTGATCATTTTCGGGAATTTGGACGTGCCAATTTCCAATGCGATTGCTCTGGATTGGGAAGAGACGGGTCTGGGGACAATTTCCCAGACCCGTTTTTTTTCATCCATGGACAGGTCGTCTAAAGATGAATGGGGAGGACGGTATCCTTGGCCCAGAGGATGTCGTCGCGGTCAGGATGGTCGGTGTTGAAGTGCAATCCCCGGCTCTCTTTGCGGTGAATGGCACTGCGGATGATCAAGGAAGCGACCAGGGCGATGTTGCGTAATTCCAGAAGATCGCGGCTGACGCGGCAGTTCCAATAATATTCGTTGATCTCTTGCTGCAAGAGTTCGATGCGTCGGCGGGCGCGGGCCAAACGGGAATCGGAACGGACGATGCCGACATAATTGCTCATAAAACGCCGAATTTCATCCCAGTTGTGGGAAATGAGGACCGCTTCTTCGCACATGTGGGTATCGAAGCTATCCCATGGGGGGAGCGGAATTTGGTGGGCCGTATCGTTTTCCTTGAGCTTATTGCGGATGGTGGTTTCCACCCCTTCGGCGAAGACCAGACATTCCAGAAGGCTGTTGGATGCCAGGCGGTTGGCACCATGAAGGCCGGAGTGACTGACCTCTCCCACGGCAAAGAGATTTTCAATATCGGTGGTTCCATCCAGTTGCGTCACAACCCCGCCACAGGTGTAATGGGCGGCAGGGACGACGGGGATGGGTTCTTTCACCATGTCGATTCCCAGATCCAGGCACTTGGCGTGAATATTGGGAAAATGTTTTTTGATGAACGCCTCCCCCTTGGCGGTGATGTCGAGAAACACGCAATCGTCACCGGTCCGTTTCATTTCAAAGTCGATGGCCCTGGCGACGATATCACGGGGTGCCAGTTCCCGGCGTTCATGATGGCGTTCCATGAAACGATCCCCATCGGCCAGGATCAAGATCCCCCCTTCTCCGCGGACCGCTTCGGAGATAAGAAAGGATTTGGCTTTGGGGTGATAAAGGCAGGTGGGGTGAAACTGGATGAATTCCATATTGGCCACCCGGCACCCGGCGCGGTAGGCCATGGCGATGCCATCCCCGGTGGCAATGTCGGGATTGGAGGTGTAAAGATAGACCTTCCCCGCACCGCCGGTGGCCAGGGTGGTGAAGCGGGCCTGCTGGGTGATGACGGTATCGTTTTTAAGATCGAGGCTGTAACACCCCAGGCAGCGATTGGACTTATCGGGGGCGAAGCGACCCGTTTTATGAGAGGTGATGAGGTCGATGGCCAGATAGTTCTCAAACAGTTGAATCGCGGGATGTCCCTGGACCTTTTCGAGGAGGGTCTGGATGAGTGCTTTGCCGGTGGCGTCGGCGGAGTGGACGACGCGCCGATTGGAGTGCCCCCCCTCCCGGGTCAAATGGCATGGACCTTCGGGGGTGCGGGTAAAGGGGACACCCAGTTCGATCAGGCGGTTTACCGCCCGCGTGCCGTTTTCGACCACATGGCGCACGGTTGCTTCGTGGCAGAGGCCGGCACCGGCGCGATGGGTGTCTTCCATGTGCAGTTCAAAGCAATCATTGGAGTCTAACACGGCGGCGATGCCCCCTTGGGCATAGCTGCTGTTGGATTCGTTGGCATCGGTTTTGGTAATCAGTTGTACCGATCCGAGTTCCGCCAGACGCAATGACAGGTCCAAACCGGCGACGCCACCACCGATGACCAGGAAGTCTGAAATGATACGGTTACCATAGTGCCGGGGTTTGTTGTGGATTTCCGTCATGATCACTCGATAAACTTGTAATTGGATTTTTGGAAGCGGGTAACAAAAGTTTTTTGCTTTCGCACTCAGGATAGCTTATCATGGGTTGGATGCTTTATGCACTTGTTACTGTCTAATGGGTCAACTTTTCAATGAAAATGGTACGTTAATGTGAGCGAAGGCGATACCATTCTGGTACAGCGTACCGTTCGGGGCGATCAAAAAGCCTTTGAGATATTGGTGCGGCGTTATCAGACCAAAATAGCGGCTGTCATTGCCCGCGATGTTCGTGACCCCGATAAGGTGAGGGATTTGACCCAGGAGACGTTCATCAAAGCTTATCGTGCTTTGATAAATTTTCGCGGTGAGAGTGCTTTTTATACATGGCTTTACCGTATCGCCGCCAATACCGCCATGAATTTTCTAATCTCCCGCAGCAGAGTCCCGACGGAAAATGATGTTGCCTTGGATGATGTGGATCAGGTGGCACCCCAGTTGCGGCATCATGAAACCCCGGAAAAACTTGTTTTGCGTGATGAAATGCTTAACAATCTTGACAGGGCCTTGAATGATCTTCCAGACTCCATGAAATCGGCCATTGTCATGCGGGATGTCGATGGTTATTCCTATGAGGAAATTGCAAAGGCTTTGAACTGTCCCATTGGTACAGTCCGGTCACGTATCTATCGGGCAAGAAAGGAAATTATGGATAATATGCAGGAATATATTAAGTTATAAGTTTCATGGTATGAGGAAAATGCTTGCTTGCTCCCTGGTGAACAGAGTATAGCTTCAGTAAAAACGTATTGTGGCTGATGATTTTGTGTCGTTTATTCCAAAGGATCGCCATGGGATGTAATCCAGAGCTGGTTTCCGCTCTCCTTGATAGTGAACTCGACTCGGTTATCCTGACCGAGGTGATGGATCATGTCCTTCGGTGTGAGGAGTGCGCTCGTCTCTTGAATAAGCTCGCTGTGGTCAAGAGTGCTATTTCGGACCGTTTCTTTCTGCCAGATCCCGAAGATTTGACAGGCTCTGTCATGAGTGCCATCAGCAATGAACGGATGGGCAGTCCAAGCGGGGGGATGATGGCATTTCTGAAAAAAATAGGTGTTTCGTAGTTTATCCAGCGAGAGGTTTCTGGTTGTGATACAAGAGCAGGCGGTGGTTGTCGCTTTGGATGGGGATCATGCCGTCGTCGTTGGTCAGCGGCAGAGTGGCTGCGGTTCCTGTCATCAGGAAGGGGCTTGCGCGACCCTTTCCTTCGGAGGTGGTCACAAGGAGGTGCGTCTGCGTGTCGCAAATCGGGTCGGTGCCCGAGTTGGTGATCGGGTTCTTCTGGAAATGTCTGAACGACACATTTTGCGGGCCTCTTTTCTGGCTTATATTGTCCCGGTTCTGGCTTTGTTTATCGGGGGTTTTTTGTTTCGGCAGTTGGGGCTTATGGTTGGGGTGTCGTCGCAGTCTGCCGAAACTTTGGGTGGGGTGGCGGGGGTGGTCTGCCTCATGTTGGTTTTTCTGTGGCTCAAACGCCATAACCGGCAAATGGAAGTCGCAGGCGGGGGACGACCTCTCCTCAAGGCGATCATCGAAGAGGCTCCGCAGGAGACAACTTCCGAGGGGACGGTGTTTCCGCTTCAATTCCATCCACGACGGCAAGACTTAGGGTAGACGGGGGGGGGTGGCATGGGCTAGGCTCCTGGCGAAAACTCGGGGGCGTGCTTCAAGGTAATCGAAAAATGCGGGTTTCTGATGGCTGTTCTTTCATCCAAGCGCAAAGAGGCTTGAAATCTGCGCTCAAAACAGCTAGCATCCCGGCTCTTTATTCCGCCAAAGCAATCATCCCACCATATCGGACGGATGGGGAGATCATCAATGATGAAAAGGAGTGATGTTTCGTGAGGATTGATGTTTACGAAAACAATGTGGATCAAGCGATTCGTGTTCTGAAAAAAAAGATGATCCGCGAAGGTATGTTTCGGGAGATGAAAAAGCGGAAGTTTTTTGAGAAACCATCCGAGAAAAAAAGAAGAAAGAAAGCCGAAGCGGTGCGACGCCTGCGTAAGAAAATTCGCCGGGCCGTCACTGCGGGCGTTTAAGTTTTTTCGGAAGTACCTGTTCCGGTGTCGGGTTGTCGTTGCCCCATAGGGGCCGCATGAATCCCAGGGTTCCGATCCGCTGATCGCGCTCCCTGTTCCCAGCAGGGGAGAGGGCGCATGGATCACGGGAAGCTGGATCGGGGACGGTTGCCGAAGCTGGACAATTCTTGGGTCCAAGATTTCTGGATCCAAGACGCCCGGTCGTATGGACGTGGGGCCTTGGCTCGCCGTGCGGTGGGTTTGCTGCGGCGTGTTTGCTCCACGACAATGTGCTGGCGAGAAATCATGGTTGCGGGGGGGGGCCGAGGGCATCCCCCCGGTGGGCTTTGGTGTCGCGTCCTCCAGTTTCCTCTTGACGGTTTGAACAAAAATTTTCCTCCACCATCTGTGACCTTGACTTTGATCCCAAAGGTCTTGCGTCTGCCCCCCTCCCTTTTGGAACGCCTCAAAACAATTTTGAGAAAATCAGGAACACGTCCAAGGACGGCGTTTTTCTTGGTGCTTACACCTTTTTACTTCCCGTTACCCAGAAAGAAGGGCGTCAGGTTTTTGGGTGAACGGACAATACCCGGGGTGAGCTTTTTATTGCAACCGGACTTTCCGTGATATCTTGAACGCACGCCCCCAAATTTCCACTGGGGGGATGATGATCCAATATCCCATTCATATTTTTAATCCATGCATTGGGACGATTCCGTGAGGATGGTCTTTGCTTTTTGAAAAACATTTATTTTTAATATCAATCAAAAGAGGTTGTTTATGCCCAAAAAAAATCATAGTCCCAACATTTCCGATTCTACTACCGATGATCGCAAAGCGTTATTTAAGCCGGAGACTTACAGATCACGACTTTCAACCGGGGATTTACAGAACGCCATTTTCAACAGTGCCAATTTTTCAAGTATTGCCACGGATGCCCAGGGGGTTATTCAAATTTTCAACGTGGGTGCCGAACGGATGCTGGGCTACACGGCCATTGAAGTGATGAATAAGATTACGCCGGCTGACATTTCGGATCCACAAGAAGTGATCGTGCGTGCTGCGGCATTGAGTACCGAACTTGGCACTTTGATCACACCCGGCTTTGAGGCGTTGGTGTTTAAAGCTTCACGGGGCATTGAGGATATTTACGAGTTGACCTACATCCGTAAGGATGGCAGCCGATTTCCTGCGGTTGTGTCGGTCACGGCGTTGCGTGATGATCACGATACCATTATCGGCTACCTGCTGATCGGCACGGATAATACGGCACGCAAGCAGGCGGAAGAAGCATTGTTCAAGGCCGGAGCCTTGCAAAATGCCATTTTCAACAGTGCCAATTTTTCGAGTATCGCCACAGATGCCCAGGGGGTCATTCAGATTTTCAATGTGGGTGCCGAGCGCATGTTGGGTTATACGGCCATTGAGGTGATGAACAAAATCACACCAGCCGATATTTCGGATCCGCGAGAGGTGATCAAACGCGCCAAGGTACTGAGTTCCGAGCTTGGCACGCCGATCACACCCGGTTTTGAAGCGTTAGTGTTCAAGGCTTCCCGTGGCATAGAAGATATTTATGAGCTGACCTATATCCGCAAAGATCGGAGCCGCTTTCCGGCAGTTGTCTCGGTCACAGCCCTGCGTGACGAACAGCGCACCATTATTGGCTACCTGTTGATTGGCACAGATAACACGGCGCGTAAACAGGTCGAGGCGGAGCAGAAAAAGCTGGATCAACGTCTGCGTGATCAACAATTTTATACGCGCTCTCTCATCGAATCCAGCATTGACGCACTGGTGAGTACCGACCCATCTGGCATTATTGCCGATTGCAACAAGCAAATGGAGGTGATTACCGGTTGTACCCGTGACGAACTGATTGGAGCGCCACTCAAGAATCATTTTACAGATCAGGAATTGGCCGAATTGGGCATCAATCAGGTGTTGAGAGAAAAAAAGGTGATCGATTATGAACTGACCGTGCGTGCGCGGGATGGCAAGGAGACGCCGGTTTCTCTGGCTGCGACCACCATTTACAACCGCGACCGGAAGCTACAGGGTGTGTTTGCCACGATTCGTGATTTGACGGAGCGTCAACGTCTGGATCATGTGCTGCAAGATAAGAACGCCGAATTGGAGAGTGCCAAGCTTATCGCGGAAAAGGCCAATCAAGCCAAATCGGAGTTTCTTGCTGCGATGAGCCATGAAATCCGCACGCCCATGAACGGCGTGATTGGTTTGACGCATTTGTGTCTCCAGACAGAATTGACCGGACAGCAGCGGGATTATCTGGTCAAAGTCAGCGTCAGTGCCAACATTTTGCTGCAACTGATCAATGATATTCTGGATTTTTCCAAGATTGAAGCGGGCAAGCTTGTGGTGGAAAATGCCGATTTTTTCCTGAACGAGGTTTTGGGTAGCGTGGCGTCTATCCTGGACGTTAAATGTCAGGAAAAGAGATTGGAACTGTTGTTGGATATCAAGCAAGATGTCCCGATTACCCTGAAAGGGGATTCCCACCGTCTTGGGCAGATTTTGATCAACTTGGTCGGTAATGCCATCAAATTCACCGAAAAGGGGGAGATTTACATCACGACCGAAGTGCTGGAAGAGACCCAGGACGACATACTTCTCCAATTTTCTGTTCAAGATACCGGCATCGGCATGACGCCAGAACAGGAGGGTACGTTGTTTCAGGTGTTTCACCAGGGGGATGCCTCCATCACCCGAAGATTTGGTGGAACCGGGTTGGGATTGGCGATCAGCAAGCGTCTGGTCGAGATGATGGGGGGGGAGATCCGGGTTGAGAACAAACCTGGGTATGGCAGCCGTTTTCTGTTCACCATCCGTTTTGGCAAGGCTGACGGCTTGGTCTTGGAAGTTCCAAATCTGGAACAAGTTCTTCGCGGATTGCGCGTTTTGGTGGTGGATGACAACAAAAGTGCCCGGGATATCGCCGCTGGATATTTGGAATCTTTGGTCTGCTGTCCGATTTGTGTCGCAAGCGGAGAAATGGCCCTTGAGGCACTGGCTACGGCGGATCGGGATGGGGTTCCTGTTGATTTGGTTCTTATGGATTGGCAAATGCCCGGCATGAATGGCTTGGAAACGATTGGGCGTATCCGCAGGGGATTATCGCTGAAGAAAGATCCGTACATAATCATGGTGACTGCGTATAGTTTGGAGTATGCCTTATCTTCACCAGAGGAGAAGAACCTTGTCGATGGTTTTTTGATGAAGCCGGTTACGATCACCTCTCTTCTGGATGCCATCATGATCGCCTTTGGGGTTACCCCAACACGGCGGATGCGGGGCAATCTGGACAGTCATCGCGCTAGTTTGGAAGGGTCCAAACTGCTTCTTGTCGAGGACAACGAAATCAATCAGCAGGTGGCGCGGGAGTTGTTGGAGCAGGCGGGCATCGAGGTTGTCATTGCCAATAACGGCCAGGAAGCGGTTGCTTTGGTACAGGAGGGTTCTTTTGACGCCATTTTGATGGATCTCCAGATGCCGGTCATGGATGGATTGACGGCCACACGGCAAATTCGGCTGGGAAAAGGGGCCAAAGTGCCCATCATTGCCATGACGGCCAATGCCTTGAATGGTGATCGGGAGAGATGTCTGGAGGCGGGGATGAGTGATCATATTTCCAAACCGGTGGTTCCTGATGATTTATATGCCACTCTGGCAAAATGGATCCAGACCAAATCCGGTGTCATTTCACACCCTTCTGTTTTGTCCCCGCACGGACTGGGGGAGCTGGTACCTCCCATTCCATTGCTGCCGGGGATTGATATTGCCAGGGGATTGCGTAACGTCGGGGGAAAAATAACGCTTTATCGAGATGTTCTTCGGAAATTTTCCCACAATCAAGGGGGTGGCTGCCAGGAGATGGATCGGTGTTTGGTTTCTGGGGATCTTCAGAAATTGGAATACTTGGCTCATGCCTTGAAGGGGGTGGCTGCGACTCTCGGCATTTTGGAATTGGCGGAATTGGCGGGTGAAATTGAGGAAAAGTCCAAAATTGCGGCAGAATTGGAAGATTTGCCGGAGTTGATTGACACGGCATCCTGTGAATTGGCACGTATCGTCTCCGTGATTGAAACCACGCTGGGGCAACCGGGTATGGTCAAGGACAATGTGCCATCCGGGGTTGATGCTAGTTCGGAAGAACTGGCTCCATTATTTCGGAAGACGATTGCGAAGCTTCTTGCGTTTGACACCTCTGTGTTCAAGCTTGTGGAGGAGATTGCGATGTTGTCGTTCAGCATGGGTCGCAGGAAGAGGTTGGATGCTGTCCGGGTGACGCTTGATTCTTACGATTTTGAGGCTTGTTTATTGCTTTTTTATTCCTGGGCCACAGAGGAAAAAATCCATCTTGGGGAGTGATCCATCATGACCTCTCGGAAAAAGACTTTAGATAAGTCCATTCTTATTGTTGATGATGTTCCTGAGAATATTGACATCTTAAGGGGAATACTAGATTCCCATTATCGGATCAAGGCGGCGACCAGTGGTCGATTGGCGTTTAAGATTGCTTTTTCGCAGCCTCCCCCGGATTTAATCTTGTTGGATGTGATGATGCCTGAGGTAGACGGCTATGATGTGTGCCGGCGACTCAAACAGGATGATCGAACCCGGAATATCCCCATCCTGTTTATCAGCTCCAAATCCAGTGTGGAAGATGAACTCAGGGGATTTGATCTGGGGGCTGCGGATTATTTATCCAAGCCTGTCAGCCCTCCGATTGTTTTGGCACGCATCAAGACGCATTTGGCCATCAGCGATCAGAAGAAACTTTTGGCAGACCAGGTGGAAATACGAACTGCGCAACTCAAAGCGCGCAACATGGAACTGGAGGAGACGCGCATTGAGGTGATTCGTCAATTGGGCCGTGCTGCGGAATATCGGGATAATGAGACCGGTATGCACATCATGCGGATGAGTCGATACACGCACCTTTTGGCCATCATGTCCGGTGTGAGCGAGCCTGAGGCGGACCTTTTGATGCATGCGGCACCGATGCATGATATTGGCAAGATCGGCATTCCCGACCATATTCTCCTCAAACCTGGGAAGCTCACGGAAGACGAGTTTGCCATCATCAAAAAGCATCCAGAGATGGGATCAAACATTATTGGCAAGCAAAGTTCCGAAGTACTGACCCTTGGGGCCTTGATTGCCCACACCCATCATGAAAAATGGAATGGGAATGGATATCCCAGAAAGCTTCAAGGGGCGGGGATCCCTCTTGCTGGGCGCATTACTGCCATTGGTGATGTTTTTGATGCATTGACCTCATCTCGGCCCTATAAAAAAGCTTGGTCGGTAGACGATGCTTTGGAATTGATTATCCGGGATGCCGGAGAACATTTTGATCCGGTTCTTGTGGCTATATTTGTGGGATTGAAGTCGGAGATCGGAATCATTATGGAGCAGTTCCAGGATAAGTAGGGGTGATCATTGCGTATTGGAAGAAAGCGGCCTGGAATGGCTTGCATATCCGGTTAAGGTTGGACGAGAATACCTACGGTTCCGGTATTGCGCTTGTTTGAAAGCTGTGATGTGTTTGAGAAATGATTCTCCCGACCAAGCATGTTGACCTGCGACACTCTCTTCTGGGTGCTGGGGCCACTTTGCTGCGGCACATGCAGTCCCCGCAAACGGTCACGGCATTGTGGGAACGGGTGCGTGGCAATCCAGAGGTTAGCGTTTATTGGCGTTTTATCTTGGTGCTGGATTTTCTTTTCGCCATTCAGGCGATTGATTGGGTGGATGGTCTGCTTGTGCGGAGGAAGCCATGATCAGGAGAATGACGGCCAATCAATCCTCGTTTCGAAGCGTTGTGTTTACCAAAGGCTTGAACGTGGTGTTGGCCGACCGGAAAAAAGAAGAAACCAAAAAGAATTCCCGGAACGGTCTTGGCAAGTCAACATTGATCGAGATCATTCACTTCTGCCTGGGAGCCAATGCAGATAAGGATGTTTTTCCCCAAGAGTACCTGCCCGGCTGGGAATTTTCCCTCGAATTGGCTGTTGGCTCACGTCCGGTGACTGTGACCAGAGGGGTGGAGAATCCAGCCAATGTCCTGGTTTCCGGTGTTCCATCCAACTGGCCGATCCAATCGACGGTTCGGAAGGGAGTCGAAGCCTTCACCGCCAAGGAATGGACTCTGCTCCTCGGACATTTCTTGTTCGGATTGCCTTATGACAACGATGGGAATTCTTTGCGTGGTCCATCCTTCCGTAGTTTGATTTCCTACTTCATTCGCCGTCGTAAGGACGCCTACTCGACACCGTTTGAATCGTTCCGCAAGCAAACAGCGTTGGATGCTCAAATCAATAATGCGTTTCTCCTTGGACTGGCTTGGGAAGATGCCTCAGAATTTTTGACAATCAAGGATCGCAGCAAAGATCTTGAATCCATAAAAACCGCGCTCAAGGCCGGAGTATTGGACGGTTTTGGTGGAAAGCTTGGTGATTTGGAAACTCGTCAAGTCCGATTAAAAGATTTGGTCACCAAAGGGCAAGCGGAATTGGAGTCGTTCAAGGTCCATCCGCGCTATGAGCAGATCCAGACCGATGCCAATCGATTGACCGGGGAAATTCATTCACTTATTGATGCCAACCTCGTGGATCGCAAGATGCTTGAACTTTACGGGCAGAATTTATCCGCAGAGCAACCACCACCCGTGGATTCCTTGGATCGAATCTATCAGGAGGTCGGTGTATCCTTGCCAACGACAGTACTGCGCAGAATCGAGGAGGTGCGTCATTTCCACGAAACCATCATTTCCAATCGCTATGCCTTCCTGGCTGATGAGGTCGAACGCATCAAAAGCGTCATAACAAGTCGGGAAACCCAGGTTCGGGAAAAAACCGAAGAACGTGCTGTACTCATGGATATCCTGAAAACCCATGGTGCTTTGGAAGAGTATACGAAGCTGCAACAACGCCATCTGGAAACAGTGAACGAGTTGAACGCGGTCACTTTGATGATCAAAAATCATCGGGCTTTTGAATCGGGAATGAGCGAAGTCAGAATCGCCCAAGAACGGTTACACCAGAAAGCCAGACGGGATCTTGATGAACGAAGAACCATCCGGGAAAGGGCGATCAGCCTGTTCAACGAATATTCGCAGCACTTACACTCGGCTCCTGGAAATCTGGTCGTTGATGTCGGACCCAATGGGTTCAGGTTTGATGTCGAGATTGAACGATCGGGGAGCGGTGGCGTCGGTCATATGAAGATCTTCTGCTATGACCTGATGCTGGCCCGTCTGTGGGCGGAACAATCGGTTTCTCCTCGGGTTTTGATCCATGACAGCGTGATCTTTGATGGCGTTGATGAACGTCAACGCGCCCGCGCCCTTGAATTGGCTGCTCAAGAATCGCAAGCGCATGGTTTTCAATACATTTGTACCCTGAACAGCGATATGATCCCAGAGAAAGAGTTGTCATCGGACTTTGATCTGTCACAATGTATCCGGCTGCGGTTGACGGATGACGATGTGAAAGGCTCCTTGCTGGGAGTGCGGTTCTGAAGTCGGTTCTCTCTAAAGTTTGCGTCGTGTGATTGTCCGTGGTAACGGGATGGTGCGACATAAAAATACAAAGATTAAGTGTTTATTGTATTAAAATATCTGCAATTGTCTCAGGGCACGTAAATTGCGTTCATTAAGATGGTCATTGCTCCGGTTGATGTCACCCTCTTAAAGCACCCCCTTGCCATCTTTCAGGCCCTGCTGTCGGAATTCACTTTTGATCGGGAATGGCGGCATCGGGCCTGTTTGTCTTGAATTTCCCATGACCCGGTTCTGCTTTGCACGCTATCTTGAAGCCGACTTTGACAAATTCTAGTGGACCGGAAAGGTAAAATCCTGGATAATCCGACTGTGGAAGCGTTGTTTCACCATGGTCCAACACCTCATTATCAAGTTTCAGGCGTCGTGTTTACGGATGAACTGGTGACGTAGGAAATGGGTGCCAGTGCCGGCTTGGGGCCAATAAAATCATGGAAGATCAGAAAGAAAAGAACCGGTCCCAGTACGATACCACCCTCAAGGACTTGTTTGAGAAACCGCCGCAGCGTTTGTTGCACATTTTGATCGGACGGGAAGCTGTGGAGCTTTTGTCAGTGGAGTTTGCTTCCACCCAAAAGCGTCTCCCCGATCTGTTATTCTTGCTGAAGGATGATTCACTATTTCATCTGGAGTTACAGAGCAGATCCGAGGGGATGGATTGGCGCATGCTGATGTATTACTCGTTCATACGTCAGCGTTATCCGAACAGGATTTTGGTTCAGAAAGTGTTGTATGTCGGACTGAAAGCGTGGCAGTCTGAGTCGGTCATTGAAGAGCCGAATTTATCCTTCCGTTACGAGGTGGTTGATTTCCGCAGTATCGACTGTCGGGAGTTGCTGGACAGCCCATCTTTGGAGGAAAATATCCTGGCCATCCTTTGCCGGATCGACAATCAGAACGAGGTGATCCGGGAAATCTTGTATCGAATCAGTGAACTGCCAATCAAGGCTAGGGCGGACGCCCTGACGAAATTGTTCATCTTATCCAGGTTGCGTAGACTGGAAACGGTCGTCAAAACGGAGGCTGAAGAAATGTCACTTACCTTCAATTTAATGGAAAACGATGTATTTCGGCCAATCATCATGAAGGCGCAGATGGATAGTAGGCAGGAAGGAGAGGCAAACATCCTGACACGCCAGTTGCAACGCCGTTTTGGCACTGTACCCGAATGGGCCAGAGAAAAGATAGCCAAGGCCGAGCTTCCCTCCATCGAGGAGTGGAGCCTTCGCATCTTCGACGCCCAGTCTCTGGACGATGTTTTCTCGGACAAAGTGTGATGCGACCAGGGAGATTTTTCGGAGAGTTCTTGCGGTAACCGGTCGCAAGACCTGACCCCATTCTTGCGGGAATTCCCGGGAAATGTCGCAATGCAAGACCTGACCCCATTCTTGTGTGCGGGAAATGTCGCAATGCAAGACCTGACCCCATTCTTGTGACCTGACCCCATTCTTGTGACCCCCAAGACCTGACCCCATTCTTGTGACCCCATTCTTGATGACCCCATTCTTGGCAGTTGGCATCCCGGCGTCAAAACCGATGGATGGGAGTCGCGGATTGACAATAAACGAATGTTGATTTATACTTATCTCTCTCGACCATCATTTTATTCCCTGTCATTGCCCAGGGGCGGGTGCCTCTCATCTCCGATGCGCAATTCCCGTTGACAGGTGGAGGATTCCATCACAATGAAACTTCATCAAATCAAAATTTCCAAAAAAGACAACAAAACCTTAGACCTCTCAAAGTTGATTCAACTCCAACCCCAGCTTATCCTGGTGTTTGGCTCCAAATCCATGCTCGCCGACGGGGAAATCTATCGACAACTGGTCCATCAACTTCCCGGAGTATGGCTGGCGGGATGCTCCACCGCCGGCGAAATTACCAATGACGGCGTGAGTGACGATACCCTGGTACTGACCGGATTGCACTTTGAACAAATCACCGTCCGGGTCGCCAGCACCGAGGTGCAAAACTTGGAGGAGAGCCGGGAAGCGGGTAGAGCGATCGGCCATATCCTTCAGGGAGAAGATCTCAAGGGGGTCTGTGTTTTCGGTCCCGGCATTCAAATCAATGGTTCTGAGATCATTGCCGGGATGGTCGAAAAACTTGGGGCAGATATTCCCATCTCCGGGGGGCTGGCTGGAGATAGCGGTGCCTTCGTGGAGACCGTGACGGTCACTCCAGGAGGGGTGTTGCCCAGAGGGCTGGTCGCTTTTGGACTATACGGCAATGGCGTCGATATCGGCTATGGTTCCTTCGGCGGTTGGATCCCTTTCGGACCGGCCCGCAAGGTGACCCGCTGCCAGGGAAATATCCTCTTTGAATTGGATGGCGGACCAGCTCTCGCCATCTACCGCAATTATCTGGGAGACTATTCCAAAGATTTGCCTGCCTCTGGTCTGTTATTTCCGTTCGAAATGCTCAACTCCGACCAATCCAATGCCGGATTGATCCGTACCATCCTGGGTATTGACGACCAGGTTGGCAGTCTCACCCTGGCGGGAGATATCAATCCCGACGGCTATCTCCGTCTGATGCACGCCAATATTGACGGTTTGGTGGATGGGGCCGAGGCCGCCGCCCATGCCGTACTGGAACGGATCACAAGAGAACAAACAGGTCTGTCGATCCTGGTGAGCTGTGTAGGCCGTAAACTGGTCATGGGCGACAACATTGATGAGGAGGTAGACGCCGTTTTGGACGTATTGGGAAAAGAAAACATGGTGACCGGTTTCTACTCCTACGGAGAAATCAGCCCTCAAGCATCGAGCGGAGAATGCAAGCTGCACAACCAAACCATGACGATCCTCTGGATCGGCGAGAAATCTGTTCCATGAACCGACTGCTGAAACGACAAGTCAGACGTGCCTTTGGGTTTGTGGAACCTGGGGAGTTTGAACAGGCCATGATCGGTCTGCGAGATATCATCCGACGAACGGCGTGCGATAAGGCTGTTTCTGCCCTGGCTGAGGGGCTGGAAGACTTTTTCGACCGCGTGGAGGCGACCTACGAACAAAGCGAACGGGATCTGCAATTGCGTAACCGCAGTCTACAAATCAGTTCCGCTGAACTTGATAGTGCCAATCGTCGCCTGCGAGCAGAAGCCGACCGTCAGGCCATTGCCATTCATGCCCTGCGCCAGACATCCAATGATCTTCTGACCTCCACAGGCCGACCACCACTGGGTGAAGGTGTCGAAAGCCTGGAGCAACTCACCGGTGTCTTGATCGATCTGGTACACGAAAACGAAACGATCCATCGTAACTTAAGTACCGTCCTCGCCGACTTGGAACGGCAAAAATTCGCCCTGGACCAACATGCCATCGTCAGCATTGCCGACACCCAGGGGCGAATTACCTATGCCAACGACCATTTTTGCCTAGTCAGCGGATACCAACGGGAAGAACTCCTGGGAAAGGATCACCAGATTGTCAACTCCGGCTGGCACGATAAAAAGTTTTTCCGCACCATGTGGGAGACGATTACCCAAGGTCAGGTATGGCACGGGGAAATCTGCAACCGCAAAAAAAACGGCAACCTCTATTGGGTTGCCGCAACCATCGTCCCATTCATTGGCGACAATGGCCAACCATTCCAATTTGTTGCGATCCGCACCGATATCACCACCCAGAGAGTCATGGAAAATGCCCTGCGGGAGAGCGAACAAAGGCTGCAAATCGCCCTGGATGCCTCCAATACCGGGTTGTGGGATTGGAACCCGCAGACAGACCAAGCCTACTTCAGCGAACATTGGCTGCATATGTTGGGCTACCAAAAGGGAGAAATCAAAGAAAACGGGCAAGAATGGCTGGGGTTGATCCACCCTGAGGATGTCGCATTGGTGCAAAAACGGCTCGAAATCCATATGCGTGGCGAAACTCCGACCTACCAGGTGGAATTCCGTATGCGTCACCGGCAGGAACTGTGGAAATGGATTTTCTCGACCGGAAAAGTGACCGAACGTGATGCCGAAGGTCACCCTATCCGCATGACAGGTATCCATATCGACGTGAGTGAGCGCAAACGTGTGGAACAAGAATTAAAGTCCGCCATGGAACAGGCGGAAGCCGCCAACCAGGCAAAAAGCGATTTCCTGGCCAACATGAGTCACGAAATCCGTACCCCCATGAACGCCATCATCGGGTTGAGTCACTTGGCCCTGGCCAAAGCGGAATCCCCACGGCAAATGGATTGCCTGGCCAAAATTCACGCTTCCAGCCAATCTCTCCTGCGAATCGTCAACGACATCCTTGATTTTTCCAAAATTGAGGCGGGACGGTTGGATATGGAGGTGATTCCATTTGACCTGGATGCGGTTTTACACACCCTCTCGGCCATGATATCGATTCGGGCACACGAAAAACAACTGGAACTGGTCATCATCAAAGATCCTGAGGTTCCATCCCATCTGAAAGGCGATCCGCTACGACTCAATCAGGTACTTCTCAATTTGGTCGGTAATGCGGTCAAATTCACAGAAGTCGGCAAAGTGATCCTCCGGGTCGAAAAAGAGGAGTCCAAAATGACCTCAGACCCGATACGGCTTACCTTTTCCGTCACCGATACCGGGATCGGCATAACGCCAACGCAAATCGCCAGTCTGTTCTCCGCCTTTACCCAGGCCGATACCTCCACCACACGCCGTTTTGGGGGTACCGGCCTGGGATTGGCCATCAGCAAAAGGTTGGTCAATCTCATGGGTGGCGATATCACCGTCCAGAGTACCCCCGATGTGGGCAGCTTGTTCCGTTTTACCATCCCCCTGGCCTGCGACCACCAACGTGCCGCGACAATCGCACCGGAACCATGCCCCCTCCATGGATCCATCCCTGTCGGCACCCTCGGCTCCCAGTCTTCGGAACGACCCGACCCAAAGATGGAAGAAACCATAGATCACGAAAACAGCCACCATACCATCTTGCCATCTTCCCTGGATCCGCTGTCCGATCAGGTCAACACACCGACTGCGCCTCTACCCCAGTTCAGAGCAGAGCTTGCGACGCCCCCTACAGGCGAAATACTCAATCTGGAAGATCTGATCTCCCAATTCGAGCAACTTCAGGCACCGCTCCTGGAACGGCAGCCACGCCAAAGTTTGGCCATTTTGGAACAACTGACCCAGCTCACCTTGCCACTCGAAATACGGACACCCTTCGACAATCTGAAGACCCTGATCCACAAATATCGTCTCAAGGACGCTATGGTGGTCCTGGAGGCAATACGGATCGAACTCACACGACTGAAAGAAACCTGACCATGAGCCATAACGGACGATTCCGAATTTTTATCGTCGATGATACGGATACCAACATAGACGTACTCATGGAATTGTTGGGAGAAGAGTACGATGTCAGTGTGGCATTGGATGGTGAAAGCTTTTTGGAAGATGTCACCCACACCAATCCTGATCTGATCCTGTTGGATATCATGATGCCGGGCATCGACGGTTATGCGGTGTGTGAACAACTCAAACGATCTCCAGAAACCCGCGACATTCCCGTGATTTTTATCACCGCCAAACAGGAGACCGATGACGAAACCCGAGGGTTTGCCGTGGGCGCCGTAGACTACATCACCAAGCCATTCAGCCCTCCGGTGGTGCTGATGCGGGTGAACACACATCTACAATTGGTACACGCCCGCAAACAACTGGCGACTCAAAACCAAATCTTGGAACAAAAGGTTCAGGAACGGACACTCCAATTACAGGAAAAAAACGATGAACTGGAACGGACCCGGCTACAGATTATCCGCCGCTTAGGCCGAGCAGCGGAATTCAAGGATAATGAAACCGGCCTGCATGTCATTCGCATGAGCCACTACGCCCGCCTACTGGCACAGGCGGCTGGCATGGGACAAGAAGAGGCCGAATTGTTGCTCCAGGCCGCCCCCATGCATGACATCGGCAAAATTGGGATTCCAGATCGGATCCTCCTCAAGCCCATGCAGTTAAACGAAGAAGAGTGGACCATCATGCGCCGTCACCCAGAAATCGGCGGTGGTATCATCGGCTGGCACGATACCCCCCTGTTGCAGAACGCACGGACCGTGGCCATGACGCATCATGAAAAATGGGATGGGACCGGCTATCCCAACCGCCTGCGGGGTGAGGAGATTCCACGGGTAGGACGTATTGTCGCCATTGCGGACGTTTTCGACGCCCTGACCAGCAACCGCCCCTACAAACAGGCGTGGAGTGTGGAACGTACCGTGGAATTGCTCAAAACGGAAGCTGGCAAACATTTTGATCCCGTTCTCATACCCGTGTTTATCAATCTTATGGAGAGTATCCTGGAAATTCGGGACAAGTGGGCTGAAACGCCCGAGTCTGAAGAAAACTTGGATGTTCGCTAACAACATGTTTTTACAGGCAAGGCTTACGTAATATACGGTATCCCAAAATGATCAAGACCCTTGGTTCGACCGTATCATCGACCGACATCATGCGCGAAAAATTGCTGCGGGAACTCAATTTCCAAAAATATGCCCTGGATCGGCACGCCATCATCAGTGCCATGGATCCTCAGGGAATCATCCACTACGTCAACGACTTGTTTTGCCAAATTTCCGGGTATTCCGCCGAGGAACTGTGTGGACAACACTATACCCTTGCCATGTCTGGATTACATTCGGTTCCCGATGCTTCACACCTTTGGGATACCATGCTTCGGGGGGAAACTTGGCGCGGAGAAGTGTGCAATCGCGCCAAAGATGGATCGATGTATTGGGTCAGTGCCACCCTGGTCCCTTTTCTGGATGAACATGGAAAACCCTTGGAATTCATCAGCATCCAGACCGACATCACCCGGCTCAAGCAGGCCGAAAAAAAACTTTCATTTTCCTTTGAGAGCCAAACGCTGCTCAAAAGCCTTCTGGCTATTCCCATTCAGGAATATTCCATGGACCAATTGCTCAACGTGGCCCTGGAACATATTCTGGAAATCTCGTTTATACAACTACAGAAAAGGGGAGCCATCTTTTTAAAGGATAAGGATAGTACCGGGTTGCAGATGCGTGCCCAATTCGGCTTGCATCCTTCGCTGCTTGAATCTTGTCATACCCTGCCACCCGGACGTTGCCTATGTGGCCAAACGGCCATCTCCGGCAAGTTTCTGTTCGTCAACCACCTGGACGCACGACACGATATCCGTTTTGATGGTATCACCGACCATGGCCATTATTGTGTCCCCATCCGCATCGGTACAGCGACAGCCGGCGTGCTGACGCTCTATGTTCCCGCCGGTCACATCAGCCAAGACGAAGAGCGAGAATTATTATTGTCGGTCGGCGGAACCCTGGCAATTATCATCGAACGGAAAGAAGCGGAACTTTCTCTGGTCGCGGCCCGGCAAACGGCAGAGGATGCCACTCGTGCCAAATCAGAATTTTTGGCCAATATGAGCCATGAAATCAGAACACCGATGAATGCTATCATCGGCATGACCCACTTGGCACTGCAAACCGAACTGAGTCAAAAACAGCGCGATTATGTCAGTAAAATTCATGGTGCCGCCAATAATCTGCTCGGCGTTCTGAACGATATTCTTGATTTTTCGAAGATCGAGGCGGGAAAACTGGAAATGGAGTGGATCCCCTTCCAACTTCGCGATGTGTTGGATGAGGTGACCAATATGATCTCGTTCAAAGCTCGCGAGAAAGGGCTGAATCTCCTGGTAGGTGCCAAGCCTGATGTTCCGAATGCGGTGATCGGTGATCCCCTCAGGCTTAGGCAAATTCTCGTGAACTTGGCCAATAACGCCGTCAAGTTTACCCAAACGGGGGAAGTCGTCGTCGGTGTTTGGAAAGTGGATGCCACCCCGGATCGGGCCATATTCAGGTTTTCCATCCGAGATACCGGAATCGGCATGACGGCATCGCAGCAAGAACGGCTGTTTCAATCCTTCAACCAAGCAGACACCTCGATGACACGCATGCATGGTGGCACGGGTCTTGGGTTGGCCATCAGTCAAAGGCTTTCTGAACTCATGGGCGGCGACATTTGGGTCGAAAGTCAACCAGGACAGGGCAGCACTTTCCACTTTTCGATCGTCCTGGGTCTTCAGGGAGATGATCACGCCGAAGCTCAATCCAGCCTGCACGGACTGTCGTTGCTGGTGGTCGATGCCAATGAGTCGGCGCGGGATGTCCTCTGGGAGATTGCAACCGGACTGACCTTTGCCACCGAGACCGCCGCCAGCGGCGCAGAGGCTATCGAATGTCTTGAACGACGGCTGCGGCAAGGATCTGGATTCGATCTGGTGCTGATAGAAGAAAATTTGCCGGATATGGATACTCGTGAAACCTGCGGGCGCATTCAATCGGTGGTCACGGTCGCCCCCCCCAAGATCATGTTGATAGGCACCGAAGAGTGGGAAAAATCATCCCGAAACGGGCAATCCAAGGGATGTTTCGATGCTTACCTGGCCAAACCGGTCACCAACTCCTCCCTCATGGATGCCGTCCAAGAGATGTTCGGGATCACATCCTGGAAGGGGATGTTGGAATCTTCACCGCGCCAACGCCCTAAACTGACCGAACTTGCCGCCTTTCGCGGATCACGCATCTTGTTGGTTGAAGATAATGCGGTCAACCAGCAGGTCGCCAGCGAGCTATTGGCCATGATGGGTATCTCTGTGACCGTGGCCGAGAATGGTCGCATCGGGATAGAAAAGGCAAAAACGGGATCTTTCCATGCCATTCTCATGGATGTTCAAATGCCGGAGATGGATGGCTATGCGGCCACGCGCGAAATCCGTAAAGAGTCTGCGTTACGTCATCTGCCCATTATTGCCATGACCGCCAATGTGATGCAGGGCGACCGGGAAAGGTGTCTTGAGGCGGGGATGAACGACCATATTCCCAAACCGATCGATCCCTACCAACTGCACCAACGTTTGGCATTATGGCTCACGGAACAGGAGACCGCCCCCACTGACGGGAAAGAGTTCCCCCATGAGCCTGGCCCTGATACCTGGGATGTGTCATCGGTGCCTATGCCGGAATGGATCGAAGGCCATGGCATCGCCGATTTGGATCTTATTCGAGGTCTCCGTCAGTGTGCAAACAAACCACATGTTCTTGTCAACATTCTGAAGAAATTCAGGATCGATCAGGAAAAACTCCCGACCCTGATAGCCACCCAGATCCAAGAGGATAACCTGATTTCGGCCCAAAGGTTGGCCCATACCATCAAAGGGTTGGCGGGAACCATTGGTGCCTCCAACCTGGCTGAAGCTGCCCAAGAATTGGAAGCCTATATGGCCCAGGGGGATATCACCGCATCCTTGGAAGCGTTGCAGGTTCTGGAACGCATACACGAAAAATTACTTCAGGGACTGGATAGTCTGGTCGTTCTTCAAGAACGGGAGCAGGATGTGATCTTATCGCCAATACGCCATGTTTCCACTCAGGAGATCATCGCTCATTTGCAGACGCTTCTCCCCCCTCTCCGGGAACGCAATCCTCGGAAATGTCGTGAAATTCTTGCCACGCAGTCTCCCGACACATGGCCCGACACGCTCCGTCCACGCCTGGAGGAGGTGACCCGCTTGGTGAGCAAATACCGGTTTAAGGAGGCGGTGACGCTGGTCGAGGAAACCCTGGAAGTACCCCATGGATCCCATTTTTCTCACCCGACTCCGTGATCGCTCACAATGGAGGGAATGGTGTATGGCCGTCGGGAAGGTGTTCAACCCGGACTTGCGACTTGTTTCTCATGGCAAAAAGGCTATCATGAATTGCACTATGAACGGGAGGGGGATGATCTACAGCGGTTACTTTTCAGCACCGCCAAGACCATCACCGAACACATGACCCAAGGCAAACCTTACGCCAGTGTCATCAAGGTCATCATCATCAGCATTCTCTATTTTGATCTGGGGCACGGCAGCGATTATGTTTAGATTTTACAGCTCGTGGACTGAAAAAGGCCAAAGAAAAGCCGGATGTCCTGCAATTGCCAGAGATGGAACGCATATGAACACTATCAGGAAGAACTGCATGACCAAGCAAGCTTTGTACTCTCCACCTATGGTGCTGGTAAATGGGAAGGACGACCGGAAGGAGAAGCCGCGCTCCTGACTCGCCAATTACAGCATCGCTTTGGTGCTGTCCCCGAATGGGCCAGCGAAAAGATCGCCGAAGCCGAGCCATCCTCCTTGGAAAAATGGAGCCTTCGATTTGTGGATGCCCAGTCACTGGGCGGTGTTTTTTCGGACAAAGTGTAACTTTTTTTGCTACCCAAAAATGCATGCCCGGGGTCAAAAAATGCATGTCTGATTGCCGACTTTTTTGACGTCCATTACGCTATGGTCAGCCGGGCAGTAAAGCATTTTGAAAAGGAAATATCGCAATGCAAGACCTGACCCCATGACCCTTTCTTGACCCCATGACCCTTTCTGACCCCATGACCCTTTCATGAATAATATTGATATAGGTTATTATGAAGTTCTTTAATCATGGTCCAGATATTCCAGAGTTGCTTTTGCGAGAGCATGAGAGTGGGCGGGTCGTATTCTTCTGTGGCGCAGGAATTTCTGTTCCGGCTGGCTTGCCTGGGTTCCAGGGGTTGGTGGATGCGATTTACCGTCGGGTTGGCACCACCCGCACCCCTGAAGAAGATGCTGCCTATTCTCAAGATCAATTCGGAGCCACGCTCGACCTGTTGGAGCGGCGTCTGCCGGGGAAGCGTCTTGCCGTCCGCCGTGCGCTGGTGCAGGCACTGAGCCCCAAGTTGCGCCGCAAGGGTGCCACCGATACGCATGCAGCACTGCTGCGGTTGGCGCACAGCCGTGAGGGTACGCTACGGCTGGTCACCACCAACTTCGACCGTGTGTTTCATACGGCGGCCAAACGCACAGACCAAGCGTTCCAAGAGTATGCCGCGCCGATGTTGCCGATCCCGAAAAACAGCCGCTGGAACGGGCTGGTCTATCTGCACGGACTGTTGCCTAAAAAGGCGGACGACACCGCGTTGAACCGCTTGGTTGTCACCAGCGGCGATTTCGGTCTGGCTTACCTCACCGAACGCTGGGCAGCCCGCTTCGTGGGCGAACTGTTCCGCAATTACGTAGTATGCTTCGTGGGTTATGGTATCAACGATCCGGTGCTGCGCTACATGATGGACGCGCTGGCCGCCGACCGGATGCTGGGCGAAGTCACGCCGCAGGCATGGGCATTGGGAGATTGCGAACCGGAACAAAAACGCCGCAAGGTCATCGAGTGGGAAGCCAAGGGCGTCACGCCCATCCTCTACGAAGTGCCCGTCGGCGGACATGACCATTCATCGCTGCATAAAACTTTGCACGCTTGGGCGGAAACCTACCACGACGGCGTACTGGGTAAGGAGCACATCGTCGTCAGTTACGCCCTGGCGCGGCCATCGGCAAGCACGCAGCAAGACGATTTCGTTGGTCGGATGTTGTGGGCCTTGTCGGACAAGTCAGGACTGCCGGCCCAACGCTTTGCCTACTTCAACCCCGTTCCGTCGCTGGACTGGCTGCTGGATGCGTTTTCGGATGAACGCTATCAACACAGCGATTTGGCCCGCTTTGGCGTGACCCCACGCGACGCCGTGGACGCTAAATTGCGTTTCAGCTTGATTCGCCGTCCAGCACCCTACGACCGCTCATCACCGATGCTGCTGGCCTCCGGCAACATCACCGGCAGCCGGTGGGACAAAGTAATGGAGCATCTGGCTCGCTGGTTGGTGCGCCACTTGGATGATCCAAGGCTGGTCATCTGGATTGCGCAACGTGGCGGCCAGTTGCACGACCGATGGTCGTGGCTGATCGATGACGAACTGAACCGCTTTGCCTCACTGGAACGCGACAACAAGACTGTCGAATTGGATGAAATCCGCTCACACGCACCTAAGGCCATCCCCAGCCCCTTGATGCGTACCCTTTGGGGCCTGCTGCTGAGTGGGCGGGTGAGATCACCGCAGGGCTACGATGACCTTCTTCTCTATCGCTGGAGAAATCGGTTGACGCGGGAGGGACTGACCACTACGTTACGCCTGGAGTTGCGCGAACTACTCACGCCTAAGGTGTTGCTGAAAGAACGGTCTCTTTGGGATAGAGAACACAATAGTAAGAACCAACCCATGCACATCAACCAGTTGGTGAACTGTGAATTGGTGCTGGCTGCCGATCATGTATATTCGAGCCTGCACGACCTTGCTGACGAGTACTGGAAGTCTGCCTGGAAGTCTGCCTTGCCGCAGCTATTGGAGGATTTTCAGCTACTGCTGCGTGATGCGCTGGATTTGTTGCGCGAGTTGGGTGAGGCCGACGACCGCCGTGATGGGTCTCACTGGGATCTTCCGTCTATCACTCCGCACCGACAGAACCGGGGCCTTAGCGACTGGGTAATCTTGGTCGAATTGCTGCGTGATGCGTGGCTGGCGGTTCGCAGCAATGACAGCGTTCGCGCTACGCGGATTGCCCAGACGTGGTTTGATCTGCCGTATCCCACTTTCAAACGACTAGCCCTTTTTGCTGCCAGCCAGGATGATTGCATTGCACCCAAACAGTGGGTGGATTGGCTGAGGGCTGATGGTGCCTGGTGGCTGTGGTTCCCGGAGACGAGACGAGAGGTGTTCAGACTATTGGTTCTGAAGGGATGCCAATTGGCAGGGGCCATTCAGGAATGTCTGGAGTCCACTATCTTGGCCGGTCCTCCACAGGAGATGTTCGTGGATGGACTGGAACCTGATTCGCTAAAAAAAACGGTGGATCGTGAGGTTTGGCTGCATCTGGCCAAGTTGGAAGCCTCGCCAATCGCGTTGGGAAAAGACGCAGCGGTGCGTTTGGCAGCATTGTCTAAGGCATACCCGCAATGGCAGTTGGCAGATAATGAGCGTGACGAGTTTTCCCACTGGATGAGTGTTACCGGCGAACCGGGCTTCGATGATCTCAGAGTTGTCGAGAACGCACCTCGAAAGCGGAGTGAACTCGTTCAATGGCTTACAAAGCCGCCACCTGAAGGGTCACCGTTCTACGAAGACACATGGCGCGATGTCTGCCGCACCCGCTTCTTTCACAGTTTGTACGCGCTATGCGACCTATCACGGGATGGCGTATGGCCAGCCGGACGATGGCGCACGGCACTAATGTCCTGGAGCCAAGAAGGAATGGTGTTGCAATCCTGGCAGTACGCAGCACCTCTCGTGCAAACCATGCCCGACACCGTCATCCAGGAGATTGCTCACGATGTGACGAGTTGGATCGAAACCGTTTCAAAGTCGATCAATCGGCACGAGGAGATTATGCTTGACCTATGCCGCCGTGTTCTAGGTTTGCCGTTCAAAGCAGGCTCCGAAATGACACGCAATGACAAAACGATTGACCGACCTGTTTCCGAGGCCATCAACCATCCGGTCGGACATGTCATGCAAGCGATGATCAATCTGTGGTTCAAACGGAATCCGAACGACAACGATCACCTTCCAGACGACATCAAGCCCTTTTTCACAAAACTGTGCGATGTGCAGGTGGACTGGTTTCGTCACGGCAGGGTACTGCTCGGTTCGCAATTGATCGCGATTTTCCGCGTGGACCGTCCGTGGGCCGAGCAATACTTGTTGCCCCTGTTCAGTTGGAACAATCCAAGAGAAGCAAAAGCTGTATGGGAAGGTTTCCTGTGGTCGCCACGCTTGTACCAGCCCTTGTTGATTGCGCTCAAACCGCAGTTCCTGGAGAGCGCGAATCACTACATCGACTTGGTTGAACACCACCAGCAGTTCGCAGCCTTCTTGACCTATGCGGCACTGGAGCCGACCGAAGGCTACACCGAGGACGAGTTCCGATCCGCCATTGGGTCGCTACCTCAAAAAGGGCTGGAGGAATCCGCAGAGGCACTCGTTCAGGCTCTTGCAGGAGCCGCCGATCAGCACGAGGATTATTGGAGAAACCGTGTCCTGCCGTTCTGGCAGAACGTTTGGCCCAAGTCCCGCGACATTGCCACTTCGCGAATCGCCAAATCATTAATCCAGCTGATCATAGCTGCCCGCTCTAAGTTCCCGGATGCTTTGGCTGCGATAGAAGGTTGGCTTCAACCCATTGAAGATTGTCACGATGTCGTGTGTCCACTGAAGGAATCTGGTTTGTGTATCCAATTCCCGGCGGATGCTCTGCGTCTGCTGAATGTCGTGATTGACGAACCACGGTGGGTGCCCGAAGAGTTGGGGCAATGTTTGGACGAGATTGTGCAGACCATGCCACAGTCTGCACAAGATCCCCGTTACCTGCAACTCCGAGAGTATTCGCGGAGCCGAGGGATCTGAGGTTGTCCCTACCCAAAATCCCATCCCATATCTGCATATCTGGGGTCACACACACTACCTGGGGTCACACACACACTCACACTATCTGGGGTCAGGTCTTGTACACTATCTGGAGTCAGGTCTTGCATTATAGGTCTGGGGTCATGCAAGGTCTGGGGTCACAAGGTCTGGGGTCAGGTCTTGCATTACGCAAGGTCTGGGGTCACAAGGTCTGGGGTCAGGTCTTGCATTACGACATTTAAAACATCAAAATCAAGGTCTGAAGGTCTGGGGTCACGCAAGGTCTGCACACTATCTGGGGTCATGCACACTATCTGGGGTCAGGTCTTGCATTACGACATTTACACACACTATCTGGGGTCAGGTCTTGCATTACGACATTTACACACACTATCTGGGGTCAGGTCTTGCATTACGACATTTAAAACATCAAAATCGTGTCTGGGGTCACAGAGGTTCCAAATTGCAGTAGGGAGTAGGGAAATGGATATACTGTCCCCAGATTTTGTGAATGGTTATAGCGGGTTGTTCGAGAAATAATTTAGTTCCCCGCCGGACCCGCCAGAGTTGGAAGTTGCCTTTTCCTTCTCACTTTGCTAGTATTTTCCAGAAGCTCTGGACTCACCCATTGGTGAGTCCGACAAAACAGGGATAATTTTTACTGCGTAATATCAAAGATTAACATGGTTCGCTGATATTGGACTCGTTCGAGGGTAAACTTGATTGCCTCGTGGGTCGGGAAACGGTCAAACCTGGGTCCGGGGGAACGATAAAGGACTGAATTGAGTATAGCGTCCATGGAATCCAGATTGCGGTAGGGAAATGGTATACTGTCCTCTGAATTCCGAAGGGCGTGCCCTGTCTGACTTGAAGAATGGTTATCCTGACCATTTTTGAAGGCCATTCGTGAATCTAGCCACAACTGTATGTAGGGAGATATTTATGAATCAGCAGGTTGCCTCAATTCGACTTGGGCTGTACATCGTGCTGCTGTCCTTGTTTTTCGGCGTGGGACTGGGGGTTGTTTTTGGTGTCGCGGAGGATGGGGTCCAGGATTGGATCAAGGAGGGGGTTGCCCAGCATCCAACCCTTCACGACGACAAGAGTACTGCCAAGATCTGGCGTTATGCCCAACGGGCCCATTTCCATTCGATGGGGGTCGCGGCGGCAGCGGCGGGTTTGTTGGGAATTCTTGCGTTGACTGGAATGCGTCGGAAGATCAAAACGGTCACCTCGCTGTTGATCGGGTTGGGATGCCTCTATCCAATGTCCTGGTTCAGCATGTTCCTCCTGGCACCATCCATGGGAAGGGAGGCCGCCCATCACGCCCTCATTACCGAATTGTTTACCCGTGTTGGGGTCGGTGCGCTGTTGCTCGGGATGGTACTGTTGGGGGTCCATCTTGTGACGGGGGTGCTGGGTGATACCTCGGAATAGGCATGATGCGTTCCTTGTCAAGTAAATCCGGTGACACCATACAAATCCGGTGTGTCTGGGGTCAGGTCGTGTGTCTGGGGTCAGTGTGTGTCTGGGGTCACAAGGTCTGGGGTCAGTCAGTCACAAGGTCTGGGGTCAGGTCTTGCATTACGACATTTAAAACATCAAAATCGAAGGTCTGGGGTCATAGGGAGTAGGGAAATGGATATACTGTCCCCAGATTTTGGTGTCCCCAGATTTTGGAAAATCTGGGGACACAAAATCTGGGGACACCATACCGATTAATTTTACAGCCATAAAGGAAATAGGTATGGTGTCCCCAGATTCATAAAGGAAATAGGTATGGTGTCCCCAGATTCCATTCAGGCAAATTTACCAATACTATCAATTACTTCCACAGACTTGCCAGCCATTGCCGCAGCCTTTCCATTGCCCTGGTCCGCCTACGTTCGTCTGCTGTCGGTCAAAAATGAGCTGGCCCGCAGTTTCTACGCAACCGAGGCCCTGAGATGTGGTTGGTCGGTGCGTCAGCTCAACCGCCAGATCAACAGCCAGTTCTACGAACGCACGGTGCTGTCGCGCAACAAGGCGGCGATGTTGCAAAAGGCCGAACTCGCCGAACCAGACGATACGCTCACCCCCGAGCAGACCATCAAAGACCCATTTGTGCTGGAGTTTCTCAACCTCAAGGACGAATACTCCGACTCCGATCTCGAAGATGCACTGATCCAGCACCTGGCTGATTTTCTCCTCGAACTGGGCGATGATTTCGCCTTTGTCGGTCGTCAGCGACGACTGCGCATCGACGATAACTGGTTCCGGGTCGATCTGCTGTTCTTCCATCGCCGGTTGCGTTGCCTGCTGGTCATCGACCTCAAGGTTGGCAAATTCAGCTACGCTGACGCGGGGCAGATGCACCTGTACCTGAATTTCGCCCGTGAACACTGGATGAAACCCAGTGAGAATCCACCCGTGGGGCTAATCCTCTGCGCCGAGAAAGGCGCGGCTGAAGCCCACTACAAGGTCAGGGGTCACAAGGTCTGGGGTCATAGAGAGTAGGGAAATGGATATACTGTCCCCCAGATTTTGCGGGACGATTATCGCTCGGATTGCATGACGCCATTTCAAAGGAAGGGAAGGTGTAGCTTGATCGTTCGCCCCGCCAGGATCGAGGATGTCGCCAACATTGTCGCCCTGATCCGTCGTCTGGCCGCATTTGAACACTCCTCGCATGCTGTTGTCCTGACCGAGGAGATGGTTCGTCGGGATTGTTTCGGAGAACAGCCGCGTTTCCGGGTGCTGCTTGCCGAAGCAGACGGGTGCGTGCGCGGCTTGGTGACCCTGCTTGAGACCTATTCCAGTTGGGCAGGGGCACCGACGATGATCGTCCATGATCTTTACGTGGATGCGGAGGCGCGCGGTCATGGCCTCGGCAAGGCACTGATGGCGGCGGTCGCCCGACTGGCCATGGAACGAGAATGCTGCCGTGTGGATGTCAACGTGCTGGCGTGGAACACCACGGCCCGCACCTTCTACGAAACGCTGGGTTTCTTCCCCCGCGAAGATTGGTTGCCCTACCGCCTGGAGACGGGAGGGATCAAGAAATTGGTCCACTCCGTCCCGGAGGGGTAATGTGGCGGGAGGTTATTACCTCCTCTAATCTCTACTATCCTATCTGGGGTCAGGTCTTACGTGACAACCAAACTCACTTTGCCAACGTAGTATTAAAGAATAACATGGGTCGCTGATATCGCATTCACCGTTTGGAAAGTGTTCAACCAGGACTTCGACTTGTTTCTCACGGCAAAAAGGCTATCATGGAGTTCTGATAGATGTCCAATTTTCCCAGGTTGAAGATTAATCGGGTTTCAAGGAGAGACAACAAAAATGAAACAACGGCAGTTGATCAGCTTTGACTGGGCCTTGAAACGTCTGCTGCGCAGCAAGGCCAATTTTGAAATCCTGGAAGGGTTCCTCTCCGAACTGCTGCGCGAAGATGTGCGCATCGTCGAAATCTTGGAGAGCGAAAGCAATCAGGAAACCCGCAGCGATAAATTCAACCGTGTCGATCTCAAGATCAAAAACACCCGGGATGAGATTATCATCGTTGAATTGCAATATGAACGGGAGTGGGACTATCTACAGCGGTTACTTTTCAGCACCGCCAAGACCATCACCGAACACATGGCCCAAGGCAAACCTTACGCCAGTGTCATCAAGGTCATCACCATCAGCATTCTCTATTTTGATCTGGGGCATGGCAGCGATTATATTTATGTCGGCAATACCTCTTTCCGGGGGTTGCACACCCAAGAAGAACTGGCTTTGGACGAAGGGCAGAAGGCATTGTTTCAACGCCCTTCGGTAGCGGCTATTTTCCCAGAACATTACTTGATCAAGGTGAGAAATTTTGATGATGTCGCCCGCGACACCCTGGACGAGTGGGTCTATTTTTTAAAAAACTCCGATATCCGTGATGATTTCACGGCTCGTGGACTGAAAAAGGCCAAAGAAAAGCTGGATGTCCTGCAATTGCCAGAGATAGAACGCAGGGCCTATGAACGCTATCAGGACGAATTGCATGACCAAGCAAGCTTTGTACTCTCTACTTATGGTGCCGGTAAATGGGAAGGACGACAGGAAGGACGACAGGAAGGAGAAGCCGCGCTCCTGACTCGCCAATTACAGTACCGCTTTGGTGCTGTCCCCGAATGGGCCAGCGAAAAGATCGCCAAAGCCGAGCCATCCTCCCTGGAGAAATGGAGCCTTCGGTTTGTGGATGCCCAGTCGCTGGACGATGTTTTCTCGGACAAAGGATAACGCCGTTTCCCGAGAAAAATTCGCGTAAAAAAGAGAATGGTGTATGGTATAACCCTGGGGCAATCCCCCAGGGTTCCGTAACCTTGTTTCAGGTCGGTTCCACTTTCGGACGAACCACCCGGCGCAATTGCAATTCCTGTAACTGACGTTCATCCACATCGGAAGGGGCCTGAGTCAAGGCACAACCCGCCTTTTGGGTTTTCGGAAAGGCAATGACATCACGGATCGATTCCGATCCCAACATCAAAGCCATCAACCGATCCATCCCCAAGGCCAAACCACCATGCGGTGGGGCACCATACTCCAACGCCTGCAATAGAAAACCAAACTTACGATCCGCCTCCTCCGCACCAATGTTCAAAAGCGACAAAACCCGCTTTTGCATGGCCGGATCGTGGATACGGATCGATCCCCCACCCACCTCGATCCCATTCAAAACCAGATCATACGCCCTGGAACGGACCTTCAGGAGGTCATAGACATCCTCCGATTCCAACAACGCCAAATCTTCCACCGATGGGGCCGTAAAAGGGTGATGGACAGAAACCGGACGCTTTGCCTCCGCATCCCAATCCAATAGCGGAAAGTCGGTGACCCACACCAACGAAAACGGTTTATCCTCGATCATATCCAGATCACGGGCCAACCGAACCCGCAACCGCCCAAGAGATTCGTTGACAATTTTGACGGTATCGGCACCAAAAAATAATAAATCCCCCGCTTGGGCCTCGGTAATCCCCTGGATGGCATCTTTTTCCGCATCGGAAAAATGTTTGACAATGGGAGATTGCCACCCCTCCTCACGCCAAGGCCCATTCACCTTGATCCACGCCAACCCCTTGGCCCCATAAACAGAGACAAATCCCGTATAATCATCGATCTGCTTGCGGCTTAAACGCTGCCCACCCCCCGGGACGCGCAACACCTTGATCACCCCGCGAGACCTCCCCTTGTCATCCAACCGAACCTGGTCGGCAAACACCTTGAACCCCGTCTGGGCCATGATGCCGGTAATCTCTTTTAATTCCATCGGGATGCGGACATCCGGGGCATCCAGACCGTAACGGTCCATCGCCTCGGCATAGGTCATCCGAGGAATCGGCAACGGTATCTCTCGGCCAAGGGCACCGTGGAAAATTCCTGCCACCACTTTTTCGGTCAAAGCCATGATATCTTCCGGTCCAACGAAGGACATTTCCAAATCCAGTTGGGTAAACTCCGGCTGCCGGTCGGCACGCAAATCCTCATCCCGAAAACAACGGACGATCTGGAAATAACGGTCATACCCGGAAATCATCAGCAATTGTTTGAAAAGCTGCGGGCTTTGCGGCAAAGCATAAAACTGACCCGGATTGACACGGCTGGGGACCAGATAATCACGCGCCCCCTCCGGGGTACTGCGAGTCAACATGGGGGTTTCAATCTCCAAAAATCCCGCCTCATCCAGGATACGGCGCACCAACTGGTTGGCACGATGGCGGAATTGAAGATTTTTTTGCATCTTTTGGGTGCGTAGATCAAGGTAGCGATATTGGAGCCGCACCCCTTCGCCGACATCCTCATCATCCAATTGAAACGGAAGCGGCTTGGAGGTGTTGAGAATCTCCAGCCGTGTCACATTGACCTCGATCATTCCGGTGGGAAGATTGCGATTTTCCGTCTCCTTGGGGCGCGGAGCGACAATCCCATGGACCTCGATGACATATTCACTTCGAAGTTCGTGGGCACGGCGGTGAACTTCCCCCTCATGCCCAGGGCTGAAAACGATCTGAACCAACCCGGTCCGATCACGCAAATCGACAAAGATCACCCCACCATGATCACGGCGTCGGTGAACCCAACCCGAAAGACACACGCTCTGGCCAATCTGGTGGTCGCGGACATCGTTGCAATAATGAGTTCTGTTCATGGTGTCTGATCCTGCCCCCGATCATCGCCATCCTGATCGGGGGCATCATCGGGTTCATCCTCCAGGGGTTGATGGTTTCTTGCCCGCTCCAATGATTCGGAAACCAGTTGGTTCATATAAATTTTTTCTTCATCTCGGAAATCGGCCATCAACTGCTCGGCCTGGGTATAGGATGCCACCGCCGCATCCCAGGATTCGACATAGTGCAGCAACATCCCTTTGAGGTAATGGTTGAACGGATTACCAGGATTGCCTTCCATGGCGACGTTCACCCAGGTATCGGCGTTTTCGGTATCGCCCAGGTCGATGTAGAACGCCGCCAGTTTTTGGGCCACCTGCCATTGGGTGACCTTGCGCGGATGGTCATATTCATCCAGCAGGAATTGTTCGCCCTCTTTTTCCCGGGCCGCTTCCACCAACCATTCGGCATAGCGCGCAATCCAATAATCCCACAAGAGGTAGGGATCATCACGTTCGTCGCGCAATACGCCGGAAAGGAGTTCGAGGGCCTTTTCAATCTGGCCATGACCGTGGTACGTAGCCGCCATTTCCGTCAAGACCATAGCACTGGCTTTGTCACGGGGAACCCGGTCCAGGGTCTCCAGGGAGCATTCGTGGATCAAACGGGAGGTCGCCATAGCCCGAATCGCCGGTGTCGGCGAACCCAGTTTCCAGGAGACAGTGCTTTCCTGGCCCAAATGGCACTGCTTGAATTTTTTGCCCGATCCACAGGGACACACATCGTTACGGCCAATTCTTGGAGGCTGGGCGGTACGCCGATCACGCACGACAAACCCACGTTCTGGATCCGGTGCCATATCCATAAGCCGTTCGGCAAAATGGAGGAACCATTTCCAGAACGGCCCCTGGTGAGCCTCTGGATCATCGGCCAACCACCGCGCCAAATCTTCGGCATCCCCCATTCTGGCCGCCTGATAAAGGGCTTCGGCATACACTCCGGGATTATTCAAATCTTTTGGTGTTCCCACGGCAACTGGCTCCTTTTCCTTTCCTTGGAAGACGCTTTCGACCCATAAACGGCCATAATCGGATCTCTATTAAAGTAAAGTGGTGGATTCTAAATCAACCCCTGGCCAGGAAGCCAGGATACAAGAACATGACACACAGCCCCCTCATGATGTAGTCTATTCGCGTTTCTTTCAATGGCTCCCAAGATTTTAACGAAAGGTTTAAAGATTTCCATGGCTCTCAGAACCCGTTTTGCCCCCTCTCCCACCGGATTTTTACATATTGGCGGTGCCAGGACCGCGTTGTTTTGCCATTTACATGCCCGTGCCCATGGCGGAACCACGGTCTTGCGCATCGAAGACACCGACCGTCAACGCTCCTCACAGGAAGCGGTCGATGCGATTTTGGAGGGGATGCGATGGATGGGGCTTACCCCAGATGAAGGCCCCTTTTTCCAATCCGCCCATCATGCGCGTCATCTGGAGGAGGCACACCGGCTTCTTGCGGAAGGAAAGGCGTATCGTTGCATCTGTAGCGTGGAAGAATTGGATGCCATGCGTGAAGAACAACGCAACAAAGGGATCAAACCGCGCTATGATGGCCGGTGCCGTGACCGGGATCCCGCCGCGTTAGGGTCCGCACCGTCGGTCATTCGCTTCAAGACCCCACAAACCGGAGAAGTGGCTTGGGACGACATGATCCAGGGGACAATACGATTCGACAACAATGAATTGGATGATCTTATCCTGGTTCGCTCCGATCATTCTCCGACCTATAATCTGGCGGTGGTGGTCGATGATCACGACATGGGGATCACCCTGGTTTTGCGCGGCGAGGACCACATCTCCAACACCCCCCGTCAGATCCATCTGCTGGAAGCCTTGGGCTATCAGAGACCCCAATATGCCCATATGCCCCTGCTCCATGGTGCCGATGGTGCCAAACTGTCCAAACGTCATGGGGCGGTCAGCGTTTTGCATTACCGTGAAAGTGGTTTCCTCCCTGCGGCGGTCAACAATTACTTGGTACGGTTGGGCTGGTCCCACGGCGACCAGGAAATTTTCACCATGCAGGAATTGGAATCTTTGTTCGACGTGCGACGGCTTGGACGCTCGGCCACCATTTTCAACATGGAAAAACTGCTGTGGCTGAATGGGCAACATATCCGCGCCGCAAAACCGGATGACCTTGTATCCGAACTCTCCTGGCATCTCAATCGACTGGGCCTCACCAACCCAGGCCAGGAACGGCTCCGCACCATCATTCCCCATTTTCAAGAACGTTGTAAAACCATGGTGGAAATGTCAGAAAAATGCCGCTTTCTTCTCATCGATACGATCCACCACTACGATGAGGAAGGGGTTCGCCGCCATGTTTCCCCCGACTTGCACCGCCCCTTGGAAAGTCTCTGTACAAAACTGGAAGCATTGGATGAATCAACATGGGACCACCCATCGATCGAACACACATTCAAGTCGGTTCTCGAAGAGTTCCAGCTAAAAATGGGCAAGTTGGCACAACCTGTGCGTCTGGCCCTTACGGGGACCACAACGTCACCAGGGATCCACGAAACCTTGCTGCTTTTGGGGAGAGCAAAAGCCGTTTCAAGACTAAAAGCTGGTTTGATTTTTTTTCACAACGCGCTACGTACACAGGCGAATTGACTCCGGGGCACCAGGATTCATGAATGTAAAGTTTCTTGTATTCTAAAGAAAATTTGCATGATTTCCCTTCAATTTCGAGAAATTCCGCTCATTGCCAAACATGAACCCTTCCCTTTCAGCGATGACTCAGCTACCTTGCGCACATCCTTCCCGTGGGCGAGTACTTTTTCTCAAGGTTAACGGCGGGAAAGTCGATGGGGGCTTGTTCTGTGGATGGTTTAGTCGTTCGGTCGTTTTTTTCTGCCGCTGGCCAACATTTTTTTATTGACAGTGGATCTTATCATCTGGCAGAATCCCCACCACTCTCGGTCTTGGGCCTGTTTGGGGGTGAGTGCCTTGGTTTTTTGTCGTGTTTTTTTGTCGTGTCATGAAATGGGGGCTTGTATTTTTACCATTGGAACTTTTAAAACTTTCCTGTACCTTTCCGTCACTAACAATATCCAATTATTGCGGACTATCCCCTTCATGGGGACTTCAACCTAAAAAGGAGTGATCTGCCATGGAACATTGGGGATTCAATACCATGTCCAAAAAAGTAACCATGTTGACCTTAGCTGCTGCCTTCACCGTTGGCGTGGCTGCCTGCGGCGGCGGTGGTGGAAGCTCTTCTTCCTCCACATCATCCGGTTCTGTCTCTGGTCTGGCCGTTGAAGGCCCGGTGGGCAGTGCCAGCGTCATCGTCTACAATGCTGACGGCACCAAATGTTCTGCCGCTGGGACGACGACAGGTTCCGACGCCACCTTCAGCTTGAGCATTGGCACCTGTACCCCGCCGCTGGCCATCGAGCTTTCGGGCGGTACCGACTCCGTACACAGCACCATGGGTGTAACGGTTCCGCAGACCAACATGCGCTCCATCGTTGGTTCCACCAGCCAGTCGGTTGCGAATATTTCGCCCTTCTCGACCCTGATTTACTACGCTTTGGTCGGGGATTCCGCTAGCTTGTCCGCTGCCAATATCACCACCAGCAACGTTGCCAGCAGCATCACGACCAGTGCCAGCACGGTCCTTAGCAACTTTGGCTTTGGTATTGATTCCAACACCGATGGGACGACGACCAGTAGCTTCAACCCCATCACCGCCACGTTGGGTTCGACCAACTACGCGACCTTCATCCAAGCGTCTGAATCCCTTTCGGAAACCGTTCGTCGCGTCGCCAAGCAGGCTGGTGGCGTCTCCTCTAGCAACATTGGCTCGATCTTCAAACTCCTGGGTAAAGACCTTTCCGATAACACTCTGGACGGCAACTCGGGTACCACGGCTCTCAGTTCGGACATCTCTGGCTTCAGTATGGCCAGTATCCGTGCCTACGCCCAGTCTTACGCCTTGTTTGTCCTTAACGAAATCTTCTCCAGCGGCGGTTTGAACGTTACCAACCAGAGCGGTACCGCAACCTCTGCCTTGTCGGCCATCAAGAGTTCCGTTACCGGGGTCAACAAGAATGCGACCGCCAGCTTTGATAACGTAAAAGCCAGCACGGTTGCCACGGCTCAGTGGGATAACGCCAAGACGGCGACTCTTGCCCTTTACAATGTAACGTCACTTTCCCAGTTGGGTATTTCTTCGGACCTTACGACTTCAACCGCTGTCAGCAGCCGTCCGTTGACTTTTGACTCCAGCAAGGTTTCTGCCTTGTCTGCGGATGTCTCTGCGGCCAACAATGCGTTCGTGAATGCCTCCACCTTCAACGTTACGCTCAGCACCATTACGTTGACGGACTATCCGAGCAATACCGCAACAACTTTGACCCCTTCGACTCCATCCATTGCGTCCAGCGTCCTGACTGTGTCGTTGCCTTCGACCAGCACTGTCAGTGCCTCCAACTTGAGTCTTTTGGCAAGTTCGAGTACCAGTGCGTCGGCCACACCGCCGGTGGTTAACTTTAATCTGAAGAGTGTTCCTGCCGGGTCGGGTACTGCGGGAATCACCATGTCTCTCATTGATGGCTCTGACTCTACCCGCAGTTCTGGTGAGCGTGCTATCTCTGCTTCGTTCAACGTACCTTGGAGCAGCAATGGGACGACTTTGACCCTGACCCAACCGACTGGGGCCTCGGTGACCTACTACAGTGCGACGGCGACGTCCTCTTCGGCGGCGACCCTTTCCAGCACTTCGGTGGGTAGCTTGATGGTGACCTCTTCCGGCTCCAACCAATCCTCCAAGGCGGGTACTTTGCAGTTCCAAATCGCCGAGTTGTTTAACACAGCAACGACGAAAGGTGGTTCCACTCTCGCTACGGCCTTGACGAGTCCGAGCAGTGCTGGTTCCTACGCCTATTCGATCGACTTCAGCGGGATTTCCCTGTCGGGTACCCCTGCG
Source organism: Magnetococcales bacterium (assembly GCA_015228925.1). Taxonomy (GTDB): domain Bacteria; phylum Pseudomonadota; class Magnetococcia; order Magnetococcales; family UBA8363; genus UBA8363. The sequence goes on along the minus strand of JADGCQ010000015.1, from coordinate 11,726 downwards.
AACAGCAGCACGGCATCGAGCTTCAGCCGTGTTCAAGGTACCTTTACGGCGAAGTAAGTATCAGTCAGTTTTTGTTTCAAAAGGGCGCACTTCGGTGCGCCCTTTTTTTTGGGGGGCCATGATGATGATGTTACTCTGCAACTTTGACCATGTTTCCAATGGATATGTGAATGATAGCCTTTTATAACGAATGGATCCTCCCCTGGGCAATCAACCGAATCATGGGAAAAGCCATCTTTGCGGCAGAACGCGCCAGAATCGTTCCAAAAGCCACCGGTAAGGTTTTGGAGATCGGTATGGGATCCGGCTTTAACCTACCTTATTATTCACCGCATGTGGAACACCTATTTGGATTGGAACCCGCCGAACATCTGAAGCAGAAAGCCATCGACAAAATACCTTTTGTTACATTCCCCGTTGCATGGATAGGGATGACGGCAGAACACATTCCACTCGAAAGCCAATCCATGGATACGGTAATTTCTACGTGGACTCTGTGTACGGTTCCCGATGTTCGGAGAGCCTTATCAGAGATTTTTCGGGTATTAAAGCCCAACGGTCAGTTTTTATTCATCGAACATGGCCGTTCGCCCGACCGCACCGTCCAAATGGTGCAAAATACCCTGAACCCGCTATGGAAAAAGATCGGGGGAGGGTGCCATCTCAACCGTCCAATGGACAAACTTATTTTAAATGCTGGTTTCCGAATGATTTCTTGTGAGACCGGTGCCATGAACGGAGCGGGACCTCTCAGTTTTCTGTTTCGAGGTGTTGCGCAACGATGAACAAGAAAACGGGACCATTTTGAAAAATAAATGGGAGAAAAATTCCAAGTCCCCCCATCCTATGCAAAGTTTTTGGTGCATTTTGATTCATAGTGGTTCATCATTTCAGGCCGAGGGTCAATGGATGTCTCGTGAATTCGACCGTTGGGGGGGTGTCATGAATCGTACTTTTGGTTTTATCTTATTAGTTTTTTCCTGGTTTGTCATCACTGCCCCAGCGCAAGTGTGGGGAGAAATGGATGCGCCCAGTGTGTTGAAGGGGCAGGCGTTTTCCAATCCCGAAGAGATCAGCCAACAAACGCAGGAGTGGCTTGATCGACCTATTCGTTACAGGGACAAAGATGCCGGAGTCGATGTGGCACTTTTATTGGACCAAAACATCTATCCTGGGTTGACGCCGCTGGTGGAGGAATTTGCCAAAGTAAACCATATCAAGGTGTCGGTTCGTGAAGGCACTTGCGGTCCTGCCGCCGAGGGGGTAGTACGTAAAGAGGTGGATGTAGGTGGTTCCTGTTGTCCCGCCGGGGAGATGGATCGCCTACCAGGATTGGCTTGGCATACCATTGGAATTTCCCCCATGGCCCTCTTGGTGAATGCTTCCGACCCCGTGGATCACCTGACTTCCGAACAGGTGCGAAAAATTTTCCAGGGAAAACTGACCCGTTGGTCACAAATTCCAGAGGTTGGCAAACTGTTTGGCAAGGATATTCCGATCCGTCCGGTGACGCGGTTGCATTGTAAAACGCGACCAGGACACTGGCGTTTAATCTTGGATAACGAAGATATGTTTGGACCGCAGACCAACGAAGTGGGGTCCATTCTTGATATGGTTGTCCAAGTTGGGAAAAATCCAGGTGCGCTCGGTTATATAGAAAATTGGCAGCTTGTCCAAGAACCTCAATACAAACGTTTGGTCAAAGTGATCAAAATCGATGGCGTCGATCCCAGGGATGCCAACGCGGTCAGTTCAGGACACTACCCCTTTTATTGGGTTTATAATGTCTCCACCTGGACGGCGGCCAACACGTTCAACCCAAAAGCCCACGCATTGGTCCAATTCCTGATGAACAACGCGGGACGAATCGACCCAGACCATCATGTGGTCCCTGCGGCGGCGTTGAAAAAAACAGGTTGGAAGTTTCGGGAAGATGAGCTGATCGGAGAGCCTTGATGGCGGCTGGGTTGGTCAATCTTCCCCTTGTCTGGGATAGACTGTGGCGGCGAACAACCTTGACAACCAAAGCGTTGGTTGTTTCGGTGGTCATGGGGGGGCTGTTATGGTTGATCGCCGATGTTTGGCAGACGGTGCTGGTCAGGGAAATCTTTCAGAAAGAACAGTTGGCCAATCTTGAGGCGCAGGCACAACGTGATCGCCTTTTGTTTGATGGCTATCTTCGGGGACAGGAGCAAGCGGTTCGGCTCCTCTCTTATCTGGCATCGTTGGTTCATCGGGTCGCATGGATGCAGGAAGATTGGGCAGCCCATCCCAACCGAGAACCGATTTTATTGACCGATCATCGCCCATCCTGGTTGCCCCCCCCGTCCGTAACACGAAACCTGATTGCCGCCCCCTACGTGCTATTGCTAGACGCGCACAAACGGGTGCGAGAGATTTATCTCCAGGGGACCGAACTGCCCCCTTTACCCCACACCGTTCTGGCGTATTTTCTCCCCCGTTTGCTCAATACCGCTGGACACACCCATATTGCCGCTCATGAGGGAATCATTTATCTGATCAATGTCAGCGGCATCTCTGGGCACAAAGCCTCGGAAAATCCCAAGGCTTTCCTAGTTTTTGTGGTTCCCTTAAATGATGATTTTTTATCGTTGTTTCACAGACGGTCCGATTCAAGCAACGTTGTCGCCTTGATTAACGGCGAAACCAACCGGGTTTTTGCCAGCAGTCGTCCCGACCGCATATCGACGGGGATGACAATGGAGGAATTAACCCCTCAATTTGCCATTTTTGGAAAAAAATTTTTGGATTATGATTTTTCCATCGATATCCCCATTCATTTTGCCACACTGGTTGAAAAGGCTGAAATGGATCGGTTAAGCAATTCCATTGTCCGCGGTGAGCGAACACATCTTGCCATTGGCTATGGCGCACTGACGATTATATTTTTTCTTCTGGTCTATTATCTGACAAGAAGATTAAAGATATTTACTGAAGGGATGATCGATGCCGCCATCGGACAACTAGGGATCAAAAAACAGACAGTGGCCGCTGGTGATCAACTTTTGATCATGGGGGAACAGTTTCAATGGATGATTCAGGAGATTCTCCATTCACGACAGCGGGAACAAACACGTCAGGAAGAGTTGCAGAAAGCCAATGAAGCATTGCGGCAATCCCTCGAAGTGGTCAAAAGTACACAAGGAAAGCTTGTGGAGTCGGAGAAGATGGCGTCGTTGGGTAACCTGGTGGCCGGGGTTGCCCATGAAATCAATACTCCGGTAGGTTCGGGGGTGACGGCGGCGTCCTACCTGCGACAGCAAAGCGTGCGATGTGCCGATCACTTTGCCCAAGGGACACTCCGTAAATCGGAATTGGAGGCTTATTTTAAGGATGTGGTTGAATCAACGCAGATGATTTTGCAAAACTTAAACCGGGCTGCGGAACTGGTGCGCAGTTTCAAACAGGTAGCCGTGGATCGTACCCATGAGCAGCGACGCCGTTTTTACTTGGCTGAATGTATTCAACAAACGCTGGTCAGTTTGCGTCCCCACTTGAAGAAAACGCAACACAAGGTCACCGTGGATTGTCCCGAAACTTTGGAAATCGATAGTTATCCGGGTGCTTTTTCGCAGATTATCACCAACTTTGTCATCAATTCCCTGCTGCACGGTTTTCATGAGATGGTGTCCGGGGATATCGTTTTCAGGATTGTAGAGGTGGAAGGGAACGTTATTTTCCGATACTCCGATAGCGGTCGTGGTATGGAGGAGGAAGATCGGTTGCGCATTTTTGAACCCTTTTTTACAACGGCGCGCAGTCGTGGAGGGAGCGGTTTGGGGATGCATATTGTTTATAATCTGGTGACGCAAACTCTGGGAGGGACCATCCAGTGTTCAAGTCATCCTGGGCGGGGGACCGTGTTGGAGATCATCCTCCCTGTCGGGTAAAGGATTCCTTAAAATTGATGGAAAATCCGCAGTACGCCATACTCACAGCGATGAAAGATGAGTTGTTGGTGGTTGCCCTGATCGGCATGACCACTGCTTTGTTATTGCCATTGCATGCCCATATTTTGATGGTCAATGTGTTGATGGTATACCTGTTTCTCGTGTTTTTGGTGGCACTCAAACTCAATGGCAGGGCCTCGATTCTGGCCTCTTTTTTGAGTATCGCGATCTATTTTTATTTTTTTGTCCCGCCACATTCATCCTTCGAGATCATCGAACTTCAATATTTGCTGACCCTTGCCTTGATGCTGCTGATCGCCATGATTACGACCCATCTAGCGTCTGGATTGCGGAATCAGGTTGTCATTGCCGAGAATCGGGAACAACGCATCCGTTCACTCTATGAATTGGCGGGGGAATTGACGGGAATTGCCTCACCGGATCAAATTATTCGTCCATGTCGCCGATTTGTTTCGGATAATTTTGATGCGCATGGTGTGTTAATTTTCCCCGATGACACGGGCAAGTTGTCGGTGGATGGAAACCCGTCCGCGTGGGTCAACCTTCCTTGGGCACAGCGTATCTTCGACGGAAATATGGGAACCTTGCCCGATTTTCGTACCTGTTTGATGGACGGTTCCCTCTATATTCCATTACAGGGAAGTGAAAAAAATCAAGGGATCATGGTGTTAACCTTGAAACAGACAGACGGGGTTTTGTCTGGGGAACAGGAATCTTTGTTACGCATGTGTGTTACGTTTATGGGATTGGTTTTGGAACGGTTGAGTTATGCCGCCAGAGAACGCAAGGCCTTGTTGGAGATTGATTCGGAACGGTTGCGTAATGCCTTGTTGGCAAGCCTTTCTCACGATTTGCGCACGCCGATTGCGGCCATGGCAGGGATGGCGGATGCGATGCAATGGAGTTTTCCCCCATTACCCCAAACGCACCAGATCATGTTGGGTGGCATCAGGGATCAGATACACCTAATTTTGTCGGATGTCGATAAATTGCTGGATATGGCGCGTCTTCACCAAGATAGTGTCACCTTGCACAAGGAATGGCAGGTCTTGGAAGAGGTGGTGGGATCGGCACTCAAAACCAGCGGCGATGTTTTGCGGGGATATATCATTGATGTCACCATGGGGAGTGATATTCCATTGTTGGAGATGGACGCCACCATGGTGGAGCGGGTTTTCCGCAATTTGTTGGAAAATGTGGCGCGTCATACACCCGTTGGCAGTCGTATTGAACTGGCGGCCCATGTCGCTGAGCAAGGGGTGGTGGTGCATGTCATGGACAATGGCCCGGGGATTCCCCAAGGTCAGGAGGAGGCCATATTTTCCAAGTTTGTCCATGGGAAAACCATTGCGGGCACAGGTGGCGTCGGATTGGGTCTTTCCATTGTTCGCGCCGTGGTACGGGCGCATGGCGGTAGCATCCGTGCTGAAAATAGAAAAGAGGGCGGAGCAAAATTTGAGATTATTTTCCCCTTGGGTAAACCACCCACCGTTATTTGTGATACAGAGGTGAGTCCATGAGCGAACCGCAACAGAGTGTGGTCTTGATTGAAGACGAAAAGATGATTCGTCGCTACGTGGCCATGGCCTTATCGGCCAATGGCTTCAAAGTATGGGAATCGGAAACGGCGCAACAGGGGCTGATGGAGACCGCCTCACGCCGTCCCGATTTGATCATTCTGGATTTGGGTTTGCCGGACCGGGATGGGGTCGATGTCATCCGGGAGCTTAGACTTTGGTGTGAAATTCCCATCTTGGTGCTATCGGTGTGTACCGAGGAGATGCAGAAAGTGGCGGCTTTGGATGCGGGTGCGGATGATTATCTGACCAAACCTTTTGGAGTCCCCGAATTACATGCGCGCATCCGTGCCGTGTTGCGGCGGCGGGCACGCCGTGATGGTCATGAGGACAATGAGGGGGGAATTTTTGAGTTTGGGGATGTCCAGGTCGATATGGTACATCGCCGGGTCAGTCGTGGTGGCACTCCGGTCCATTTGACACCGATCGAATATCAGATATTGACTTTGCTGGTAGCCAACGTGGGGTTGGTGTTGACCCATCGGTTTATTTTGCAAAAGGTTTGGGGGCCTGACTATGTGGAAAGGCCGCATTATCTCAGGGTTTTCATGGCAGGACTTCGGCGAAAAATCGAGGAAAATTCTTCCAACCCCAAACACCTTATGACAGAAACAGGCATTGGTTATCGTCTTGTCCGTTGATCGGATCATGATTGTGATGGTCAAAACGGGTCGATAGTCCATCACTTCCGTTCAGAACCTCCTGAGATGGGCGTTCTGCATAAAGATAAAATTAATATGAATTATATGTCTTCTTAGCGGTAAATATTACAAATATATAGTGTATTTTATTATATATAGGAGATATTTAAAAAATATCATAATCGTGTTTTACACTATTTTAATGTTTACAAATCAATGATTTAGCACTACTTTACTGAACATGCGGTGCTTTCCGAATTTCCCCAATATTTTTCATTCAACTCCAATAAGGTCACATGGCATGAAACGATTTCTCTTTTTTCTGTTGGCGGCGGTGCTTGCTCCAGCCACCGCCTGGGCTAGTTCCACCACTGGGGTTGATGGGCCGTCGCTGTTCGGCATTCCGCTGGATTTTATCCTATTTGCACTGGTGCTGTTGGGGGTGGCTCTTTTCCACAACAACACCTTGCAGGTGGCCCTGACAGGGGTGGCAACCATCGTCCTCTACAAGCTGATCTTTACCGGGTTCAAGCATGGGACAGGGATAACCGGGTTGGTGCAGCATTTTGAGCATGAATGGGTGATTCTGGCCAACCTGTTTTGTTTGCTGATGGGATTTGCCTTGCTCTCCAACCATTTTGAACACAGCAAGGTGCCCGATCTTCTCCCCCGTTTTCTGCCGGAAGGATGGAAGGGAGGCTTTGTTTTGTTGGCTTTGGTTTTTGTCCTTTCCAGCTTTTTGGATAATATTGCTGCGGCACTCATTGGTGGAACGGTTGCCAAAGCGGTTTTTCGTGGCAAAGTCCACGTTGGCTATCTGGCCGGGATCGTCGCCGCATCCAATGCGGGGGGGTCCGGGAGTGTGGTGGGAGATACCACGACGACCATGATGTGGATCGCCGGAATTGCCCCTTCAGCCGTCCTCCATGCGTATGCCGGTGCATTTTTCGCGCTGTTGATTTGTGGCATTCCCGCCGCCTTGCAACAGGATAAACATTCTCCGATCAAGGCCGATCACGCCATCAACATCAAAGTTGATGGTGGACGGGTCGCCATCGTCGCGTTCATTCTGATTGTGGCCATTGCCGTCAACATGGTCGTCAATATCAAGTTTAACGAAATTTCCGACACGTTCCCGTTCATCGGTGTCGGGGTATGGGTCGCGTTACTGCTGTCCGCTTTTGTGCGGACTCCCGAATGGAAAATCATGCCGGAAACGTTCAAAGGGACTATTTTCCTCCTCTCCCTAGTGGTCTGTGCCTCTTTGATGCCTGTAGAAAAGCTCCCTCTGGCCTCCTGGCAGACCGCTCTCGGGTTGGGTTATGTTTCGGCTGTTTTTGATAACATCCCCTTGACCGCCTTGGCCATCAAACAAGGGGGCTATGATTGGGGGGTTCTGGCCTATTCCGTGGGATTTGGTGGTTCGATGATCTGGTTTGGATCTTCCGCCGGTGTTGCCCTTTCCAACACCTTTCCCGAAGCCAAATCGGTTGGTAACTGGCTCCGCCATGGTTGGCATGTCACGCTGGCGTACACCGTTGGATTCTTTCTCATGATGTCTATTGCCGGTTGGCATCCGACGGCGGAACGCAACCAAAGTGAACAAGTTCAGCCAGTCCAAATGGAGATGGGTGTTCCGACCACCCCTCTGGCACCGGCTAGCCATTGATGGAAGATGCAAAGCACCTTGCGAAGGGAGGATTCTTCGCAGGGTGCCTGTTGTCAACCATCCCCCAGACGATTATCCGGGGGATGGTTGTTTGCGGGGGTTGTGCAATTCCCGCCGTTATTCCACACGCATCAGCCATAAGGCAAGAGCGCAGGCAGTTCCAGCCAAAATCAGGGACGCTATCTCTGGTGTTCGGTATTTTCCGCCATTTCGGGCTACGCCAATAACCATATTGATCAAAGAAACCAGTGCCAACACCAGCATCCATGTTGTCGATTCCAACACCCGCTGCATATCCCAAGTGGATCGCACATTCAATTCAAACACTCGGGTAAAAAAGGTACTGGGTTCGGGCATTGCCGATTTCACCCTATCGAGAAGCCAGAAAAGACAACCCCAGGTTATCACGCTGATCCATAAAGAGAGGTGCGACTCCAGCTTTTTCCGGGGATGCCCGCCCGTGGAATGGGTATTGGAATCCGGGTTGTTATGACAGGTTGGTCTGGTCGTTTTTTTTTGAGGGTGTAGGATCATGGCAGGCAGCCTAGCAAATGTGCGTCAAAACAGGTTACTTCATAAGCGGCGAACGATAATGAATCATCCCCAATGGTGGCATGTATCTACAATACGAGCAACACATATATAAAATTAATTTTTTTCCATCTCTGACCGCAGGATGTTAATATTTTGCATCAGTATTTATTAATAGTATGTTTCTTTATAATAAATTTACTAAAAAGATTCTTCCGAAGATGGGATTGTCAACGGGCACGAAGCACCAGGCTTGGAGTAACGGCAAATCATAAAGGAGAAGTCGGATGGATAAGGCGACATACATCGGTGATGGTGACTTGATTTGTACGTCACCGTCATGTATAAACGGTCTTGCTTTGTCGTAGAAGGTCGATTTCAGTTGAAAATATGTGCGTGGTTTCATTTTGATTTCCCAGGCCGAAGAGATGTTGTGTCTCGTTATATTCCCCCTGTCGTTGTTGCGTATTGCGGACAATTCATTCAATGAGGAGGAAGGTTTATGTTTGAGCAGAAATTTGTTTATTTCTTCGGTGATGGCCGGGCCGAAGGTGATTCGGGAATGAAAAATCTTTTGGGTGGCAAAGGGGCTAATCTGGCAGAGATGATGCGCCTGGGTATCCCTGTCCCCGCCGGGTTTACTATCAGTACCGAAGTCTGTGGTTTGTATCTGAAACTTCGTGATTATCCCAACGGACTCAAAGAACAAGTGGCAGCGGCGTTATCGGAAGTTGAAAAGGTGATGGGGGCCAAGTTCGGTGATCCAGACAATCCGCTGCTGGTCTCCGTCCGCTCCGGGGCCAGAGTTTCCATGCCTGGGATGATGGACACCGTTTTAAACCTGGGTCTTAACGATATCACCGTCCAGGGGATGATCAAACGGTCCAATGATTCCCGCTTTGCCTATGATTCCTACCGGCGATTTGTTCAGATGTACTCCAATGTGGTGTTGGGTGTTGACCACCACCATTTTGAACATATGCTGCGTCACATGAAAGAACAGGCGGGCAAAACGGAAGACACCTCGGTCCTGGCGGATGAATGGAAAACCTTGGTAGGAAAATACAAGGCCAAAGTATTGGAAGTGACCGGAAAACCTTTCCCAGAAGATCCCCAGGATCAATTGTGGGGGGCCATCGGAGCGGTGTTCAACTCCTGGACCATTCCACGGGCGGTCACTTATCGCCGTTTGAATGACATCCCAGAAACCTGGGGTACCGCCGTCAATGTACAGGCCATGGTGTTTGGCAACATGGGCAATGATTGCGCCACCGGGGTCGCTTTTACCCGGGATCCCAGCACAGGGGATAACAGGTTTTTCGGTGAGTACCTCATCAATGCCCAGGGGGAAGATGTTGTGGCCGGTATTCGCACCCCGCAGCAGATTACCATTGAAGGGAAAAACCTCAATGGTTCCAACCTACCGGCCATGGAAGAATCGATGCCGGAATTGTACAAAGAACTTTATGCCGTCCAAAAGCGGCTGGAAACACACTACCGGGATATGCAGGACATCGAGTTTACCATACAACGCAATAAACTTTGGTTACTGCAAACGCGCAATGGCAAACGGACCGCCAAGGCGGCCTTGAAAATTGCGGTACATATGGTTCATGAGCGATTAATCAATACCCGTGAGGCGGTATCCCGTGTGGCACCGGAATCACTGGATCAATTGCTCCACCCTACCTTGGATCCAAAAGCCAAAAAGCAGGTGCTGGGCAAAGGGTTGGCAGCCTCTCCAGGGGCGGCAACGGGTAAGGTGGTATTTGAGGCAGACGAAGCGGAACAATGGGCTGCCGCAGGACAAATGGTCATGTTGGTGCGCGATGAAACCAGTCCCGAAGATATCCATGGCATGCATTCGGCCAAGGGGATCATCACCGCTCGCGGCGGCATGACCTCCCATGCGGCGGTGGTAGCCCGTGGGATGGGCCGCCCTTGTGTCTCGGGCTGTTCTGGTCTTTCCATTGATATGGAAAAAGAACTGTTCACCATGGGAGGCGTCGTGGTCAACAAAGGTGACTGGGTGACCATCGACGGTTCCACCGGAGAGGTGATGTTGGGACAGGTTCCTACGCAAAATCCTGAACTATCTGGAGATTTTTCCACCTTCATGGAGTGGGTGGATGGATTTACCCGGATGACGGTCCGTGCCAACGCCGATACCCCGGATGATGCACGTACCGCCCGTGGTTTTGGGGCGCGTGGGATTGGGTTGTGTCGTACCGAACACATGTTTTTTGGCGCAGACCGTATCATTCATATGCGCGGTTTGATCCTTTCCGAAACCGATGCCGATCGTCGTCGGGCCATCGATAAGATTCTCCCTTTGCAGCGTGCTGATTTTGAAGGATTGTTCCGTGAAATGCGCGGGTTCCCAGTCACCATTCGGCTCTTGGATCCACCATTGCACGAGTTTATTCCTCACGATGAGGAGGGGCAAAGCGAAGTGGCACTGGTCTTCGGTATGCCTGTCGAAAAAGTCAGGCAGCGGGTTGAGGGTCTGAAGGAATTCAATCCCATGCTGGGGCATCGTGGTTGCCGTCTTGGTATCAGTTTCCCGGAAATCTACGAAATGCAGGTGCAAGCGGTGATGGAGGCGGCTTGCCATCTGATCAAATCCGAGGGTTTTCTCATCACTCCAGAAATCATGATTCCGTTGGTTGGTATAGAGACCGAACTCAAATATTTGAAAGATCGAGCGGTTGCGGTTTGTGAGAGGGTCATTCAAGAGACCGGGGTTCAGTTGGAATACCGTATTGGTACCATGATTGAGTTGCCCAGGGCCGCCCTGACGGCAGACGAATTGGCGGTTCATGCGGAGTTTTTCTCTTTTGGCACGAATGACCTGACCCAAACCACCATGGGTATTTCACGCGACGATGCGGGTCCATTCCTACAGGAATATGTACGTAAAAATCTGCTTGCCAAGGATCCTTTTGTCAGTATCGATCAATTCGGGGTGGGATTGTTGGTCAAAATGGCGGCCATGAAAGGGCGTGAGAAACGTCCTGGGATCAAACTGGGCATCTGCGGTGAGCATGGTGGTGATCCCGAATCCATCACCTTTTTTGAGTCGGTGGGGTTGGATTATGTTTCTTGTTCCCCCTACAGGGTTCCTGTTGCCCGTTTGGCCGCTGCCCAGGCCGCTTTGAAGAATGGTTGAGGTTGTCGTTGGATCTTTAGTCCATGGGAAGGGGTGGGATAATCCCCCCCCTTCCCCTTGCCATCATTGGATTGGGACGCATCTCCCTGAGAGATTGACCAGGGCAGTTGCATTTAAAATTTCTTGGCACCATAGCGTATTGATATTCGTTGTTTTATTGGTATCAATAAAAAATATTATTAAAAGAAAAAAGGGGTCTGGGGGATT